>JAGWXR010000092.1 GCA_018969785.1 Alphaproteobacteria bacterium
TGCATGGCGGTCGCCATGCCCATCTTGCTTGCCAGCCACAGCCTTGCCCTGGCTACCGAGGCCTCGATCACCGATACAAAAGACAGTTCGCCGCCGTGCGTGCGACCTGACCGGATCAAGCGATGGTCAGGCTTGGACGAGAATTCCGTGACGATCACGGCTCATGCCAGAAAATTCCAGGTCACCTTTGCTGGCCGATGCCACTACACGAAATGGACCCAGGTCGCCGACCTCAGCAGCCCGGGCACTTGTGTGCGTGCCGGTGACCGCATGGTCTTTTCCGACCGGAGGTGGCCCGGCGAAGATGTGGACTGCAAGATCCAGAGCGTAACCCGGCTTCCGCAGGATTGGGCATCATTGTCCAAACTCGCTTCAGCCGAGTGACGCGGCTCAACCCCGCAGGGTTGCACCGCATGCCTTGGTGACGGCCGCCACGACCTTGGCCGAGACGGCCTCTATATCGGCATCCGACAGCGTGCGGTCCTTCGGCTGAAGGCGGACACTGATGGCGAGCGACTTGTGGCCCGGCTCGACGCCCTTGCCCTCATAGATATCGAACACGGTGACGCTTTCGATCAGTGCGCGGTCAGCCGTTGCCGCTGCCTTCACCACATCAGCGGCTGCCACAGATGACTTGAGCAGGAACGCAAAGTCGCGCTCGACGGCCTGGAAGTCGGACACCTCAAGACGCGGCTTTGTCTTGGTCGGCTTTGCCTTTGCAGCCGGCAGCGCCTCGAGCACGACCTCGAAGGCCGCAACCGGGCCCTGAAGGTCGAAGGCCTTCAGCACGCGCGGGTGCAGTTCGCCGAAATGCGCAAGGACCGTCTTGGGGCCAAGCCTCAGCACGCCAGAGCGGCCGGGATGATACCAGCCGGGCGCGTCGGTCGAGACCTGCACGCTTTCAGGCGCCAAGCCGCAAGCTTCCAGAATGGCAAATACGTCTGCCTTTGCCTGGAACACGTCGGCTGCCCACTGATGCTTCGACCAGTGGCGCGGACCAGCGCCCGTGCGAACACCGGTTGCGGCCGTTGTCTGCTGGCCGGGATCGGGTCCGTGGAACTGGGGGCCTACCTCGAAGAGAGCAAGATCCTTCTGGCCGCGTGCGGCGTTGCGCTGCAGGGCGGCCAGAAGGCCGGGCAGAACACTGGGACGCATGGCGTCGAGGTCGGCCGATATCGGGTTTGCGAGCACGAGAGCTTCCGCCACGCCGCCGAACAGCGCAGCTTGCGCCTGGGAAACGAAGGACCAGGTCATGGCTTCGGACAAGCCGCGCGCAGCGAGCGTGCGGCGCGCGGCGCGCACGCGCTTCTGCATCGGCGTCAGGACCGGTTGCGGCACGACGGCGGCACGCGGCAGCGGCGTGGAAGGTACCTTGTCGAGACCGTGGATGCGGATGACCTCTTCCACGAGGTCGGCGGGGCCGTGGATGTCAGGGCGCCATCCCGGCACGGTCACGCGCGTGCCGACGGTGGCCTTGAAGCCGAGGCGATCGAGAATGCCCATGGCCTCGGCCTGGTGCATCTTCACGCCGCAGAGTTTCTCGACGAGCGCGGGGTCGAAGGTGATCTCGCGCCGGGTATCTGGAGCGCGACCGGCAACGG
Source organism: Alphaproteobacteria bacterium (assembly GCA_018969785.1). Taxonomy (GTDB): domain Bacteria; phylum Pseudomonadota; class Alphaproteobacteria; order Micropepsales; family Micropepsaceae; genus SZUA-430. The sequence continues at coordinate 1,602 of JAGWXR010000092.1, forward strand.
TCAGGTCGCTGGGTTCGCCGCCGCACAGGTCGAGCACCATCTTCGTGGCGAGGTCGAGACCGCCGGCTACGTAGTCCGGATCGACGCCGCGCTCGAAGCGGTAGCGGGCGTCAGAGTTGATACCGAGTTCGCGGCCGGTGCGCGCGGTGCGCACGGGATCGAACCAGGCGCTCTCGATGAACACATTGGTGGTCGTCTCGGTCACGCCGGTGCTTTCACCCCCCATCACACCGCCGAGGCCGAGCACGCCGCTGTCGTCGGCGATGACGCACATTTCGGCGTCAAGCGTGTAGGTCTTGCCGTCGAGGGCCAGCAGGGTTTCGCCGGGCTGCGCGAGACGGGCGTGGATTTCGCCCTTGAGCCTGTCGGCGTCATAGACGTGAAGCGGGCGCGCGCGGTCGAGCGAGATCAGGTTTGTGATGTCGACCAGCGTCGAAATCGGGCGCAGGCCAACGGCCCTGAGGCGCTGCTGCAGCCACTCGGGCGATGGGCCGTTCTTGACGCCGCGCACGAGACGCCCGGCAAACACCGGACAGGCATGGCGCGCCGCCTGGTCGAAACGCAGTCCGATCTGCACGGAGTTGTTGAAGCGCGCGGCAATGTTGATTGGCTGTTCGTGCTTGAGGCGACCGAGGCCGGCGGCCGCGAGGTCACGCGCGATGCCGCGCACGCCGGTGCAATCCGGCCGGTTCGGCGTCAGCTTGATCTCGATGACGGGATCGTTGAGGCCGAGGATCTCGGCGAACGGCTTGCCGACGGGTGCGTCCTCGGGGAGGTCGATGATTCCGTCGTGCTCTTCGCTGAGGCCCATCTCGCGCTCGGAGCAGAGCATGCCGTTGGATTCCACGCCGCGGATCGATGACTTCTTGAGCTCAAGGCCCGTTGCGGGGATCACGGTCCCCGAGCGCGCGAAGACGCCCTTCATGCCGGTGCGGGCATTCGGCGCGCCGCAGACGACCTGAAGCTTTTCGGTACCGGTATCGACGATGCAGACACGCAGCTTGTCGGCGTTGGGATGCTTCTCGGCCGACACGACATAGGCCACGGTGAAGGGCGCGAGCGCCTTCGCCTTGTCCTGGACGCTTTCGACCTCGAGGCCGATATGGGTGAGCGTGTCCGCGATCTTCTCGACGGAGGCGTCCGTGTCGAGGTGGTCCCTGAGCCAGGAGAGGGTGAATTTCATCGGCTGAGACCTCCGGCAAGCGAGGGCACATCAAGCGCCGCGAAGCCGTAGTGCTTCAGCCAGCGGATGTCGGCATCGAAGAATGCGCGCAGGTCGGGCGCGCCGTATTTGAGCATCGCGAGGCGGTCGAGGCCCATGCCCCAGGCGAAGCCCTGGTACTTTGCCGGATCGTGACCGCACATCTCGATCACCTTCGGGTGGACCATGCCGCAGCCCAGGATCTCGAGCCAGTCATTGCCCTGCCCGAGCTTGATCTCGGCGCCGGAGCGATCGCAGCGTATGTCGACCTCGGCGGAGGGCTCGGTGAACGGGAAATGGGAGGGCCGCAGGCGCATCTCCACCTTCGGGACCTCGAAAAGGGCGCGGCAGAATTCCTCGAGGATCCACTTCAGGTGCCCCATGTGCGCGCTCTCGTCGATGACGAGACCCTCGATCTGGTGGAACATGGGCGTGTGGGTCTGGTCGCTGTCCATGCGGTAGACGCGGCCCGGCACGATGATGCGGATCGGGGGCTTCTGGGCCAGCATCGTGCGCACCTGAACGGGCGAGGTATGCGTGCGCAGGAGGTGGCGCGAGCCATCGGGCTTTGGCTTGAGGTAGAAGGTGTCGTGCATCTGCCGCGCCGGATGCTCGGGCGGAATGTTGAGCCTTGTGAAGTTGTAGTCGTCGAGCTCGATATCGGGACCTTCGGCGATCGAGAAGCCCATGTCGGCGAAGATCGCGATGGCCTCGTCGAGGATCTGGGAGACCGGATGGATGCGGCCCGACAATTCCGGGCGCGGCGAGAGCGTGACGTCAACGCGCTCTGACGCGAGCCTTGCCTCCATCGCCATGTCGCCGAGCTGAGTCTTTCGGTCAGCCAGACGCGCCGACACGCGGTCGCGCATGGCGTTGACCTGCGCGCCGAACGTCTTGCGTTCGTCGGGGCTGAGCGCGCCCAGCCCCTTCAGCAGCTCGCTGATCGAGCCCTTCTTGCCCAGAAGTTCGATGCGGATGGCCTCGAGCGCGCCCTCGTCGAGAGCGGCATCGATGCGGGTGAGCGCGTCGCGCTCGGTCGTTTCAAGGTTCTGCATGGCCGTCGTTCCGATTCGTGTCCCAAAGTTCTATCCCGTATGGGCGCAGCGGTCCGCGAAAAGCGGACCGCCGGGCGTCATTGCGGGGTGAGAACGGCGAAACGAACTGGACCTGAGAACAGCCCTACTTCGCCGCGCTGGCTGCCTGGGTAACCAGGGCTTTGAAGGCCTCGGGCTCGCGAACGGCGAGGTCGGCCAGGATCTTGCGGTCGACCGCGATCCCCGCCTTCCCGAGACCGCTGATAAATCGGCCATAGGTCAGGCCGTGCTCGCGGACGGCGGCGTTGATGCGCTGGATCCAGAGGGCGCGGAAATTGCGCTTGCGCAGCTTGCGGCCGATGTAGGCGTGCTGGCCTGACTTGTCGACGGCTGCGTTGGCGGTGGTGATATTGTTCTTGCGGCGACCGCGGAAACCCTTGGCCTGGGCGAGAACTTTCTTGCGGCGGGCGCGGCTTGGAACCGCGCGAGGTGCACGTGACATCGATGTTGGTCCTTACCGGTTATAGGGCATCCAGAGCTTTACGCGCGGCGTATCGCTCTCGGAGAGAACGAAGGTTCCGCGTGCGTGCATCTTGCGCTTGGAACTGCGGCGGATCAGGCGGTGGCGCTTCATCACGCCGCCATGCTTGACCTTTCCGGTGGCCGTCATCTTGAAGCGCTTCTTCGCGCCTGATTTTGTCTTCAACTTGGGCATTTCGGTCTCCTTATGCTGGAACTCGTTCGCCCTCGGCCAGACCTGGCTTCGGGCTTCAGAACCGCCTGGGCATGCCCCGCCCGGCCGTTCAATCAAGGCGCGGGAAATAGCCAGAAACCCGGGCCGGATACAAGGGGTTGTGCGAGGGGCGCGGCGGTTTAACCCGCCTCGCGGGTGCCTATGGCCGAATTCGGCCGGGTTTGTCCCCGCCTGAAGCGAACCCAGCCTGCCCAGAGTAGCAGGCCGACGCCGGCTGCGGCCGCGAAGCCCCCGGCCAGCGGGGCCCAGGCGAAGTCGCGCGCGGCCTCGGCCGCCACCAGCCGGTAGGGGCGGACCGGCGAGCCGTCGACGAACACGACATAGGCAACGTAGGAGGGCCGCTTTGTCCACAAGGGGGTCTTCTGGCGGGCCGGGTCGTAGAGGACCGCAAAGCGGGCTCCGGGCAGCGAACGGCGGATGGCGGGTTCGGCCCCGGCATAAGCCGAGAGCACGAAATAGTCACTGCTGCCGGAGAGCTGAAAGCGCAGGCCTTCCTCGTTCTTGTGCTGGCGGAAGGATGTCAGGGTTCCCTCGGCCCTCTTGAGGGCCGATTCCTCGGGCACCACATCGAACAGGCCATGCCAGCCCGGGCGCAGCAGCGACACGGCGACCAGAAACAGGATGCCCGCCCACATCAGGATGATGGCGGGGCTTGTGACCACTTTCTCGAGTTGCGGCGGCATTGCGGTTTGCGGTGATCGGATCCGGGCGGTGCTTCGCTCCGTCTCATGATTTCCACAGAATGAAGGGGCACTCACGCGCTTGATCGAATTAAGGATACTGTCCCCCCAACCCGATCAGCGGCGCGCACGCGACAGCCATTCAAAGCGCCAGACCATGCCGATGGCGGCAAGGGCGAGGCTTACCGTCAAGCCCGTCCAGACCCCTGTTCCCTGCCAGCCCATCCAGAAGGCGAGGACCCAGGCCACAGGGAAGCCCACCAACCAGTAGCTCAGGGCTGCGATCCACATGGGGACGTTGGCGTCCTTCAGGCCGCGCAGGCACATCTGCCCCATCACCTGCAGCGCGTCGAAGAGATGGAAGAAGGCCGCAAACATCACATAGGCAACGGCGAGGCGCGCGACCTCTGCGCCCTGGCTCTCGGCCGGCAGATAGAGGGAGACCAGCGTGCCCGGGAACAGGGCCATGATGATGGCGAAGAAGGTCGCAATCAACGCCGACAAGGCGATCGCCGTGTTGCCCGCACGCCGCGCGGCCTGTGCGTCGCCCGCACCTGCGGCGAGCCCCACCCTCACGGTCGCGCCCAAGCCCAGGCCGAGCGGGATCATGAAGGCGAGCCCTGCAATGTTGACGGCGATCTGGTGCGCGGCGAGCGTGGTGGCACCCAGGGTGCCCATCATGAGGGTGGCCGCATTGAAGAGCGTGGACTCGAAGATCATCGCCATGCCCATGGGCACGCCGAGGCGGAACAATTCGCGCAGGCGTTCCCAGTCCGGCGCCAGGAAGTCCCTGAGCAGGTCGAATTTCCTGAAGAACGGCTGCGCATACATGAGCACCAGCATGCAGGCGAAGGAAAATGCGTGGGCGCCGGCGGTTGCGATGGCGGAACCCACGATCCCCAGCGCCGGTGCGCCGAAGTTGCCAAAGATGAGCACGTAGTTCAGCGCGATGTTGACCAAGAGGGCGGCGGCGGCGATCGCCATCACCACCCCCTGGCGTCCGGCGGCAGACGCAAAATTGCGCAGCACGCCATAGCCCAGCGTGAACGGCAGGCTGAAAGCGACGACCTGGATCCATGGCATGGCCATTTCGACGATGTCCGGCGGCTGTCCGAGCGCCAGCAGCGCCGGGTGCGAGAACACGAGAAGCCCCATCAGCGGCAGCGAGACGAAGGCTGCGGCCCACAAGCCCATGCGCACGGCGATGCGCACGCCACGCGTGTCATCCGGACTGGCGCCGAGGATGTGCGACACGACGGGGGCGATGGCCATGACGGGCCCGTAGGCTGCCAGCCATACGAAATAATACATGACGGCGCCGATGCTGACGGCGGCGAGCGGCTTCTCGCCCAGGGCGCCAACCATGATGATATCGGCCGTGACCATGCCGAACTGCATCACCTGCATGGCGATCAGGGGCGAGGACACTTTCAGCAGGGCGCGTGCCTCGCTGATCCATGGGATCAGCGAGGTCCTGCGCAGCGTCATCGGGTTCGTGGTCATCTCACTTCTCATTCAGTCGTTCAGTTGATCGAGGCCTGCCGGATGCATGCAACGGGCTAGCCCTTGACGCAGACGATCTGGCGCAACGTGTGGACAACCTCGACGAGGTCGGCCTGTGCGGCCATCACGGCGTCGATGTCCTTGTAGGCCATGGGTGTCTCGTCGATGACACCCTTGTCCTTGCGGCACTCGACATGGGCGGTCGCAGCAATGTGCTCGTCGAGCGTAAAGCGCTCCTTTGCGGCCGTGCGGGACATGACGCGGCCTGCGCCATGCGAGCATGACTGGTAGGATTGCGGATTGCCGAGGCCCCGCACGATGAACGAGCGAGCCCCCATGGAGCCCGGGATGATCCCGAGCTCGCCCTGCCTCGCGCTCACGGCCCCCTTGCGCGTCAGCCAGACGCGCTCGCCGAAGTGCTCCTCGCGCTCGACATAGTTGTGGTGGCAGTTCACCGCTACATCGAGCGTACGGAGTTCCGGCCACGTCAGCCGCAACACGTCGAGCACGCCGGCCATCATGACCTCGCGGTTGGAGCGTGCATAATCCTGCGCCCAGCCCACTGCCTCGACATAGTCCTTGAAGGACTGCGTGCCTTCACCCAGCCATGCAAGATCGCGATCGGGCAAGCGAAGGCCTGCGGCCTCGACTTCTTCCTTCGCCATCGCGATGAAGTAGGTGCCGATGCGGTTGCCGATGTTGCGTGAGCCGGAATGCAGCATGACCCACAGGCGACCGGCTTCATCGAGGCAGAGCTCGATGAAGTGGTTGCCGCCGCCAAGCGTGCCGATCTGCAAGGCCGCCGACTTCTTTTCGGCGATCTTCGGATGCCGGGCCTCGATCGCCTCGTAGCCCTGGCGGTGACGCCTGGTCCACGCCTTCTCGGCCGCGCGCGGGGGCTCGCGGTGCGAGGCCTGTCCCACGGGCACCACGGCTTCGATCGCCGCACGCACCGCCGCAAGGCTGTCGGGCAGCTGCGAGGCCGTCACGTCGGTCATGACCGCTGCCATGCCGCAACCAATGTCTACGCCCACGGCCGCCGGAATGATGGCGCCCTTCGTCGGGATCACCGATCCCACGGTCGCGCCACGGCCGAGATGCACGTCCGGCATCACGGCGACGTGGCCATGCACGAAGGGCAAGGCCGCAATGTTCATGAGCTGGCGACGCGCCTCGGCCTCAACGGGGACGCCGCGCGTCCACGCCCGGATGGGTACGCCTGAAGTCTCGATCTGCTCATGCATCGTCCTGCTCCAGCACGGTTGACCGTGCCGGACCTCTTTCATTTTACAGCCTGCTTCGCTGCGCCACTTGCGTGACGCCGGCCAGCGGACAGGAGGGGACAACAAAAAACCCCTCCGGAGCGCCAACTCGGGAGGGGTCAAAGAACAGAACCTGTGGCAGGTTCGGTCAGAAGACGCCTCCGGAAATGGCGCGGGTCGCTGCCCATGGTGCCGATGCACCAAGGGTAAACACCCGCATATTGATTTGTGAAAGCGTCATCATCTGCCGTTCGCGTTGCCAAGAA
>JAGWXR010000006.1 GCA_018969785.1 Alphaproteobacteria bacterium
GGACCTGCAGGGAAAGCCCATGAGGAACACCTCGGGTCCGTCCACGCGGATGCTGGTCGACACCGAGGGCACGCTGAGGGCGAGAATGTCTGCCGCGCCATCCTGCAATCCCATCTGGAAGCGGCCGATGCGGCTATCCCAATAGAGCCACGCTTCCTCGAGGATGTCTGTTGCGCCGGCATCGTTCAGGACCGTGTCGAAGTTCGTCGCGTAGTCGAGGTCGAGCGCGACGCGTGCGCCCACCTGGCCGCCGCCATCGAGACGCTTGCTGGCCGATGCGTAGAGGCCGGAGTCGATCGCGAGCGCCGTGGTGTCGAGACCGTTCATGTTGGACTGGTCGATGGTGGCGAGCACGGTGCTGACGTGTCCGTTGAGCTTCAGGACAAGTGAGCCATCGCCGGCTGCAAACGCCTGCGGGGCCGCAAGCATCGTCGTGCACAGCAATGCGGACAGCGTGAACACGCGTCTCATCGGCAACCACCCGTATTTTGATTACGAATCAGAACGAAATAGAGGTTTGGATGTAACCCAATCCTGCGTCAAGCGTATCACAGACAGGGGTGGCCCCGGCAAGGCATGAGCCGCCTGGTCCCTGGTAGTTGTATTGCTGATATCCGGCCACAATCCTCGCGTTACCGTCGAATTCATAGCCGACGGCGCCTGACCAGGCTTCGGCGTCCTGCGTGAGGCTTCGGCGTACAGCGCCATCAAGAAAATCCGGCAGTTCCTGCTCGAGGTTCACGTATTCGGCGCCGACGCGCCACGGGCCGGTCTCGTAGGAAGCGCCTGCACCCCACGTGGTTGTGTTCTTGCCGGGCAATACGCATCCGGCGAGAACGGCGCAGCCCACCGACACGGCGCCGCCGTCGGCAAGGCCCGCGCCACCGGCAACATTGGTCACCTTGAACGAACCGCCAACCTTCAATCCCTCGAATGCGAGCTGCGCGCCGGCGCCCCATTCCTCGAGGTCATCCGGGGTGAAGGGGAGCGAGGTGAAGGCGGTGGCACCTGCCGGGCCGATCGCATCGGCGACGATGCCGACGGTGCGGGTGGAGGCTGCCTCGTTGTAGCCCTTCACATAGCCGGCATAGACGCCGACGTCGAAGGCGCTGAGGGCGCCCTGATAGTTCAAGCCGACTTCCCAGATATCACCCTGGCGGTCGATCTCGTCGTTGCGGTTGAACAGGTCGTTCAGACCGCGGCTGAGTTCAGGCGTGTAGGAGGCGGACAGCTGAACCCCGATCAGGCGCGGCGAGTAATAGATGGCCTTGAAGGCGTCGCCTGATGCGCTGAGGTCGGTGCGCACATGAGCGCCGTTGGGCGTGTAGGGATCATATCCCGTGACGAGCGGGTTGCGCAGCGCGAAGGCGCGGGCGTCGTCGAGACGGTTGATGTCAGAGACGGTGGGCGAATAGATGCCGGCGCCGTCGGCAGCGCCGTCCTCAAGGCCCACGGTCAGGCGCCCGAAGGCGGTCTGAAGGTAGAACCAGGCCTCGTCCACCACGTCGGGAGCGCCACCGATCAGGTCATTGGAGAATTCGTGTTCGCGCGACTGGAAGCGCAGCTGGCCACGCACGCCATATTCGATCCCGCTTTCGGTTACCGCCCGGACGCGTCCCCAGGTCTTGCCCTCGGCTGCGAAGCCGAAATCCTCGAGGTCATTGCCGGCGACCTCGTCCTGGTCGATCCCGAAGCCCGTCAGATTGGCCTGGCCGCCCCAATCGAAGGACCAGTCACTCGCAGCCGACGGCAGGGAAAGAGCAACGACCGCCAAGGCCGCGAGGGACGTGTTGTACCGGATCATGAGGCGCCTTTCAGATCTTCAGAACCAAGCGTGGTTCCCCCGCTTGCAAAGAGACGCCAATTTGCAAATACGGTCAAGCGCTTGATCAGGGCCGAGGGCGCTCAATTCCTGACTGTGGCGGGCCCTGCCTGCGCGCGAGCCTCGCGGGGCGCGCCGGGCGGGATCGGGCGGCGCCCGCCTGCCCCCTTGCGGCCCTGCCGCCGGCCGGATGCAAATTTGAGGGGCGGCGCGATTGCTGCGCATGCTCGCGTTCGCGTATAAGCTTCTGCGCCGGGCCTCGCGCCCGCGCGACGACCGTTCCAGTTTCGATACCATCCGATCCGAGCCCTCTCCATGAAACGACACCTGGTTTCCGTGCTCTTCGTTGCGTCCGTGCTTGCCGGTTGCGGGTCCGACCCCGAGAAACCGAAGCCGACCGCCGACATCGAACCGCCGCCGGCCCCGGCCGAAAAGGCGGAGAAGGGCGACCCGGGGATCTTCGGCTGGTTTGGCGGCGGCAGTGGCAGCACGGGCCTGCGGCCCGAAGACCGCAAGGGTGTTGCGGTCAACGCCTATCTGTGGCGGGCGAGCCTCGACACGCTGGCGTTCATGCCGATGGAGCAGACCGATCCGTTTGGCGGCGTCATCAAGACGGGCTGGTGGGTGCCACCTTCGACACCCAACGAACGGATCCGCATCTTCGTGGCGATCCTCGATACGCGCCTTCGCGCCGAGGCGCTTCGGGTGACCCTTTTCAAGGAAGTGAAGCGGCCCACCGGCGAGTGGGAAGCTTCCTCGGCGCTCGATCCGGAAACGGTCACCAAGCTCGAGAACATCATCCTGAACAAGGCGCGGGCGATGAAGATCCAGGACGAGTAGCGTCCCTGCGGTCTCTTCGCGTACGCGGGCGCGGCCCGATGCCGCGAGCCTGATCGCGGGTGAACGCTGGTAAACTTGCGTCAACAGTCCTGCACCAGACTTGAACGCAAAGCCAACGGAACCCGCATATGTCGCGCTACAATGCCCGCGAGGCAGAGCCCAAGTGGCAAAAGGCCTGGGACGAGGCCAAGGTCTTCGAGGCGACCATCGATCGCACGAAGCCGAAATACTATGTCCTCGAGATGTTTCCCTACCCTTCGGGGCGCATCCATATCGGCCATGGCCGGAACTATGTCATGGGCGACGTGGTGGCACGCTTCAAGCGCGCGCAGGGGTTCAACGTGCTGCATCCGATGGGTTGGGATGCGTTCGGCATGCCGGCTGAAAACGCGGCGATGGAGCAGAAGTCCCATCCTGCGAAATGGACCTATGCCAACATCGAGACGATGAAATCGCAGCTCAAGCTGCTGGGACTGTCGGTTGACTGGAGCCGCGAGTTCGCGACCTGCGACCCGGCCTATTACCGGCACCAGCAGAAGATGTTCCTCGATTTCCTGCGGCTTGGCCTTGTCGCGCGGAAAGAGTCGAGCGTGAACTGGGATCCGGTCGACAACACGGTGCTGGCCAACGAGCAGGTCGTCGATGGCCGCGGCTGGCGGTCGGGCGCGCTCGTCGAGCAGCGCAAGCTCACGCAGTGGTTCCTGCGGATCTCGGACATGGCCGAGGAACTGCTCGAGGCGATCGATACACTGGAACGCTGGCCGGACAAGGTGCGCCTCATGCAGCGCAACTGGATCGGCAAGTCGGAAGGCGCACGCGTGACATTTGCGCTGACGGACAGCGTGCACACATCGCTGGAAGTCTTCACCACGCGGCCCGACACGCTGTTCGGTGCGAGCTTCTGTGCGATCTCGGGCGACCATCCCATCGCGCAGGACCTGGCGCGGAAGAATCCTGCGCTTGCGGCCTTCATTGCCGAATGCAAGCGGATCGGCAGCTCGGCGGCCGCCATCGAGACGGCCGAGAAGATGGGCTTCGACACGGGGCTGCGGGCGCGCCATCCGTTCATTGCGGGGCGCGAGCTTCCGGTCCATGTCGCCAATTTCGTGCTGATGGAGTACGGACTGGGTGCGATCTTCGGCTGCCCGGCGCATGACCAGCGCGACCTCGACTTTGCGCGCAAATACGGGCTGCCCGTGCTGCCCGTCGTCGTTCCGGAGGGGCAGGATCCCGCAAATTTCGTGGTTGGCGACGAGGCCTATACGGGTGAGGGCCGGCTTGCGAATTCCGGCTTCCTCGACGGGCTGAGCGTGGAGGATGCCAAGCGTGAAGTGACGGCACGGCTTGAGGCGCAGGGCGCGGGCAAGAAGACCATCACCTACCGGTTGCGTGACTGGGGCATCAGCCGCCAGCGCTACTGGGGCTGTCCCATACCCATCATCCACTGCGCCGGCTGCGGGGCTGTTCCTGTCCCCGAAAAGGACTTGCCGGTGACGCTGCCGGACGATCCCTCGTTCGATGTCCCCGGAAATCCGCTGGACCTGCATCCGACATGGAAGCACGTGGCCTGCCCTTCCTGCGGCAAGCCCGCGCGACGCGAAACGGACACGATGGACACGTTCGTCGACTCGTCATGGTATTTTGCGCGGTTCTGCGACAGCAAGGCGGAAGGACCCACCAATATCGAGGCGGTGAACTACTGGCTGCCGGTGGACCAGTACATCGGCGGCATCGAACACGCGATCCTTCACCTGCTCTATTCACGCTTCTTCGTGCGCGCGATGCGCAAGGCGGGGCATGCTGGCCTGAGCGAGCCCTTCGCAGGACTTTTCACGCAAGGGATGATCACGCACGAAACCTACAAGGACAGCGATGGCAAGTGGCTGTTCCCGGAGCAGGTCGAGAAGCGGGATGGCGTGGTGATGAAGCGCGGCACCAGCCTTCCGGTCGAGGTTGGCCCCGTCGAGAAGATGTCGAAGTCCAAGAAGAACGTGGTGCCGCCCGAGGCCGTCGCCGACACCTATGGGGTGGATGCGGCCCGCTGGTTCATGATGTCGGACTCGCCGCCCGAGCGTGACTCGGAGTGGAGCGAGGCGGGGATCGAGGGCGCGTGGCGCTTCGTGCAACGGGTCTGGCGCCTGCTCGACGACAGCCTGCCGGGCCTGCCTCCCATGGGAACGCCCTGCCCGGCCGCCCTGAGTGCGCCGGCGCTCGAGATCCGGAAGGTAACGCACCGGACGATCGCGGCGGTGACCGAGGACCTCGAGCGGTTCCGCTTCAACAAGGCGGTCGCGCGCGTGTTCGAGTTCATCAATGCGCTCGGTGGATTTGCGCCGAAAGACGGCGGTGACCAGTGGGTGCTGCGCGAGGCGCTTGAAGCCCTGACCATCCTGGTCAATCCCATGGTTCCGCACCTGGCCGAGGAATGCTGGCAGCGGCTGGGGTCGCGGACGATGGCGGTCCATGCCCCCTGGCCCAAGGCGGACCCTGCCCTGACCCGGCTGGACAGCGTCACCCTGGCAATACAGATCGACGGCAAGCGCCGCGATGAGATAGATTTGCCCAAGGACCTGCCGTCGAAAGCCGTCGAAGAGGCGGCACTCGCCCGGGAAGGTGTCCGCAAGGCCATTGACGGACGGGCGATCAAGAAGGTCATTATCGTGCCGAACCGGATCGTGAACATCGTCACGGAGCAAAAATGAACAGGATCGCCAAGGCCGCACTCGTGGCTGCCGCCGCCATCAGCCTTTCGGGCTGCGGGTTCAAGCCGCTCTATGCGGTCGGTACCACGCCGGACGGCATGCGCGCCTATTTCGGCCAGGTTTTCGTGGAGCCCATCGCGGGACGCCAGGGCGTGCACCTGCGCAACCAGCTGCTCGACGCGATGACACCGGCGGGCACGCCGTCGGGTGCTGCCTATAACCTGAATGTCCAGCTGACCGACACGAAGGAAGGTCTGGCCATCCAGGAGAACACGCAGATCACGCGCTACAATTACACGCTGACGGCGCGCTACGAACTGCGTGACGCCGTGTCGAACGAGGTGCTCGACAAGGGTACTGCGCGCGCGATCGCCGCCTACAACGTTGTCGACTCGCAGTTCGGCACGCAGTCGGCCGAGCGCGATGCGCAGGATCGCGCTGCACGCGAGGTGGGCGAAGACATCCGGTTGCGGCTCGGGCTTTATTTCGAGAACCGTTTCGGCTCGCGGAACTGATACGCGCCGCCGTGCGGATCAGCGGACAAGACGCCGACAAGCTTTCGAAGAAGCCGCCTGACACCTGGAAGGCCGTGCTGCTGCATGGGGCCAATGCCGGGCTCGTGCGGGAGCGGGCAGATGCCATTGCCCGCGCGGTTGTTCCCGACCTGAAGGATGCGTTTCGCGTCAGCGACCTTTCGGGCGAGACGCTTAAGCGGGATCCGGCGCGGCTTGCCGATGAAGCTTCTTCGATTTCAATGTTCGGCGGACGGCGCGTGGTGCGGGTGCGCGACGCCGCTGATGCGCTTGCGCCGCTGTTCGAGTCATTCCTGGGCAGCAATAGCGGGGACACGCTGGTCGTGGTGGAGGCGGGCGAACTGTCGAAAGCCTCTGGCCTGCGCAAGCTGTTCGAAGGTGCGCGCCAAGCGGCCGGGATCGAGTGCGCCGATGACAGTGCGACGGATACCGCGCGCCTTGTCGAGGAGAGCCTCGCCGCGCAGGGATGGAAGATCACCCCGGAGGCGCAGGCCTATCTGGTCGATGCGCTGGGACCGGACCGTCGGCTGCTGCGGACGGAACTCGACAAGCTTCTGCTTTACCTGGGCGAGGCGGGTGACGCGGAAGCGCTTTCGCGCGCCGATGTTTCGGCGGTCATCGGCGGCAGCGGGGATGTCGAGAGCGACGAGATTGCCGACGCGGTCGCCGACGGGGACCTCAAGCGGCTCGATGCCCTGATTGCGAAAGGCAACGAATCGGGCCTGCCCTGGGGGGTGGCGCTGGGGTTCACGCTGCGGCTGTTCCAGCGCCTTTCCGCGGGCATCGAGGGTGCCGGCCCGATGTGGGGCAAGATGCAGTCGCAGGCGGCGGGCTGGGACCGCCCGCGGATCCGGCTTGCACTTACCATCCTGTCCGAGGCGGAAGCGCGCACGCGGACGACCGGCTTTCCGGAGGCCGTGATGGCGCAGCAGGCGCTGATCGATGTCGCCCGCCGCAGGCCTGCGCGAAAGGCGTAGGTTCTACCTGTTGTGGCCCAGGAGGCGGCAGATCTCGTCGAGCTGCTCGAGGGTCTTGTAGCCAATCTTGAGTTCGCCGCCCTTCTCTCCCCTGAATGCGATCGAGACGTTCAGGCCGAGCTGCGAGGCCAGTGACTGTTCAAGCGCCCGGGTGTCGGCGTCCTTGCCGATCGTGCGCTTCTTCTTGCCCTTGACCTTGCGACCCTTTTCCTCGGCCTCGCGCACGTTGAGGCCGCCGGCGATGAGTTCGCGGGCCATGGCTTCGGGGTCGGGCTGGCCGACCAGGGTGCGGGCGTGGCCGGCGGACAGCTTGCCGGCGTAGATGTAATCCTGGACGGCCTGGGGCAACTGCAGCAGCCGGATCGTGTTGGCGATGTGGCTGCGGGAGCGGCCGATCACCTGGCCGAGGGCGTCCTGGGTGTAGTTGAAGCGATCGATCAGCTGGCGATAGCCGCGGGCTTCTTCGATCGGGTTCAGGTCGGCGCGCTGGATGTTCTCGATCAGCGCAACCTCGAGCGCCTCGGCGTCGGTCAACGCCTTGATGACGACGGGCACTTCGTGCAGACGCGCCTTCTGTGCCGCGCGCCAGCGGCGCTCGCCTGCCACGATCTGGTATTCGTCGGGCTGGCCGGGAACCGGACGCACGATGATCGGCTGGATCACGCCCTTGTCGCGCACCGAGGCGGCGAGTTCCTCGAGCGCCTCGGGGTCAAAATGCTCGCGCGGCTGGAACGGATTGGGACGCAGCAGTGCGATGGGCAGCGTGCGGGGCGCGCGCTGCTCGGCGGGGGCGCCGGGAAGAGCTGCGGCCGAGGGTACGGCGGAGGACTGGCCGGGCTGGCTGTTGCTGGCAGCAAGCACTTCGGACTCCACCTCTCCCAGCAATGCAGAGAGGCCGCGGCCCAGTCCCGAAAACGTTGATTTCTTTGCCTGTGTCATGCTGCCTTACGAGACTTTTCGCGTTGAATGAGTTCACCCGCCAGCTTGATGTAGGCCTGGCTGCCGGCGCTCTTGAGGTCGTAGAGCAAGGCCGGCAGGCCGTGGCTGGGTGCTTCGGAGATGCGCACGTTGCGCGGTATGATCGTCTGGTAGACCTTTTCGCCGAGGTGCTGGCGGACGTCGACGGCGACCTGCTCGGACAGGTTGTTGCGCTTGTCGTACATGGTCAGGACCACGCCCTGGATTTCGAGGCCCGGGTTCAGGCTGCCGCGCACGAGGTCGATCGTGCGCAGGAGCTGGGACAGGCCTTCCAGGGCGAAGAACTCGCACTGCAGGGGAACCAGCAGGCCGTGCGCCGCGGTCATGGCGTTTATCGTCAACAGGTTCAGCGAGGGCGGGCAGTCGATGAGGATGTAGTCGTAGCTGGTCAGGGTCGCCACATCGCGGGAGACTTCCGTCGAGGCGCTTGCCTCGGCCGGCGGGGCGAGCCTGCGTGAATAACTGTCCAGCGCGTCTCTTAACCTAAAGGAGCGGCGGGGGACGCCGACCAGCTCCATCTCGGCGCCGGCCAGTTCGGAGGTCGCGGGAACGACATGGAGGCCCGGGATCGCCGAGGGCACGATGGCCTCCTCGAGGGTCGCATCGCCGATCAGGACATCGTAGACGGATTTCGTGCGCTGGTGCCGCGAGATGCCGAGGCCCGTGGAGGCGTTGCCCTGCGGATCGACGTCGATCACGAGGATGGCCTTGCCGACCGCGGCGAGCGCGGTTCCGAGGTTTATGGCCGTGGTGGTCTTGCCAACGCCGCCCTTCTGATTCGCAATCACGATCACGCGCGGCCTGTCGGTGCGCGCGTGCCTCGGGCTCAAGAGGGTTTCCTGGGCTTCCGCCACGTGGTTAATCCTGTCACTCGCAATAGTGTACCCGAGGGGTCAGACCGGCTCGGTATGGGGGTGGAATCAAGTTTCCAAGATTTGGCTGCGAGGGTCAATTCGGCGGGAAGCGATTTTCCTTTCAGAAACAATCCGATTGTACCGTCTCGGAAGAAGGGAGAGGCCAGTTCGAGGAGGCGGTCGAGTGGGGCCAGGGCGCGGGCCGTAACCACGTCGGCCTTGAGGCCGGCGAGGGCTTCGGCCCTGCTGCAATGGACCTCGACGGGCGCTGCGGTGGCGGCTGCGACTTCCTCCAAAAACCTGCATTTCTTGCCGATCGACTCGACGAGATGGACCTTCAGGCCAGGACGATCTGCGAGCATGATGGCGAGCACCATTCCGGGGAAGCCGGCGCCGCTGCCGAGGTCGACCAGGGTGGTGGCGTGGGGCGGGATGTGCTCGAGCAGCTGGGCGGAGTCGAGGATGTGACGGCGCCACACGTGTGGCAAAGTTGACGCGGCTACCAAATTTAGTTGCTGGTTCCTTTTGCACAACAAATCCACATATGTGGATAAGCGACTCACAGTTTCACGTGCGACCCCCAGGTCACGGGCGAAGTCAAGGGCTGAGTAGTCTTCTGAGGGGGTCACGCTCGGGCTCACGCGGATTGACGGGCCCGGATCCTAACATTCAGCAGGACTGCCGTCACAGCGGCCGGGGTCATGCCCTCGATGCGGCTGGCCTGGCCCAGCGTCGCGGGCCTGATGCGCTCGAGTTTCTGGACCAATTCCGCCGAAAGGCCGGCGACCGCGCGGTAGTCGAGGTCGGGGGGCAGTGACAGGCTTTCGTCCTTCCGGAAGGCGGCGATATCGGCTTCCTGCCGCTCGAGGTAGCCGGCATAGAGGGAATCGGCGGCCAGCTGCTCGAGGATGGCAGACGGGATCCCGGCGAGTTCGGGCCAGATGCGCAGGACGGCTTCGGGGCCCGCCTGCGGGTAGGACAGAAGCTCAAGCGCCGAGCGGCGGGCGCCATCGCGGTTCAGGCTGAGGCCATGACGCTCGGCGGCTGAGGGGGTGATGCTGCGGTCGGTCAGGCTTGCCCTCGCCTGCCCCAGCGCCTCGAGCTTGTCGGCGAAGGCCTTGCGGCGGGCCGGGCCGATGCAGCCAAGGTCGAGGCCCATCGGGGTCAGGCGCTGGTCGGCATTGTCAGCCCTGAGCGTCAGCCGGTACTCGGCGCGCGAGGTGAACATGCGATAAGGCTCGGTCACGCCCCTCGTCACCAGGTCGTCGATCATCACGCCGATGTAGCTCGAGGCGCGGTCAAAGGTCCGACCCGCCTGCCCGGCCGCCAGCAAGGCGGCGTTCAGGCCCGCCACGATGCCCTGGGCGCCTGCTTCCTCGTAGCCCGTCGTGCCGTTGATCTGGCCGGCCAGGAACAGGCCGGGCTGGCAGCGCAGTTCAAGCGTTGCCTTGAGTTCGCGCGGATCGACATAGTCGTACTCGATGGCATATCCCGGACGGATCATCGTCACGTTTTCGAGGCCCGGTATGGTCTTCAGGAGGTCGAGCTGCACGTCTTCAGGCAGCGAGGTCGAGATGCCGTTCGGGTAGACGGTCGGATCGTCGAGGCCCTCCGGCTCGAGGAAGATCTGATGGTTCTCGCGGCCTGCAAAGCGGACGACCTTGTCCTCAATCGAGGGGCAATAGCGCGGGCCCGTGCCTTCGATCTGGCCCGAATACATGGGCGCCCTGTGAAGGTTGGCGTTGATGATCGCATGGGTGCGTGGCGTGGTGCGGGTGATGCCGCATTCGATCTGGGGCGTTGTGATCCGTTCGGTCAGGAAGGAGAATGGCACCGGCGGGTCATCGGCGGGCTGCATCTCGACGGCCGTCCAGTCGATGGTAGTGCCGTCGAGCCGGGGAGGCGTTCCGGTCTTGAGGCGGCCAAGGCGCAGGCCGAGGCGTTCGAGGGTCAGGGAGAGGCCCGTTGCGGGCGCCTCGCCTACCCGTCCCGCCGGAATTTTACGCTCTCCGATGTGGATCAGCCCGCGCAGGAACGTCCCGGTGGTCAGGACGACAGCCCGGCAGCGCAAGGTGCGGCCGTCGGCGAGGACGACACCCGCCACCCCGCCGGCCCCCAGGTCAATGTCCTCGGCGCTGGCCTCGACCAGGGCAAGGCCCGGCACGGATTTCAGCTCGGCCTGCATGTGGCGGCGGTAGAGCTTGCGGTCGGCCTGGGTCCTCGGGCCGCGCACGGCCGGGCCCTTGGAGCGGTTCAGAAGACGGAACTGGATGCCGGCCCGGTCGGCCATCCGGCCCATGAGGCCGTCGAGCGCGTCGATCTCGCGGACCAGGTGGCCCTTGCCGAGGCCGCCGAATGCCGGATTGCAGGACATCTCGCCAAGCGTGTCGATGCGGTGGGTCACCAGGGCCGTGCGCGCGCCCATGCGGGCGGCCGCGGCCGCGGCCTCGCTGCCGGCGTGGCCTCCCCCGATGACGATGACGTCGAAGTCGCGAGGTTCGTGAGCGTGTTCCATGGGGATGCGGATAGCGCATGGGGGGGCCAGAGTCAAAACTCTGTGTGCGGAGAATGGCGGGCCCGTTTCATGTGAGTCAGGATCTTATTCCGGCTGTCGCGATGATGCGGATTGCCGCCGTGTCACACGTGAATCCAAAGTCCGTGTGCGGAACATCAGTGTCCGTTTCATGTGAGTCAGGACCTCGCGTGCCACTGTCGGGTGCCGGGTCACTTGCCGATGCAGAAGTCGCGGAAGATGACGTCGAGATAATCCTCGACATCGATACGGCCTGTCAGGCGACCAAGATCGCGGGCTGCCATCCGGATGTCTTCTGCGAGGATGTCGATGCCCGATGCGCGGTGCGCATGGTTGTCGAGGAAGCGCGCGAGGTGCCGTGTCACCGCATCAAGGGCGTGCCGGTGGCGCGCCCTGGTCAGGGGGGCGGCTTCGGCAGAGCCCGCGCGTGCAACGACTTCGCGAGTCAGCCACGAGACGAGCGCTTCAATGCCCTGTCCCGTGCGCGCCGAAACATGGAAAACGGGGACATCGCCGGCGCGTGGTGCCGGGGCCTGTGCACCCAGCAGGTCGACCTTGTTGAGCACGATTGCGTCGGCACCCGGAATGGCCTGCGTCACACGTGAATCCATACCGTCCCCGAGACAGTCGGACACGGCGAGGCGAAGGTCGGCGGCGGCGGCGCGCGCATGTGCGCGACGCATGCCCTCGGCTTCAATCTCGTCGACCGTGTCCCTCAGTCCAGCGGTGTCGATCAAGGTTACAGCGTAGCCTTCGAGGTCGAGGTGGACCTCGATGGGATCGCGCGTGGTGCCGGGGATCGGCGAGACGATGGCGACGTCGCGGCGCGCCAGCGCGTTGAGGAGCGAGGACTTGCCGACATTGGGGGCGCCGAGGATGACGACGGCGAGGCCATCGCGCGTGATCTCGCCGCTGCGGCTGGCGTCGAGATGACGCTGCAGGTCGGCCCTGAGTGTCGCCACCTCGGCGACAACGCCCTCAACGAGGCCTTCGGGGATTTCCTCCTCGGGGAAATCGATGCAGGCTTCGAGGTGGGCGCCCGCCCGAATGAGCGCCTTGCGCCAAGCGTCGACGCGCTCGCGCAGGCCACCTTCCATCTGCCGCAAGGCCAGGCGCCGCTGGGCTGCGGTCTCGGCGGCGATCAGGTCGGCGAGGCCTTCAGCCTGCGTGAGGTCGAGCTTGCCGTTGTCGAAGGCGCGGCGCGTGAACTCGCCGGGGTCCGCCGGCCTGAGGCCATCGCAGCAAACGAGGGTGCGGGCCAGCGCGTCGATAACGGCCCTGCTGCCGTGGATGTGAAACTCGACCGTGTCCTCGCCGGTGAAGCTTGAGGGTGCCGGGAACCAGAGAACGAGGGCGCGGTCGATGATGTCGCCCGACATGTCCCTGAGCGTGCGCAGCGTGGCTGTCCGCGGTGGAGGCGGCCTGCGGCCTGTCAGCGCCTGCAGGGCGTCTGCGGCCTTGGGTCCGGAGACCCGGACGATGCTGACGCCAGCCCTGCCACGTGCCGAAGAGAGGGCGAAGATCGTATCCGATCCGGGCATGGGCTCTTGTTCCGCGCGGGCGGCGTTAACCCTTGGTCCTGGTCTTGGGTCCCTCGGGTTCCTTGTCCCGGGTTCCGGAGGGCGCCCATCCGGCAGCGGCAGCCTTGGCGAAGGTCTGGAAGGCCTCCATGCCCTGTGCCGACCATGGTGCCCATGTCTTCAGCAGCTGTTGCGGGTCGGTCATCGAGAGCGCGTTCATGACCCTGCGCTGGATCTCGGCCATGACTTCGGCCTGGAGGGGCTCGACGTCCGGCAACCCCATGAAGGCGCGGGCTTCGGCGGGTGTACAATCAACTTCAATTGTGATTTTCATCGGGCGTCCAATCGGCTTTCTGCTTTGGGCTGGCCTTCACGGTGAGTGCGGCTGCACGCATGCAGCGCACCATAGCGCGAACGCCGGCCGGTTGCAGCACAGCTTTTGATCCTCCGTTTTCCTCTTCAGGGAGCTTGCATACCCATGAACCTGCTCGCCCAGTCGTCGAGCCCCTATCTGCTGCAGCACAAGGACAACCCGGTCCACTGGATGGCCTGGGGACCCGACGCCCTCCAGCAGGCCAAGACGTCCGGAAAGCCCATTCTCGTCTCGATCGGCTATACGGCCTGCCACTGGTGCCACGTCATGGCGAAGGAAAGCTTCGAGGATGCCGAGACGGCCGGCATGATGAACGAGCTGTTCGTCAACGTGAAGGTCGACCGGGAAGAGCGCCCGGATGTCGACACGATCTTCCAGTCATCGATCAACATGATGGGCGAACAAGGCGGCTGGCCGCTCACAATCTTCCTGACACCGGAGGGGGATCCGTACTGGGGCGGCACCTACTTCCCGAAGGAAGCGATGTTCGGCAAGCCTGCGTTCAAGGATGTGCTGCGCGAGGTGGCGCGGCTCTACCGCGAGAACGGCGACCAGGTTTCAAAGAACACGCAGACCATCCGCGCCGGCCTGCAGAGGGCGTTCGAGACCAGCAGGCCCAGCAGTGCCATGGACCCGGCGACGCTGGAGTTCGCGATGAAGCGGCTCTGCCAGCAGGTAGACGTGTTCCATGGCGGGCTCATGGGGTCGCCTAAGTTCCCGAACGTGCCTGTCATCGAGTTGCTGTGGCGGGCGTTCTCGAACACGGGCTACATGCAATTCCGCCAGGCTGTCGACACAACGCTCCTGAACATCTGCCAGGGGGGAATCTACGACCACCTCGGTGGCGGCTTCTCGCGCTACTCCATGGACGAGACATGGATGGTGCCGCACTTCGAGAAGATGCTCTACGACAACGCCATGATGATCGACATTCTCACGACCGTCTGGCTTTACAGCAAGAACCCGCTTTACCGCTCGCGCATCGAAGAGACGGTGACGTGGGTGCTGCGCGACATGGTGGTCGAGGGCGGCGGTTTTGCCTCGTCGCTGGATGCGGACATCGACGGCAAGGAAGGGGCCTATTACACCTGGACGGAGGCCGAAGTCGACGCGGCCCTCGGAAAGGACGCGCCGCTCTTCAAGCAGGTCTTCGATATCCGCCCCGAAGGCAACTGGGACGGACGCAACATCGTCCATCGCCTGCGCACGCCGCCGTCGCTGCCCGCCATCCAGGAGGGGAAGCTCAATGCGCTGCGCGAGAAGTTGCTGAATACCCGCAACCAGCGGCCCAGGCCGGTTCGCGATGACAAGGTGCTTGCCGACTGGAACGGCATGATGATCCGCTCGATCGCCAATGCGGCGGAAGCCCTCAACCGGGCTGACTGGCAGGCTGCGGCCGTGAAGGCTTTCTGGTTCGTTGCCAACTCGATGTCGTCGGGCAACCGGCTGTTCCATGCGTCGAGGAACGGGCAGGCGGGTGTGGCCGGGTTCGCCGATGATTATGCGGCGATGTCGCGCGCTGCCCTGACGCTCTACGAGATGACGGGCCACAAGCCCTATCTCGAAAAGGCGCTCGAGTGGGTGGGTGCGCTCGATACCCATTTCTGGCGCAGCGACCTGGGCGGCTATGCGTTGACCCCCGATGACGCGGAACCCGGGATTGTGCGCGTGCGTACCGTGCTCGACGGGGCGACACCCGCAGCGAACGGGACAATGGTCGAGGTGCATGCCCGGCTTCTCGGGCTGACCGGGAACCAGCACCATGCCGAGCGCTACAGCGTGATCGTGCAGACGTTCGCCGACGATGCCCGCCGGCAGCCGGCTGCTGCAGCGACCTATTACAATGGATTCGACCTGCTCCTGCGCGCCTTCGAGATCGTCATTTTCGGTGACCGAAACTCGCAAGTCACGGCTGCGTTCCGCGATGTGTTCCGGCGCGCGAACCTGTTGAACAGGATCGTGCTGCACGTCGCACCGGGCGAAAGCCTGCCAGCGGGACATCCCGCTGCCGGCAAGGGTCCCGTGGATGGAAAGGTGACCGTCTATGTCTGCACGGGGCAGACCTGCTCGCTCCCGGTCACGGATCCCGTGACGCTCGAGACGCAGCTGAAGGTGCGCGTGATGCCGGGGCAGGCGCCTTCCGTGCCTGCGGCCCCTTCGGCGTAAAGATGCGCTCGGCCTTGTGAGACGATTATCAAGCGCGGAGAGCGTGAGCCATGATTGCAGCCATTCGCATCTCGCAGACCGGCGGGCCTGACGTCCTCAAGCTTGAGACGTTCGATCCGGGCCCGCCCAAGGCCGGCGAGGTGAGGGTCCGCCATCGTGCCATCGGCGTGAACTTCATCGACATCTACCATCGCACGGGGCTCTACAAGCTGCCCCTGCCGACGGGGCTGGGGCTCGAGGCTGCCGGTGAGGTTGAAGCTGTTGGTCCTGGCGTCAGCCGGTTCAATGCTGGGGACAGGGTGGTTTATGCAAGCGGTCCGATCGGTGCCTATGCGGAATCGTCGAATGTGCCGGCGGACCGTGCCGTGGCGATCCCCGAGGGCATCGCCTTCGACATCGCGGCGGCCGTCCTTCTCAAGGGCCTGACGGCCCACTACCTGCTGCGGCGTACCTATCCGGTGAAGCCAGGGCAGACGATCCTGTTCCATGCCGCTGCCGGCGGTGTCGGCGTGATCGCCGTGCAGTGGGCCAAGCGGCTGGGGGCCAGCGTGATCGGCACCGTCGGGAGCGACAGCAAGGTCGAGATCGCCCGGAGCCTGGGCTGCGACCATGTCATCGTGCCTGCGCGGGAAAACATCGCGAACCGGGTGCGCGAGATCACGGGTGGCAAGGGCGTGCCGGTCGCCTATGACTCGATCGGACGCGACACGTTCATGGCAACGCTCGACAGCCTCGCGCCGCTGGGCCTGTTCGTGAGCTTCGGCAATGCCAGCGGTCCGGTGCCTCCATTCGATGGCGCGCTGCTGGCGCAGAAGGGTTCGCTGTTCTTCACGCGCCCGACGCTGATGCACTATGTCACCACCGCCGACGAACTCGACGCGGGGGCGGGCGAGTTGTTCGACCTCATCCGGCGCGGGGATATCCGGATCAAGCCGCCGCGCCGCTTTCCGCTGGCGCAGGCCGCGGACGCGCACCGGGCGCTTGAGAGCCGGCAGACCACCGGTTCGCTTGTGCTGGTGCCCTAGCCGAATTGCAATCCCGCTCGTGCCGTAACAGCGAGGGCAGCTTCCACCCTCACGCGGGCTGGCGCAGGTAGATCGATCTCTTCGGTCGATCGAACACCCGGCCGATCATCGGCACGAATGCCTCGAGCGGCATCGAGGTGAAACCGGGATCAAACGAGTTCTGATCGTAGAGATGACAGAACTGGGCCGTGGCCTCGAAGTGGGGGTGGCCGCGGTACTGGTCGCGCATGTTCCGATCGAGACCGAGGAAGTGGAAGAAGTAGTAGCCCTGGAAGACCGCATGTTGCTCGACGATCCAGTGGTTCTTCTCCGAGACGTAGGGTTTCACGATGGAGGCCGCGATGTCGGCATGATTGGACGGACCGAGGGTGTCGCCGATGTCATGCAGCAGGGCGCAGACGACGTACTCCTCGTCCTCGCCAGCCTGAAAGGCCCGCGTCGCCGTCTGCAGGGAGTGCTCGAGGCGATCAACCGGGTATCCGCCGCAGTCCCCCTTGAGCAGGTTCAGGTGCGCGACAATCCGGTTGGGCAGGTCTTTCTGGAAGGGACGGGCATGGCGAGAGATGGCCGCCCAGTCCTCGGCCGTTCCCTCGAGCATCGAGGTGTAGGTCGCCTGGTCCCTGGTTTCGTCCGACATCGCCTTCTCCATGGTTCTCGCGCCGGACACAGACTGACCGGACTCAGGCCACCGGTCAAATCCCGAGCGTTGACGCAGACGGCAAAGCCCTGAAGACTGCGCCCCTGGCGAAAAGCAAGGAGGCTCAGGTCATGACGGACAAGCTCAAGGGACGCGTTGCCCTGGTCACGGGCGGGGCGCGGGGCATCGGGGCCGCGTCGGCAAAGGCGCTGGCGGCCGAGGGTGCGGCCGTGCTGATCACCGACCTTCTCGACGAAGCCGGACAGGACACAGCAAGCGCGATCGTGCAGGCGGGCGGGCGGGCCGGCTACATGCGCCACGATGTCCGTGACGAGGCGGCCTGGCTTGCTGCGGTGGCGGAAGCCGAGAAGCGGTTCGGCGGGCTCGACATCCTCGTGAACAACGCGGGCATCTTTGCCCTGAAGCCCATGCCGATGACGACGCTGGAGGAGTTCCGCAACATGCAGGCAGTCAATGTCGAGGGGGTGTTCCTTGGCATGAAGTCGGCGCTGCCTGCGCTGTCGAAGCGGGCGGGGCAGTGGGCAGGTGGCAGCTCGATCATCAACATCTCGTCGGTGGCCGGCATCAACGGGGCGGCCTTCGCGGTGCCGTACAATGCATCGAAGGGTGCCGTGCGGCTCATGACCAAGGGCGCGGCGCTCGAGTGTGCGCGGCTTGGCCTCAAGATCCGCGTGAATTCGGTCCATCCCGGCGTCATCGAGACCATGATGGGGCAGAAGGTGATGGATGACTATGTGGCGGCGGGTGCCGGCAGCGCCAATGAAGTGCGCGCCGAGGTCATCGCGCTGCACCCGATCGGGCGCATCGGCCTGCCGACGGAAATCGGGAGCGCGGTTGCTTTCCTGGCCTGCGATGACTCGGCCTTCATGACCGGTACGGAGATCATCGTCGATGGCGGCATCACGGCCCGCTGAAGCCGTCCCTGATTGCCATCACGACCGGGACTGGAAGCCCGTGCAGCGCACGTAGGAGCGCTTCCATTGCGGGATCGTGATCCCGCCAGCGCGCGGTTCGACATGGATGGTCTCGGGCAAGGCCTTGGTGTCGTCGAAGTCCCTGAGGCGGACCACGTATTTTCCTCCCTCGAAGTGTACGGACTCGATCCGCCAGTCTGAAATCGGATCGAGCGGGATCTTCACGGGCTTCTTCGAGGCAAGCCTGTCTGCAACCGCGAAGCTGTTCCAGCGGCTGAGCCGGAACTGCGACGGTCCGACCAGTGCAAAAAAGAGATACTGGGTTTCCTGGACTGCACAACGGTCGCCGGACTTCGGTGCGATGCGCTCATCGATGAAGAAGGCCTCGTCGCCTGGCAGGTCGGAGGCCAGCAACTTCATGGCGTCGGCGTCGATGTCGATGGCGCTTCGGTCGGCGGGCAGTTCGCAGCGCTTGAACACCATCATGTCGACGTCACCGCCCACGGAGGCGGATGACCTGACGCGTGACATGATGCGGTCGGTGTCGGGACGAAACCGGAAAACGGTATCATTTGCCGTGAGGCTGACCACACCGTTTTCCTCCGTTGCGGCAGCAATCATGCCGCGCAAGGCGGTTTCGCTGCCATCGCTGTAGAAGATGACGCCGCCGGTTCGCTGGAACTCGATGGCAAGGGTTGTCGCCCCCGGCGGTGGTGCAATGCGCGAGCACAGCTTGTCGGCGCTGACGTCGGCGGGCAGTCCGCTCCAGACCCCCTCGAGCCAGGCCTGGCGCTCGGGCGAGATTTCAACGGTGGCAGCGGCTGCGGCCTGCGCAGTCCACAGGCATGCGATCCAGAATGCGAATGCAAAAGCGGCGCGCATCGACGAACCCTCCCGACAGCCGGCCCCTTGCACCCGCTCGGGACCGGTGCGCCGATGCTAGCCAATCGGCCGGCTTGCGTCACGCCTCTCGCGAGGGCAGGGAGGCGGGGGGTCCCTTCGCGGGAAACCCCCGGCTGGCGATCAGGTATTCATCGCGTCGAAGAAGTCCGAGTTCTGCTTGGTGCTCTTGAGCTTGTCGAGCAGGAACTCGATGGCGTCGGTCGCGCCCATCGGGTTGAGGATGCGGCGCAGGACGTACATCTTCTGCAGGACGTTGCGGTCCACGAGGAGTTCTTCCTTGCGGGTGCCCGACTTGAGGATGTCGATCGCAGGGAAGACGCGCTTGTCGGCGACCTTGCGGTCGAGGATGATTTCCGAGTTACCCGTGCCCTTGAATTCCTCGAAGATCACTTCGTCCATTCGGCTGCCCGTGTCGATGAGGGCGGTCGAGATGATCGTCAGCGAACCGCCTTCCTCGACGTTGCGCGCCGCGCCAAAGAAGCGCTTGGGGCGCTGCAATGCGTTTGCGTCGACACCGCCCGTCAGCACCTTGCCGGAGGAGGGGACGACGGTGTTGTAGGCACGGCCGAGGCGCGTGATGTTGTCGAGCAGGATGACGACGTCTCGTCCGTACTCGACGAGGCGCTTGGCCTTCTCGATCACCATCTCGGCGACCTGCACGTGGCGCGTGGCCGGTTCGTCGAAGGTGGAGGAGATGACCTCGCCCTTCACCGTGCGCTGCATGTCGGTCACTTCTTCCGGACGTTCGTCGATCAGGAGAACGATGAGGTAGACCTCGGGGTGATTGATCGCGATCGCCTTGGCAATGTTCTGCAGCAGGATGGTCTTGCCGACGCGGGGCGGCGCCACGATGAGGCAGCGCTGGCCCTTGCCGATGGGCGCCACGATGTCGATGACGCGGCCGGACCGGTCCTTGAGCGTGGGGTCCTGGATTTCCATCTTGAGCCGCTCATCGGGATAGAGCGGGGTGAGGTTGTCGAAGTGGACCTTGTGGCGCTGCTTTTCCGGATCCTCGAAGTTGACCGTGTTGACCTTGAGCAGCGCGAAATAGCGTTCACCGTCCTTGGGTCCGCGGATCGGGCCTTCGACGGTGTCCCCGGTGCGCAGGGCAAAGCGGCGGATCTGGGTCGGGCTGACATAGATGTCGTCGGGGCCCGGCAGGTAGTTCGACTCTGGCGCCCGGAGGAAACCAAAGCCGTCGGGCAGGACCTCGACCACGCCGGAACCGGTGATCTCGACAGCCTGTTCGGCCAGCTGCTTGAGGATGGCGAACATCATGTCCTGCTTGCGCATCGCGCTCGCATTCTCGATCTTCAGCTCTTCGGCGAGTTCAAGGAGAGCGGCCGGGGACCTGGACTTGAGGTCCTGGAGCTTCATCACGTCTTGAAGCGACATAGGTAGTAAACTCTCTGGTCAGGGGAAGTTGAGGCAAAGGGGTTCCGGTTTGTCGGTCCCTGGTTTGAGCCAATCGCCAGCGCAGGGGGATCCGGAAGGGATAAGGAGGTCATCTTCTCGTTCGGCGAGCCCGGACGGGGTCCAAGCCAGAGTCTGCGCGCAAAGCCTGAGGCTTCGGGTTAACGTTCCGGACGATTTCGGAGAACGCAGAACTTATACCCCAGAACAGACCTGCTTTGAAAGGGTCATTTTTCCTGTTTGGTTGTCGGCAGCAAAACGCGTGCTTTTGCCCCGAAAATCAGAAGGGTTTCACGACCACCAGGATGACGATGACAATCATCAGAACGGCTGGTACCTCGTTCACGATCCGGTAGAAGCGCTGCGTGCGCGTGTTGGCGTTGCGTTCGAAATCGCGGCGCCAGCGCGAGAACATGCCGTGCATGCCCGACAGGCCGATCACGAGGGTGAACTTGGCGAGGAACCAGCCGCTGGTCCAGGCCGAGAGGGCCTCGACCAGAAGAAGTCCGAGCACCCAGACCGCCACCATCGAGGGGTTGATGATGATGCGCATTAGCTTGCGCTCCATCAGGACGAAGCGGTCGTACTCGGGCGTGCCGGGCCTGGTCTCGCAGTGATAGACGAAGAGGCGGGGCAAATAGAGCATGCCGGCCATCCATGCGATCACCGCGATGATGTGGAAGGCCTTGAGCCAGGGGTAGAGCGGCTGGAGCAGGTCGGTCATGCCGCCGCGCCCTGCATCGCGCACTGGCTGCAGGTGCCCGGGCAGACGCGCTTGCCGGTTCCGCTGGCCACGCCCGTGCGGCCGAGGTTTGCCTTCACGAGCGCTGCGAGGCCCGCCACGAAGGCCGGGTGGGTTCCGACGGCGGGGACGCGCGCGTAGTGGGGGACACCGCTCTCGTGTGCCTTTTCGGCATACTCGATGTCGAGTTCGACGAGCGTTTCGGAATGCTCGGAGACGAAGGCCACCGGCACGATCACGAGCGCCTTGCCCTCCTTGCCGGCGGCCTCGATCTCGGTCTCGGTCGCCGGACCGATCCACTTCAGGGGGCCGACACGGCTCTGATAGCTGATGCGCCAGTCAAGCCCGTCGATCGCGAGGGCCGATGCAATCGCTGCCGCGCTCTGCTCGACCTGTGCCTGGTAGGGGTCGCCACCCTTCACGACATTTTCCGGCAGCCCGTGGGCCGAGAAGAGCACGCGGTACTTCACGCCCTGTGGTACCGAGCCGAGTGTCTCGCGGATGAGGTCGGCATAGGCGTCGACGAAGCCCCTGTCGGTCGCGTAGCAGCAGAGCGTGAAGGTGGGGGCGTCGAGCTTGCGGGCGCGGGCTTCGGCCTGCCACTCGCGCACGGAGGAGCGCGAGGTGGTGGTTGAGAATTGCGGGTAAAGCGGCAGCAGGATGATCCTGTCGGGCCGGAAGCGGCGCACCTGCTCGACCACGTCGGCGGCGCGGGGCGAGGAGTAGCGCATGGCCACGAATACCTCGACGTGATCGTCGCTGCCCTGCAGGGCGGACTGAAGGGCAGAGGCCTGGTTGTAGGTCTGTCCGAGGATCGGCGAGCTGCCGCCGAGTTTCTTGTAGATCTCGGTGGCGACGGGTGCGCGCCTCGAGGAGATCAGCTTTGCCACAAGCCACCGCAGCGGGTTCGGCAGACGGATGATCGCCGGATCGTTGAAGAGGTTGAAGAGAAAGGGCTTCACGTCAGCGAGGGAGCCCGGGCCTCCGAGATTGAAAAGGACGACGGCCGTTCTCATCTTGTGGTCCTTATCTGGCTGATCATGCGGGCCACGTGCTCGACGGGTGTCTCCTGGCGAATGCCGTGTCCGAGGTTGAAGATATGCGGGTGTCCCCGTGTTTCGGAGAGGATTGCCTCGATGGCGCGATCCTGCGACGGGCCGCCGACGGCCAGAACCATGGGGTCGAGGTTGCCCTGGGTTGCCATGGTTGCGGGGACATGCTGGCGAATGGTCTCAAGCCTTGTCTGGTAATCCACGCCGATCGCGTTGGCGCCGGTTGCTGCCGCGTAGAGTGGCAGGTGGAGGCCTGCCCCGCGGGGGAACACGATGAAGGGCATCGCGGGGCACTGGCGGCGCACGGCCTCGATGATGCGCCTGATCGGGTCGACCGAGTAGCGGCTCACGAGGGGGGCTGGGATGGTGGCCGCCCAGCTTTCGAAGAGTTGCAAGACCTCGGCGCCGGCGCGCACCTGGGCCACGAGGTAGGCGGTGGTTGCCTCGACGAGCGTGTCGACGAGGTGGTCGCATTCGACGGGGTGGGTCGCTGCGAAGCGGCGCAGGTCCTCGGTTTCGGCGGAGCTGCCGCCGGCGACCATGTAGCTGGCAACCGTCCAGGGAGCGCCGGCAAAGCCGATCAGCGTGACGCCGGCTGGCAAGTCCGACCGGACGCGCGCCACGGTCTCGGCGATGGGGGCGAGGGCGTTGCCAGCTGCGTGCGGATCCATGCGGGCGAAGTCGGCGGGTCCGAAGCGCTCGAGCCTCGGGCCTTCGCCCTCGGCGAAGTGCAGGCGCTGGCCCAGGGCGTGGGGGATCACCAGGATGTCGGAGAACAGGATCGCGGCATCGAAACCGAAGCGGCGGATGGGCTGGAGGGTTACCTCGGCGGCGAGCGCCGGGGTGAAGCACAGGGTCATGAAATCCCCTGCTTTTGCCCGCAACTGGCGGTATTCGGGCAGGTAGCGGCCTGCCTGGCGCATCAGCCAGATGGGCGCCGGCGTCACGGGTTGGCCCGCGAGGACCGCGAGGACGGGTTTGATCGACGTCCGGGTCACAGGAAGATCTCTAATTTCATAAGAACATTTATATTTGTTAGGATTTAAGTAGGAAGATGATGGGCGTGTGGACATTTGGGATAGCGGGGCTGTCCTCGTGTCTTCCACAGAGTGATGCCCATGGGGTCAGTGTTTCCATGGTTGGGGAAAAGTAACCCGATGGCAAGGATTCATTTACCTCTGTGGCGCGGTGGCCATGTGGATCAATCGTGTACGGCACGAGGATGCAAAAGGTCGGGATAAGAGCGGCTGGACGACCGGGTCCGGTGGAAAGCGGGTGTACAGACAGGGGTGGCCGGCTGGGGAAGAAGCTCCTTCCGGGTTGTCCCGGGTCGATGCCCGGTGTTGTGCAGTTGTCATCTACAGAATGATCCTCAGGTGAGTGAGCGGAAAAACAGCGGCGTTGCCATCTATTTTCATCTTCACCTGGTGTCGGACTCGACGGGTGAGACGCTGAATGCGGTTGCGAAAGCCGCATGTGCGCAGTTCGACATGGGTCGTCCGCTTGAGCATTTCTATCCACTTGTGCGCAATCGCAAGCAGCTCGAGCGTGCGATGCTCGAGCTCGAGGCGTCTCCCGGGCTTGTGCTCCACACGATCGTGAATGCCGAACTGCGCGAGATACTTGAACGGCGCTGCCGGGAATTGTCGATGCCGTCGGTGGCGGTGCTTGATCCGGTCATGTCGAGCCTCGCGGGCTATCTCGGTGTTGAGGAGAGCCACAGGCCTGGCGCGCAGCACGAGCTTGACGCGCGCTACTTTGCGCGCATCGAGGCCCTCAACTTCACCATGGCGCATGATGACGGTCAAAGCCTTTCCAGCCTGAACCAGGCGGACGTGGTCCTGGTCGGCGTGAGCCGTACATCGAAGACGCCGACCTGCATCTACCTGGCAAACAGGGGTATCAAGGCAGCGAACATTCCGATTGTTGCCGGCGTGCCCTTGCCGGATGAACTGCACACGATCGACGGGCCGCTTGTGGTTGGCCTGATCGTCAATCCCGAGCGTCTGCTGCATATACGGCGCAACCGCCTTCTGTCGCTGCATGAGACGACAGAGACGGATTATGTCGACCTGGATGCCATTCGCGCTGAGCTGGTCGTGGCGCGAAAGCTGTTTGCCGACAAGGGCTGGCCCGTCATCGACGTGACGCGCCGCTCGATCGAGGAGACGGCTGCGGCCGTGTTGGCCCTCCATTCCCGAGTGGAGCCGAAAGTTCCATGACCATGTTCGTGCTTGCCTCGCAAAGTGCCGCGCGCCGGCGCATGCTGGACGCGGCGGGGCTGACATTCGAGGTCCAGCCGGCCTCGATTGACGAGACCAGCCTGATCGAAGGGCTGCTGGCGGAGGGGCAGGGCGGGCGAAACATCGCCGATTGCCTGGCCGAGATGAAGGCGCGTCGCGTGTCGGCAGGCCTGCCGACAGCTTGGGTGGTCGGCAGCGACCAGGTGCTCAGCCTTGGCAGCGAGATCTTCGAAAAGCCGGGAAGCGTCGAGATGGCACGTGCGCACCTGATGCGCCTCAGGGGCAAGACGCATGTGCTTCATTCGGCGGCGAGCATTGCGCGCGGCGGCAGCGTGGTTTGGCGGCATGTAGCCGAGGCGAGGATGACCATGCGGGCGTTTTCCGAAGAATTCCTTGATGACTATCTGGCGAAGGCCGGGCCTGATATCGTCCACAGCGTGGGCGCATATCATGTGGAGGGGCGGGGCATTCAGCTCTTTTCCCGCATTGAGGGTGACCTTTTCACGGTGCAGGGCTTTCCCTTGCTGCCGTTTCTCGATTTCCTTCGTGTCCAGGGTGTTGTGAGAAGCTGATGATTTCGGGAAGGGCGAAACTCGCAGGTGTGCTGGGGTGGCCGATTGCGCACTCCCTGTCGCCCACCCTGCACGGCCACTGGATCGAGAAGCTGTCGCTCGATGCGGCCTATGTCCCGCTGGCCGTGCGCGAGGAGGATTTCGAGACTGTCGTCGCGGCGCTGCCGCGCATGGGGTTTCGCGGCGTCAACGTCACGTTGCCGCACAAGGAGGCGGCGCTGCGGCTGGCCGATACGGCGGATGATGCTGCGCGTGCCTGTGGGGCGGCCAATACGCTCGTGTTCGCACGAGGGCGGGTCCACGCGATGAATACGGATGTCGCCGGGTTTCTTGCCTCACTGGACGAGGCGGGTGCAGGTGATCTTGATGGGATGCGCGTGACGGTCCTGGGGGCAGGCGGCGCGGCGCGCGCGGTCATCCATGGGCTGCTGACACGCAGCGTTTCCGAGATCCTGCTTTGCAACCGAACGGCGGCGAAGGCCGAGGGGCTTGCCGCTTTCTTTGGAGGGAAGGTGCGGCCGGTTGCCTGGGACACGACGACGAGCGCTCTGGGCTCAAGCCAGGTCCTGGTCAACACCACCAAGCTTGGCATGGCTGGTGAACAGCCGCTTGATCTCGACCTGGCGGCGATGCCCGCCGGGGGCGTTGTCGTTGATATTGTCTACCGGCCGCTTGAGACCGGGCTTCTTGCCAGGGCGCGTGCGCGGGGCCTTACGGCGGTCGATGGTCTTGGCATGCTCCTCCACCAGGCGGTTCCGGGTTTCAGGGCATGGTTTGATGTTGAACCCCGGGTGACCCCGGCGCTGCGTGCCCATCTGGTCGGGCTCCTGGAGGGAGGGTGAGCATGCTGATCATCGGCCTGACGGGATCGATTGGCATGGGCAAGAGTGCGACGGCGCAGATGTTTGCGCGCAAGGGCGTGCCAGTCTGCGATTCCGACGCGCTGGTCCACGGGCTCTACGAGAAGGGTGGGGCCGCGGTCGTGCCTGTAACGGCGGCGTTTCCAGATGCCAATGTCGACGGGCGCATTGACCGGGAGATCCTGTCGCGCCTCGTGCTGGGCCAGCCGGAGCAGCTCAGGCACCTGGAGCGGATCGTGCATCCGCTTGTCGGCATGGCGCAGGCGAAGTTCCTTCAGGACTGCGCGGCGCGCGGCGAACCCATGGTGGTGCTGGATATCCCGCTCCTGCTTGAAGCAGGGGGCCCACGGCGGGTTGATGTGATTGTCGTCGTATCGGCGCCTGCGGCGGTACAACGTGCGCGCGTGCTGGCGCGACCGGGAATGACTTCAGAGAAATTCGAGGCGATCCTGGCCAAGCAGGTGCCTGATGCCATCAAGCGTGAAAAAGCGGATTTCGTGATTGATACCTCGCAGGGTTTTGAGTACGCGGAGGCGCAGGTCGACGCGGTCATCCAAGCGCTGGCCGGTCGCAAGGGTGAAATCTGGGTTTCCTGATCATGCGTGAAATCGTGCTGGATACCGAAACCACCGGGCTTGAGACCTCGCAAGGTCACAGGGTGATCGAGATCGGCTGCCTGGAGCTGTACAACAGGACGCCGACGGGGGCGCGGTATCATACGTATCTCAACCCGCAGCGTGACGTGCCGGAAGAGGCGCAGCGCGTGAGCAACCTGTCGACGGAATTCCTGCGCGACAAGCCGTTGTTTGCGGATGTCGTGGACGAGTTCCTTGCCTTCATCGGTGACAGCCCGCTTGTGATCCACAACGCCGAATTCGACATCAAGTTCCTCAACATGGAACTGTCGAAGGCCGACAGGCCGGTGCTGCAGAGCGGCCGGGCCGTTGACACTGTGCTCATGGCCCGCCGGAAGTTTCCGGGATCGCCGGCGTCACTGGATGCCCTGTGCCGGCGCTTCAACATCAGCCTCGACGAGCGCAAGTCGAAGGGCCATGGTGCGATGCTCGACGTCGAGCTGCTGGCGCAGGTCTATCTCGAGCTCCTGGGCGGGAAGCAGCCGGGGCTTGAACTGCTTGCGAAGACGAGTTCGCCCGTGGGGGCCGCAAAGCTCAGGAAGGCCGCGCAGACACGACCTGTGCCGCTGGCGCCGCGCCTGTCTGACGAAGAGCGCGCGCGCCATGATGCCCTGATCGAGCGTCTTGGCGCGGGAGCGATCTGGAAGAAGAGCTAGGCGGTTGCTGTCTGGGACTTCTGCTGGGCCATTTGTGCCCGGTAAAGGCTCATGAAGTCGATCGGGTCAAGCATCAGCGGCGGGAAACCGCCATCGCGCGTGACATCGGCCATGACGCGGCGGGCAAAGGGGAACAGCTGGCGCGGACACTCGATCAGGAGGACCGGCTGGATGTTCTCGGCGGAGATGTTGCGCAGCATGAAAACGCCGGCGTAGACGACCTCGCAGACGAAGACCGTCTGGGTTCCCGACTTGGCGTCGGCCCGGATGCGGATCTGCACCTCGTACTGGTCGACGCCCAAGCCGCGCGCCTGAACGTCGACGCCCACTTCCAGTGCCGGCTTCTGGCCCTGGAGGGTCATCGGCGCGCCAGGGTTCTCGAATGACAAATCCTTAACGTACTGTGCCAAGACCTGGATCTGGGCTGCACCCGCGGCTGCTGCCTGGGGATCCACTGCCTGTCCGTTTCCGTTTGTCTGACTGTCACTCATTCCTTGGGTGTCCTTGAAATCCAGAAATTCCGCGCAATTTATGGGCGGGTGGCTAACACGGTTCTTGGTCGTGAGACAAGCAATAGTGCGGTTCACGGGAAATTTGCCCTTGCCGGGAACCGGATCGTCAGGAAGCCGGGTGTATTCTGTGGACCCTGGGAAGCAGGGCATTGTAGGGTCAAGGGCCTGTGCGGGGTTCCATTGCGAGGTCAGCAGCGGGGTCCGGCAGGACAGTATCGAGCGGGTGTGATGGGTTCAGCGGAAATCGAAATCCTGTTTCTGGCCGGTATCGCGGCCTTCATCGGCTATCGCATCTATTCGGTCCTTGGGCGTCGCACCGGCAACGAGCGGCCGCCGGCCGATCCCATCAGCCGCCGCGAAAGCGTCGAGCAACGCCGCCCGGCCAGCCCGAAGGCCGAAGACAACGTGGTGAGCCTGCCGCGCGCCCGCGATGCGGCGCCACCACGCAAGCGACACAGCGTCATGAACGCGATTGACCCGAACTCCGCGCTGGCGGACGGGATCAATGCCATCCGGACCGATGATCCCGGCTTTGATCCGGATGCGTTTGTCGATGGTGCCAAGGTCGCCCACGAAATGATCGTGAAGGCTTTTGCCGATGGTGATCGCGACACGCTGCGTCCGCTGCTTGCCGATGATGTCCGCGAAGGCTTCGAGGGGGTCATCGCGTCGCGCGAGCGGGCCGGCCACCGCGTCGAGTTCGCGTTTGTCGGCCTGAAGTCGGCGACGCTTGAGGACGCCCGCCTGCGCGGCCGGGTGTCCGAGATCACGGTGAAGTTCGTGTCGGAACTGATCACGGCCACCCGTGATGCCGCCGGTGCCGTTGTCGAAGGCGCTGCCGGGGTCGTGCGTGAAGTCACCGACGTGTGGACGTTCGCGCGTGACACGCGGTCTGCCGATCCCAACTGGAAGGTGGTTGCCACTGCGGGTGCTGCGTAGCATAAGCTCGCAGCATGAACGCGCTTCGCATTGTCAAAGCGGCAACGCTCGCCCTGACACTTGCCGCCTGTGTCCCGGTTTCGCAGAAACCGGGCACTTCCGACCGGGGTGCCGAGGCACGCCTCGTCTTCAAGATATCTTCCTTTTCAGCCCTTGATGGCTGGGGTGGCGCGAGGTTGCGCGACGCGCATGCGGCTTTCCAGGCGTCCTGCAGGGTCATCACCGGGCGTACACCGACCGATGCGCTGGGTGGTGACAAGGCCTATGGGACTGCCGGGGACTGGCAGCCGGCGTGCCGGGCCGCACTTGAACGTCCGGTTTCCTCCGAGAGCGAGGCCCGCGCCTATTTCGAAACATGGTTCGATGCCGTGCAGGCCTTCAACGGTGCAGAGGACCGCGGCCTGTTCACCGGCTATTACGAGCCCGAGCTCAACGGCAGTCGAAAGAAGGGTGGGCCATACCGGACACCGCTGTTCCAGAGGCCTGCGGACCTCGTCGAGGTCGACCTTGGCCAGTTCCGGCCCAACCTCAAGGGGGAACGCGTCGCCGGTCGCGTGGTTGGCGGACGTCTGGTTCCCTTTTCGCCGCGGCGCGAGATCGTGGCCGGTGGCCTTGGTGCTGCGGGCCAGCCGCTGGTCTATGTGGATGACGCGGTCGGCGCTTTCTTCCTGCAGATCCAGGGTTCGGGGCGGATCAAGCTGGACAACGGTGCGTACATACGCGCGGCCTATGACGGGCAGAACGGGCATGCCTACACGGCCATCGGGCGGATCCTCGTCGAGCGTGGCGAGATCCCGCGCGAGACGCTGTCGATGCAGGGCATCCGTGCCTGGCTGGAGGGAAATCCGGACCAGGCGGATGCGCTGATGAACGAAAATGCGTCGTACGTCTTCTTCAAGGAGATGCCGATCGGGGATCCGTCGAAGGGGGCGAATGGTGCGCAAGGCGTGCCGCTGACCGCTGAAGCGAGCCTGGCGGTCGACCTGAAATTCCATGCGCTTGGCGTGCCGATGTGGGTGGATGCTTCGGCTCCATCCGAGGTTGCGGGGGCGCTTGATGCCACCTATCGACGGCTTTTCATCGCACAGGACACGGGCGGGGCGATCCGCGGGCCGATCCGCGGTGATGTCTACTGGGGCGCGGGCGCACGCGCGGAGCAGATTGCGGGGCGGATGGCCCACCGGGGGCGGTTGTTTGTCCTTCTGCCCAAGCCCCTTGCCCGGGCAATCGACTGAGCGGTTGGCATGAAGCGTCGCGAACCCACGCAGGGAGAGATCAAGCTCTGGGAGGAGGTCACCCGGGAGGTGGTGCCCGTCAAGCGGACGCGGCGCAAGCCCGCTCCTGCGGTGCCGTCGCAGCCGGCACGGGCGGGCGGCGGATCTGCGGGCGCGCGCAAAACAGATACGCCGGGCCTGCCGCATGCGACCGCGGTCGTTGAGCGCGGCCGGCCGGCCGCGCCGCAGCGGCTCGACGGGTCGACCCTTCGCCGGCTCAGCGAGGGAAAGGTCGAACCTGATGCGAAGATCGACCTCCATGGGCTGACACAGGTGCAGGCACATGCGCGGCTTGTCACCTTCATCCATCGTGCGCATGCAAATGGCCTGAGGTGCGTGCTGGTCGTTACCGGAAAAGGTACGGCGCGCGATGGTGGCGAGACGGGGGCGGCGAACTGGATGCACGATGGCACGCGTGGACTGCTGCGCAGCCTCGTCCCGCGCTGGCTTGCGGAGGGCGACCTCAAAGGGCAGGTGACGGGCCTTGCCGGTGCCCATGTCCGCCATGGCGGGGGAGGGGCGATCTACGTCTATCTCAAGCGCAATCGCAGCAAGCCCGCCTGAGGCCGCAAGCCTGTCAGGCGAAAGGCCTGCTCACTCATTCGAGAAGGGATCGTCGAGCGACTTGTGGTCATAGGCGCTGTCGTAACCCGATGCGGGTCGCTGCCACCCCTGGGACTGGGGCTTCAGGATGCGCAGCATGAACGGGCCCGATCCTTCGGAGCGGATCCTCGACACGGGCACGCCGAGCCTGACAAGTTCGTCCCGGACCGCATTCAGCCTGCGGCGCCAGAGGCCTGCGTCGGCTTCACGCTGGCCGACCGCAAAGATGCGAATGCTGACTTCGCGGCTGGACTGGAGCGACTGGGATGCGGCCGAGGCAAGAACGTTGAAGCTCTCGCGCGTGAGGTTCGACTTCGCCTCGGTGAAGGCGACATGCATCAGGACTGGCCTTGGCTGCGCGATGACCGGGTTGGATGGCGCTGTCGGTGCAGGTGTCCTTCCGGCGGCGGGTGACCGGTCGGCTTCCCCGACACCAGGAGAGGCCGGGTAGGGCGGGATGGGCCCGGCCGATGACGGCGGCGCGGCCGGCGTTACCCTGGTGGGCGGTGCGGGCAGTCCCGGATAGGTGCCGGGGGCCGGAGGGCTTCCCGTGGATCCGCTGGTGCCCGTCACCGGTGTCACCGCAGGCGGGGGTGGCGTGATTGCTTGCGGCTGATAGGAGCCGGTGCTTGCCTGGTTGGTGTTGCCTGCAAACAGCCAGTAGCCGGCAAGCAGCAGTACTGATGCCGCAATGGCGCCGAGGGAAAACCAGGCAATTGAGGGTACGGAAGAGCCGCCGTCGTGATCTTCCGAGGCGACCGGCGTGACGGCGCAGGAGCAGCCCTCGGGGTGGGCCATCGACGGGGCGCACCATGATTTGTACTCGCCGAGATAGACCAGTGCGTGATCGTCGGCTGATCCCTTGTCGGGCTTGGGTTCCGGCTTTTTCTCAATCCGCTCCTGCAGCGAGCCGGGTCCGGGCTTGCTGCCAAAGAGCTTGGGCCACTGCCAGACGGCCTTCATGCCTGTGGGCCGTGCCTTGCCGCCTTCGAACAGGAAGACAGGGTGACCGGTACCCTCGACGGGGACCGGGGCGCGATCGAAGACGTAATCGGTCGTCTCTGTCCGCTTTTCGATGCGCTCGAGCGGACGGCGCCACTGGTCCGATGTCGAGACGCGATGGTTCGTGCGTGCCAGCACCATCGTGCGCGACTGCGATTTCTCGGGCAGGGGCAGCAGCGCGCCCTGCGGCAGCTTCGTGCCCTTCTTCGACAGGAGAAGGTACTTTGTCTTGTTCTCCGGCATGTCGGGGGCGCCGAAGGAGTAGACGTCGAGCAGCTCGAGCAGGTTCTTCAGCAGCGAGAGGATCTCTCCAACCGAGCCATGACGGTCCCAGCCATCGTTGTCCTGGCGCGCATCGAGAAGGCCCGATGCGATCAGCACTGCCGGAACATTCAGTTCCGAGATGGTGCCAGGACGCGCGCCGGCGAGCTCGACGAAGAAGGGCGTGCCGCCGAAACCCTGTTCACGCTGCGGGCGGGCGTGGCGGGGTGCGCCCCACTGGAGGTCCTTGACCAGCTCGTTGCGCGAGATTTCCTCGAGGACCCTGAGCGGGTTTCGCGTGTGCTCAAGGGTCGCCTGCGCCATGTCGGGGCGGATCAGGCGACCGCGGTACTGTTCCTCGGCCTGTGCATTCACGAAGATGCGGGTAAGGAAGCGGGTGTAGATCTTCTTGGCGCGCTCGGCAGAAAGTTCGGCCTTGCCTTCGTCACGCGGCGACAGCGCGCGGTAGCGTTCGACGAATTCGCTCATGTACTGCTTGTGCGCGGCGAGAACGTAGCTCACCGGCATGCACATCTGCGCATGGATCTCGAACTGGCCCGAGGCCAGCGCCTTCACCGTTGCGCCGTCCCAGTGCGTGATCGAGTTGTAGAAGGGGACAACGGCGAAATTCGCCTGGCCTGCAATCACCGTGTCGAGGACGTCGGCAACCGTGGTGCGGAACAGGAGATGACCGATGCTGTTCGCATCGAGCATTGACCGCATCGCCAGATATGAATGACCGCCGTCGCTCTCGGCAAAACTCACGAAGAGGTTTCGCTTGCTCACCCGCGTCCCCAATTCCAGCGGACGCGGCAACCCCGGGGATGGGAGGGCCGGTCTCGCTGACCAGAGCTTGAGGCTAGCGCGAAAGATCTTGGAAAGCGAGTGTTATCAACAATTTAGAGACCGTTTTTGAGCGGTCATCGCGCTCACCTGCTGGGTGTGCCACCGCTTCTTTTCGCGTCAAAGTATGAAGCGCGACAGGTCTGCATTCTTCGCCAATGAGCCAATTTCCCTCTGCACGAAAGTGCGATCTATCGTTATGCGTGCATCGCGGCTGTCCGGGGCATGGAAGCTTACTTCCTCCAGCACTCGCTCCATGACGGTCTGCAACCTGCGCGCGCCTATGTTTTCCACGCTGGCATTCACCTCTGCGGCGGCATCCGCGAGGGCATCAATCCCGTCATCGGTGAATTCCAGCTCGACGCCTTCGGTGGCCATGAGGGCCTTGTACTGCTTGATGAGGCTTGCCTCGGGTTCGGTCAGGATGCGGCGGAAGTCATCACGGGTCAGGGCCTGGAGCTCGACGCGGATGGGAAGGCGTCCCTGCAACTCGGGCAGGAGGTCTGACGGCTTGGCGAGGTGGAACGCGCCCGAGGCGATGAAGAGGATGTGGTCGGTCTTCACGGGGCCGTGCTTGGTGCTGACGGTCGTGCCTTCGATCAGCGGCAGGAGGTCACGCTGGACACCTTCGCGGCTGACGTCGCCGCCGCCGCGCTGCGCGCCTTCACGGGCGCAGATCTTGTCGATTTCGTCGAGGAAGACGATACCGTCGTTCTCGACCGTGCGGATGGCTTCCTGCACGAGGGCGTCATTATCGATGAGCCGGTCGGACTCTTCGGCCACCAGCGGCGCGTAGGCGTCGGCCACCTTCATCTTGCGGTGGCGCTGGCGTCCGCCGAGCGCCTTTCCGAGCATGTCATTGAGGTTGAGCATTCCCATCTGCGCGCCGGGCATCCCGGGGATCTCGAATGCGGGGAAACCCCCGGTTTCATTGAGCTGGAGCTCGATCTCCTTGTCGTCGAGGTCGCCGTTGCGCAGCCGCGTGCGGAAGGCTTCGCGCGTGGATTCCGATGCGCTCGTGCCCACGAGTGCGTCGAGCACGCGGTCTTCGGCGGCCTTTTCGGCGCGTGCCTTGACATCCTTGTGACGGCGGGCGCGCACCGAGGCGATGCCGATCTCGAGCAGGTCGCGGATGATCTGCTCGACATCGCGGCCGACGTAGCCCACTTCCGTGAATTTCGTCGCTTCGATCTTGAGGAAGGGGGCGTCGGCGAGCCGTGCAAGCCTGCGGGAGATCTCGGTCTTGCCCACGCCGGTGGGGCCGATCATGAGGATGTTCTTCGGCAGGACTTCTTCCTTGAGGCCTGATGGCAGCTGCTGGCGGCGCCAGCGGTTGCGCAACGCGATGGCCACCGCGCGCTTGGCGGCCGCCTGGCCCACGATGTAGCGGTCAAGCTCGACGACGATCTGGCGGGGGGTGAGGGCGCTCATGGCGGTTCAGAGTGTCTCGATGGTGAATTCTTGGTTGGTGTAGACGCAGAGGTCGGCGGCGATCTTCATCGAGCGACGGGCGATTTCCTCGGCGTCGAGGTCCATGGGGTAGAGGGCGCGGGCAGCGGCCAGGGCAAAATTGCCGCCTGAGCCGATGCCGATGAGGCCGTCCTCGGGCTCGACGACATCGCCCGTGCCGGACAGGATCAGGCTGACGCTGGCGTCTGCGACGGCGAGCATGGCTTCGAGACGGCGCAGATAGCGGTCGGTGCGCCAGTCCTTGGCGAGCTCGACGGCGGCCCGCGTGAGGTTGCCGGGATAGGTCTCAAGCTTGCCCTCGAGGCGCTCGAACAGCGTAAACGCGTCGGCCGTGGCGCCGGCAAAGCCTGCAATCACGCGCCCGCCGGAGAGCCTTCGGACCTTGCGGGCGTTGGCTTTCATGACCGTTGGTCCCAGGCTTACCTGGCCGTCGCCTGCGACAACGACGCGTCCGTTCTTGCGCACCGAGAGGATCGTGGTCCGCCGCCAGATGCCCTGGCCCTCGGTCGCGTCATTCGTCGGCATTGCGTCTCCCTTCGCGCATTGTTAGGGCTTTTCAAAGAAAAAGGGCCATGGCTGCAGGAGCCGGCCGGCCCAGAGGTAAAGGTTACATGCGCAAAGCATCGGTCGAACGCAAGACGCGGGAAACGGAAATTTCCGTGAGCCTCGACCTTGACGGGTCCGGCAATTTCGACATCAGCACGGGGATCGGCTTCCTCGACCACATGCTTGAGAGCTTTTCCAAGCATTCGGGCATCGACCTGACGGTGCGCGCGAAGGGCGACACGCATATCGATTTCCACCACACCACCGAGGATACGGCGATCGTCATCGGGCAGGCCATCGCGAAGGCGCTTGGCGAACCGAAGGGGATCAGACGCTTCGGATCGGCGCTGATCCCGATGGACGAGACGCTGACGCGCTGTGCGGTCGATGTGTCGGGGCGTCCCTACTTCATCTGGAAAGTTTCGTTCAGCCGGGCGAAGCTTGGCGAGATGGATACGGAGCTGTTCAAGGAATGGTTCCAGGCCCTGTCGCAGAACGCGGGGTTGACGCTGCACATCGAGAACCTGTACGGCGAGAACAACCATCACATTGCCGAGAGCTGCTACAAGGCGTGCGCGCGTGCGCTCAGGCAGGCGCTTGAGACCGATCCGCGACAGGCGGGCTTGGTACCGAGCACAAAGGGAAGCCTCGGCCGCTGAGGAGGCGGGACAGTCTCCATGACCGAGTGCGTCGCCATCGTCGACTACGGCTCCGGCAACCTGCGATCGGTCGAGAAGGCCGTGATGCGTGCGATT
The DNA here is from genome assembly GCA_018969785.1 of Alphaproteobacteria bacterium. Classification (GTDB taxonomy): domain Bacteria; phylum Pseudomonadota; class Alphaproteobacteria; order Micropepsales; family Micropepsaceae; genus SZUA-430. Next base: position 35,177 of record JAGWXR010000006.1, read on the forward strand.
GCCGACAACGGGCTTGATTGCCGTGTCAGCGTCACCTCGTCGCCCGAGGCGGTGCTTTCGGCTTCACGCATCGTGCTGCCGGGTGTTGGTGCCTTCGCGGACTGCATGCGCGGCGTCAAGCGCATCGACGGGCTTGATGCGGCGCTCGCGGAGAGCGTGAGGGGTAAGGGCAGGCCGTTCCTCGGGATCTGCGTTGGCATGCAGCTGCTCGCGGATGAGGGGCTGGAGCATGGGCGTCTTGCGGGCCTGGGATGGATTTCCGGCCAGGTGATACGGATCGAGACCGGGCAGGCGCATTTGAAAGTGCCCCACATGGGCTGGAACGAACTGAAGCTCGTGCGGCCGCATCCGGTGCTTGCCCATCTCGGGCCCGGGGAGGCGGCCCACGCCTATTTCGTGCACAGCTATCATTTTCGCGCTTCGGATCCGCGCGATGTGATTGCGACGAGCGAGCATGGCGAGACGATCTGCGCTGCCATCGGCCGTGACAACATCATCGGTACCCAGTTCCATCCCGAGAAGAGCCAGGCGCTCGGGCTGACGCTGCTGGCCAATTTCATCCGGTGGCGGCCATGATCCTTTTTCCGGCGATCGACCTCAAAGGTGGCAAGTGCGTGCGGTTGCTGCGGGGTGACATGGCGAGCGCGACCGTGTTCAACGACGATCCGGGGCAGCAGGCGCAACTCTTTGCGGCGCAGGGTTTCTCGTGGATCCATGTGGTGGATCTTGATGGCGCCTTTGCAGGGAGCAGCGTCAACACCGATGCTATCCGCGGCGTGCTCTCGATGAGCGGGCTTCCCGTGCAGCTGGGCGGGGGGATCCGCTCGCTGGCGGCCATCGAGCACTGGCTGGGCCTTGGCGTGAACCGGGTCATCCTCGGCACGATTGCCGTCACCGAACCGGCGCTTGTGCACGAGGCGGGGCGGCTGTTTCCGGGGCGGGTCGTCGTCGGCATCGATGCGCGCGAGGGCCGTGTGGCCATCCAGGGATGGGGCGCGGGCACCGATGTCACGGCGGTCGAGCTTGCGCGCCGGCTGTCGGATGCCGGGATCGGCGCGATCATCTATACCGACATTGCCCGCGACGGGACGGGGCTTGGGCTCAATCTTCATGAAACGGCGCTGGTGGCAGAGGCCTCGCCGGTTCCTGTGATTGCCAGCGGCGGCGTGGGGTCGCTTGCGGACCTCGAGGCGCTCAAGGCACTCAACCATCCCAACATCGCAGGCGCGGTGTGCGGGCGAGCACTCTATGACGGGCGGCTCGATGCGCGTGCGGCGCTTGCGGCGATGGAGGCCTGATCCTCATGCTGAAGGTGCGCGTCATACCCTGCCTCGACGTGAAGGATGGCCGCGTGGTCAAGGGCGTGCGGTTTGAAAACCTGCGCGATGCGGGCGATCCGGTCGAGGCCGCACGCGCCTATGATGCGGCAGGCGCGGACGAACTCTGCTTTCTCGACATCACTGCCAGCCACGAGCAGCGGGGCGCGATCCTTGATGTGATCCGGCGAACGGCGGATGTGTGCTTCATGCCGCTGACCGTGGGCGGCGGTGTGCGGACCCTGGAAGACATGCGCGCCCTGCTGCTCGCCGGGGCGGACAAGGTTTCGATCAACACGGCCGCGGTACAGCGGCGCGAGGTCGTGCGCGAGGCGGCGGAGAAATTCGGGTCCCAGCTTGTGGTGGTGGCGATCGATGCCCGGCGCGTGCCGGGCGGGCGGTTCGAGATCTTCACCCATGGCGGGCGGCAGGCCACGGGGATCGATGCGCTGGCCTATGCGCGGGAAGTCGAAGCGCTCGGGGCGGGCGAGATCCTGCTGACCTCGATGGATCGTGACGGCACGCGGGAGGGTTATGACATCGACCTCACCCGCGCGGTTTCGGATGCGGTCGGCATCCCTGTCATTGCGAGCGGCGGGGTGGGGCAGGTCGATCACCTGGCCGAGGGGATCCTCTCGGGGCATGCCAGCGCGGTGCTTGCAGCATCGATCTTCCACTTCGGCGAGGTTTCCATCGCGCAAGCCAAGGCGCGGCTGCAGGCGTGTGGCATTCCGGTTCGCATCTAGCCAAAGAGTTTTCCACAGACTCTGGCGGATGTGGGGATACCCCGTGGTAAACTACCAGATGCTGGGTTGATGACGCTTTTGTGAATGAAACATGACATTTGCGTTGCGGGGATGGCCTGTCGAAAATCCTCGCGTCAATGCCGTGGATGTCGGGGCCCATGCATCAGGAAACGGAACTCAAGTTCGTCGGGGATGATGGCGCACTCAGTGCCTTGCGGCAGTCTGCCCCGTTCCTGAGCTACGCGGGTCATCGCAGCGCGAGCACGGCCGTGCGGCGGGCCGTCTATTTCGATACTGCCGACCACACGTTGCGCCGTGCGGGCTATGTCCTGCGGGTCAGGGGCGAGGGCAATGTGCAGTGCCAGACCCTGAAGAAGATTGGTTCGGGCGAACTGGTGACGCGGCCGGAGTACAAGTCGGAGATTGCCGGCACACGGCCCGAGGTTGCTTCCATTCCCGACAGCCGGGCGCGATGGAAGGTGACGCACCTGCTCTCGGGAAGGCCGCTTGAGCCGATCTTCGAAGTCGATACGCGCCGGACCCGGGTGGTACTCACGCCGGCCCGCAATGTTGAACTGGAAGCGGCGATCGACACAGGCGAGATCCGGCTTGCGCGGGATACGACACGCACGCTCACCATCAGCGAGGTCGAATTCGAACTGGTCCGCGGCAGCATGAATGACCTGCTGTCGACGGCGCGCGTGCTGACGCGCGGGCTGCCGCTGACGCTCTCGTTCCTGTCCAAGCCCGAGCGGGGCTTCCGGCTTGCCGCGGACGAGGCGCTCGAGCCCTGGCGCCCGTCGAAGATCAACCTGCGCGGTGCGCAGACGGCGGATGATGCGATGGCCATCATCATTGGCAGCTGCCTGAAGCACCTGCTGAACAACCATGATGCCGTCGTCTCCGGGCACAGGAGCGAGGGCATCCACCAGATGCGGGTTGCGCTTCGCAAGCTTCGCGTCGCGTTCTCGATGCTTTCACCCGAGCAGCGCGCGCAGCAGGCTGCGCTGATCGGGGAGGTGAAGCGCGTTGCCTCGGCGCTTGGCGCCTGTCGTGACAAGGAGATCCTTCTGTCCGAGATGACGCTGCCGGTGGCGCGACAGCTCGGGCGGGAAGACGAGTTCGTCCCGCTTGTACAGCGGATGGAGCATGCGCGTGAGGAGACATGGCGCGCGGCGCTTGATTGCCTGTCGTCGGACCGGTTCCGTGCGCTGGTGCTTGACCTTGCCTCGATCACGCAGCAGCGGCCGTGGCTGTCAAATCCCTCGTCCCATCGCGACCTCGAAGCGGATGCGCGCCGCTTTGGCGCGACGCAGTCGCAGCGGCGGCTGAAACAGTGCCAGAAGGCGCTGAAACGTGCTCGAAAGCTCAAGGGCGCCGAACTGCACGACTTGCGCATCGCGCTCAAGAAGCTTCGCTACACGCTCGAGTTCTTCGAATCCATCGAGGACAGGCGCACCACGAAGGTGCTGCTGAAGCGTGTCAGCCGGCTCCAGGACCTGCTCGGCGAGATGAATGACGTGCTCGTGGCGCGCCCGCAGCTGAGGGCGATGATCGCCGACAGCCAGTCCAGCGACCAGGCGTCCGCCGTGTCGCTGGCCGGCGGGATGCTGCTTGGCTGGCACGGGCGGCGCTATGTGGCCAAGCGCAAGCGCGTTCGTGCGCGGCTCAAGTCGCTTGCGCGGCTCCGGCGGATCGCCAGGCCGTCCTAGACGTTCAGCAGCAGGTGCTGGCGTTCCCAGGGGCTGATGACCTGCTGGTAGGCATCGTGTTCGGAGGCTTTCACGTCGGAGTAAAGGTCGACAAAAGCGGGCCCGAGCAGGTCGCGTATGTCGGCTGAGTTGCGGAAGCGCTGGATGGCGTCGAGAAGGTGCCGGGGAAGCTGGTACTTCATCGACTCGTAGGCGTTTCCTTCCATGGGCTTTGTCGGCATGAGGTTCTGCGTCATGCCCATGTAGCCGCAGGCGAGGGTCGCGGCAATGGCAAGGTAGGGATTGGCGTCGGCGCCGGGGACGCGGTTCTCGATGCGGCGGTTCTTCTGCTCGGACTCCGGCACGCGCAGGCCCACGGTGCGGTTCTCGTGGCCCCAATGGGTGTTCACGGGCGCCGAGAGGTAGCGCACCAGCCTTCGATACGAATTCACGTAAGGGGCAATCAGGGGCATCGATGCGGGCAGGTATTTCTGCAAGCCCGCGATATAGGCGAGGAAGAGCCTCGTGTCCTTGCCGTTCTTGTTGGCAAAGAGGTTCTTGCCGGTCCTCGCGTCCACAACGCTCTGGTGGATGTGCATGGCGCTGCCGGGTTCCTGCTCGTAGGGCTTGGCCATGAAGGTTGCGTAGATGTCATGGCGCAGGGCGGCCTGGCGCACGGTACGCTTGAAGAGGAAGGACTGGTCGGCGAGCTGCAGGGGATCGCCGTGATAGAAGTTGATCTCGCACTGCGCCACGCCTTCCTCGTGGATGAGGCTGTCGATGCCGATCTCCTGCGCATCGCAATAGTCGTAGACGTCCTCGAACATCGGATCGAATTCGTTGACGGCATCAATGGCGTAGGCCTGTCGGCCGGTCTGCGGGCGGCCCGACTTGCCGGCTGGCGGCAGGAGCGGATAATCGGGGTCGATGTTCTTCTGCGCGAGGTAGAACTCGAGTTCCGGCGCGACCACAGGCCTCCAGTTGCGTTCCCTGAACCTGGCGAGGATCGACTTGAGAACCTGGCGCGGGGCGACGGGGTTCGGTTTTCCGGTTCGGTCGGTACAGTCGCAGATGACCTGAGCGGTCGGCTCGCGGTACCACGGGACGACGCAGATCGTGTCGGCGTCGGGCACGAGGATCATGTCGGGCGCCTGGTAGGTGAGGGCGTCCGTTTCGGCGTCGGCTCCGGTCACCATCTGGCCGAAGACGCTCTCGGGCAGGCGCAGCGTGTCGTTTTCGAGGCCGGAGAGGAACTTGCTCGTGGGCAGGATCTTGCCGCGAGCGATCCCGGCCATGTCCGGGACGAGGAGTTCGACTTCCGTGATGCGGCGTTCTTTCAGCCACTCCTTCAACTGCGCGTGATTTCTGCTCATCTGCCTACCCCAACCCCATTTGTCTGCTTTCCAAGAGCGTCCCCGAATGCGCCGAAGATCGATGCCGAGAAGGCATCCTCCCAGAACCTCCACTCGGGGTGCCACTGCACGCCCAGCGCAAACGCACGGGCGTCGGCTGGCCTGATTGCCTCTATTGTTCCATCCGGTGCCGTGGCCTCGACGACGAGGCCCTCACCGAGACGGTCGACGCCCTGGCCGTGAAGCGAGTTCACGCGCACCGCGGGCTTGCCTGCCAGTCGCTCGAGAAAGCCTCCGGGGGCGAGCGCAATGTCGTGGGCGGATGCGTACTGGATGTCGAGGGGTGCTGACTTGTCTTCCCTGTGATCGAAGCGGCCGGGAATCTCTTCGAGATGCTGGTGGAGCGTTCCGCCAAAGGCCACATTCATTTCCTGAAAGCCCCTGCAGACGGCGAGGAAGGGCTTGCCGCTTGCAATCACGTGCCGGATCAGGGGCAGTGTCGTGTTGTCCCGGCGGCGGTCCTGGAGGACGCCCTCGCGGGGCTTCTGGCCGCCGTAGAGATCCGGTGCCACGTTCGAGGGCGACCCCGTCAGGAAAACGCCGTCGACGATCGACAGGATCCCGTCCATGGCGATCGGGTCCTCTAGGACCGGG
>JAGWXR010000093.1 GCA_018969785.1 Alphaproteobacteria bacterium
GGTGACGCCGAGGACAGTCCGATCGTGGCGATCCATGGATCGGAGACCCAGTTCACGGCGGGCCTCTTCCTGAGCTATCGGTTCTGAGGGGTACGCGCTGCCAGCGGATCCTGTGCCTCACGCGTGTCATGCGTGCGCTTGCGTCCCTTCACACATGCGCGGCCGGTCAACCGACGTTGCCGCGCCGAGGATAGGCTTTCCCGGTCGAGCGAGAAGGGGTCAGGCCGCTTGATGCGGTCAGTGGTTACCCCTCCTGATACGACGTGGCAGGGCGTGAGGCGGTGGACCGCATTCTCACGCGAAGACGCGATGACGCGAAGGAAGCGCGATCGTGCGGCGGGATGGCGCATTGCGGCGCTGGCAAAAGTTCTTGTATTGTTCTTGATGGACGAAAGCGACCTTGCCCCGGCGAACGTGGGTCGGGTGGCGGGCGTGCCTCTCGTGTCACAGGGTCGTGATGCGAAACACACGACGAAAGTGTATCTCGTGTAACAAAGACCAAGTCAGGCTTGAGGGTATTGGCGAGTGAAGCCAGCGCTTCAGGTGCGCGGGGACGGTCGGGCGAGCTGGTAGAAGCGCAGCGGCCTGTCATAGAGGTAGCGCGTGTCGCGATAGCGGAAGCCGAGCTTCTCGGCCACGCGGCGCGAGGCGGTGTTGTCGGGGCGCAGATAGCAGTCGAGCGTTTCCAGCGTCGAATGGGCGAAGGTGAAGGCGATGGCTGCGGCCGTGGCCTCGGTCGCATAGCCCTGCCCCCAGGCGGCGCGCGTCGTGGACCAGGCGATCTCGATGCGGCCGGTCGCGGGCGTCAGCATCGCGCCGACGCGGGCGACAAAGGCGCCGGTTGCCGTCTCGTACGCCACGAACATGCCATAGCCGTTCTCGGCCCAGAACTGCGTGTGGGCCTCGATGCGGCGGTCGAGCTGCTCGCGCGTGGGCGGGCCCGTCAGGAAGAGCCAGTCGGCCACATCGGGGTCGTTGAACAGGTCAAAGAGCGCGTCGCGCCAGCGTAGCGACGAGGGCACAAGCGTGAGCCGTGCCGTCGTGATGCTGATGCCGTCCCGCGACAATCCTGTCCCCGATACTGGCCGCGCCGGTCGCCCGGCGTCAGCCGAGGCCCGGGACGGGGAAGCGGGCGCAGAGCGCGCGCGTTTCGTTGCGCAGGGACGCGAGCCGCGCCGCGTCCTCGTGGTGCTTCATCGCATCGAGCATGATGCGGGCGATTTCCTTCATCTCGCCTTCCTTCATGCCGCGCGAGGTGGCAGCCGGCGTGCCGAGGCGCACGCCCGAGGGGCGCAGGGGCGGGTTCGGATCGTCGGGGATGACCTGCTTGTTCGTGGTCATGCCCGCATGGTCGAGCGCCTTCTCGGCGATGGCGCCGTTCATGCCGAAGGACTTGACCACGTCGATCACGAGCATGTGGTTGTCGGTGCCGCCGGTGACCAGCGACGCGCCGCCGGCCATGAGTTCTGCAGCAAGCGCCTTGGCGTTCTTCAGGACCTGGTGCGTGTAGGCCTTGAACGCCGGCTCGGCGGCAAGCTTCATCGTGACGGCGGTTGCCGCCACCTGGTTCATGTGCGGGCCACCCTGGAGGCCCGGGAAGACCGACTGGTCGATGCCCTTGGCGTGGGCCGCCTTGCAAAGGATGAGGCCGCCGCGGGGGCCGCGCATGGACTTGTGTGTCGTCGTCGTCATGAAGTCGAAGCCCGCGTCCATCGGGTTGCGCATCGCGCCGCCGGCGATCAGGCCACCGATGTGGCTGACGTCGGCCAGCGTGAGGGCGCCCACTTCGTCGGCGATGGACTTGAAGTCCTTGTAGTCATAGTCGCGCGGATAGGACGAGTAGCCGCAGATGACCATCTTCGGGCGTTCCCGGCGGGCGACATCGCGCAGCTGGTCGAAGTCGATCGCGCCGTTCTCAGGGTTCGTCTTGTAGCGCACGAAGCGATAGATCTTGCCCATGTGCGAGACGGGCGCGCCGTGGGTCAGGTGGCCGCCGTGGCTGAGGTCCATGGCCAGGATGGTCGAACCCGGCTCGATGAAGCCCAGGTACACGGCCTGGTTCATCGGCGAACCGGAGAGCGGCTGGAGGTTAGCGTGCTCGGCGCGGAACAGGGCCTTGGCGCGCTCGCGGCCGAGGTTCTCCATGATGTCGACGAACTCGGTCCCGCCATAGTAGCGCCGGCCCGGATAGCCTTCGGCGTACTTGTTGGTGAAGGCCGAGCCGAGCGCGGCGTAGACCTCGGGGAAGCAGTAGTTCTCGGAGGGGATCAATTCCACACCCTCGCGCTGGCGTTTCTCCTCGCCCAGGAGGGTCTCGAAGATCTCGGGGTCGGATGCCTTGAGTGCTGCGCGGTAGTCTTGCATGCGATGCCTCCTTCAATTGCGGTTGACGCAAGCGGACGGCCCAGGCGCGCGGCTTTCCCGAAACCCCGCCTTTTGCGCTTCCCCGTGGTGCTGTCCCACGTGAACGCCAGTAACGCAAAGGCGGCTTGCAGACGGTTTCGGCCCGTGCCTTTGGTCGCGCGGGCGGGGACGCAAGTCAAGGGAACATGGCCGCGCATCGCGGAATAATCCCGCGATTTGTCCGTGGAAAGACGGGCAGCGGACAATCCTGTCTCTACGGTTGCCAATGGCTCGCAATTGGACGTATCAGGGCGGCTTCAGGGGATCCGAAGAGAGGCAGAGCGCGTGAAACCACGCTTCGAGGCCGCCGACCGGGCGGAATGGCGCAGCCACTGGCGCATCGTGCTCGGGGTTGCCATCGGCATGGGGACGGGCGTGGCGCTCTACCTGCTGGTGAGCAGCCTGTTTGTCACGCGCATCACGGAAGAGTTCGGCTGGAGCCGCGGGGACATGAGCCTTGCGGCGGGCGTTGCCTATATCGCGGGCGCGCTGTCGCTGGCCGTGATCGGGCGGCTGCTCGACCGGCATGGCTATCGGCGGATCGTGCTTGTCTGCGTACCGGGTCTTGCGCTCGTCTATCTCGGGGCTGCAAGCATCGAGGGTTCCTTTCTCATCTATACGCTGCTGATGGTGGTGGCCGGTGTCTTCGGAACGGGAACGGGCGCCATTTCCTATACGCGGCCGCTGATCGCGGCGTTCGACCGGCAGCGCGGGCTGGCGCTCGGGGTCGCAGCGTCGGGGATCTCGGTCACGGCGATGCTCGTGCCGCCCCTTCTTGCGGTTGTGATCGCGACCTATGGCTGGCGCGCCGGGTTCGTTGCCATGGCCGTGATCACGGCGGGCATCGGCCTGCCGCTGGCGCTCTGGTTCCTGCGGGGCGCGAAGAACGAGCGGCATGTCGATACCGAGGCGCTGGCGCTCTCGGAGCTTCCCGAGGCGACAGAGGCCGAGCGGCGCGCGCCTTCGATCCCGCTGCGCGCCGCCATGCGCGGGGCGCAGTTCTGGCTGCTGGCGATCGCGCTCGTGGCGATCAACATCCCGGGCTCGGGCATCATGGGACAGCTGGCGCCGCTGCTCAGCGACCAGGGGCTCAGCGACGCGGCGATCGGCATTGCCCTGTCCGTCTATGCCATGGGGCTCATGGCGGGCCGGTTGCTGACGGGGTTTGCGCTGGATCGGCTGCCGGTCGCAAGGGTGGCTGCCTTCATGACCGGCGTGCCGGCGCTGGGGGCCCTGATCCTGCTGTTGCCGGAGCCGCACCTGGCCATTGCCCTGCTCGCGGTGGCCCTGCTCGGCCTGCAGCAGGGATCCGAGCTTGACCTGCTCGCCTATTTCATCAGCCGCAATTTCGGCTTCGGCCATTACAGCGCGATCTTCGGGGCGATCGCCGCGGCGGGCGCGCTGGCGACGGCGTCGGGGCTCGTGCTCTTCGGGCAGGTTCACGACTTCACCGGCACCTACACGATTGCGCTCATCGTCGGGGCGATCGCGTTCCTTGTCGGCGCGGCCGCCTTCTTTGCGACGGGCCGTGTCGCCAGGCCCCTGCCCGCCTGACCGGGCCAATGCCGGGATGCGCCTGACGCCTGTGGCGCAGCACGCGGCGCGAGACGCGCTGCTGTGCTATCATCGCATGCGTCTCATGGGCGGGACCAACTGACGAGGGAGACCCTGACGATGAATGACCTGCTTTACTGGATGGAAGTCCAGGACCTCGACGTCGCCCTGCCGATTGCCGGCTTTGCCGTTCTGGTCGTGCTCATCGCGCTGTCGTTCAGCGGCACCCGGCGTGCGAGTGGCCGGCGCAGCCGGCGCCACCATAATGCTGGCGGGGCGCAGACCGGGATCGCAGCCGGATCTTCCAAGGGATCGGACAAGGATGCCGGCGCGGATGGTGACGGCGGGGGCGACTGATCGCACGGCGCTCGCGCCCCTTTCCGCACAGCGGCCGCCCGGTGCTGCGGGGCTAAAACTCCAGCTGACCACAAGCGATTCCGGCGGATTTACGGCCGTGAAACAGGTTCATGTTTCCATCATGAACGCTCCCCATCTGTGTGCCGGGTGAAACAGCAAAAGGAGAACCCGATGACATTCAACGACGCACTCTGGTCGCGCCTGCTGGCGATGGAACTCGACCGCGAAGGGGTGGCGCTTAATTTCAGTGACAGGTTGCGCCGCGAGAACGGCTGGACGCGAGCCTTCACGCAGCAGGCCATCGCGGAGTACCGCAAGTTCCTCTATCTCGCCGCGACGTCGCCCGGACATGTGACACCCTCGGACGTGGTGGACCAGGTCTGGCACCTGCACCTGACCTATACGCGCGCCTACTGGGACACGCTCTGCGGCGAGATCCTCGGCCGGCCGCTGCACCATGGGCCGACGCAGGGCGGGCCGGCCGAAGGGCAGCGCTATCGCGACCAGTATGCCGAGACGCTCGCGCTCTACCGGGCCGCATTCGGGACCGAGGCACCCGCGGCCATCTGGCCTGCGGCGGACAAGCGCTTTTCAGGGGCGACGCATCAGCGCTGGGTCGACACGCGAACGCATCTCGTGATCTCGCGACGCCTCGTCGGGAGGGTCGCAGGTACGGCGATCGCCCTGCCCGCCCTGCTGGCCGGCGGCAGCGCCCTGGCAGCCGAGAGCGCCGAGAGCATCGATCTCCTGTCGTCCGGGTCGCTTCTCGCGATCGCGGCGGGTGTCGTCGGCCTCCTGTTCCTGCTCGTGATGCTGTCCGGCTCCAGTCGCCGGGCGGGCGGGAAGGACGGGAAGGACGGCTCGGGCTGTTCGACTGTCGGCTACTCTGCCGGGAGCCCGGGCTGCGACAAGGGTGGCAAGGGAGATGCCGACGGCGATGGCGATGGCGATGGCGATGGTGGCTGCGGCGGTGGCTGCGGCGACTGAGCGGGCTTCAAAACTTCTCCGAGCGCAGGACCTGCACGTCGGCGACCGAGACCACGATGCGCCAGCGCTGCATGACGGGGCGCAGGCTTTCAAGGACAACGTCGAGCGCCTCGGTGCGGGTGATCGTGGTCAGCATGACCATGCGGCCGGCGTCACCGATCTCGTCGCTGCTCCATTCGCCGCTCCAGCCGCGACCCTTGATGCAGGGCACGACCGTGAAGCCGGTCACCTGTGCGCGGGTCAGTGCCTCCTCGACCTTTGGAAGCACGGCCATCTCGACGAAGATGTCGATCCGTTTGCGGGGATGCATCACTGTCATGGCGGTCCTCAGCCCAGGAGGTTGGAAGCGGCAAAGTAGTACAACGGCAAGCCGACGGACAGGTTGAAGGGGAAGGTTACCGCCAGGGAAAGCGTCACGTAGATCGCCGGGTTGGCCTGCGGCAGCGCGATGCGCATGGCGGCAGGCACGGCAATGTAGGACGAGGAGGCGGCCAGCGTCATGAGCAGCGTGCCGGTGCCCGGCGACAGGCCCAGCGCCATGGCCGTGGCCAGCCCGAGCGAAGCCGAGAGCAGCGGCATCACAAGGCCGAAGGCGACGAGGCCCGGCGTCAGCAGGCGGGCGGCGGCCAGCCTGCGGCCGGCCAGCAGGCCCATGTCGAGCATGAAGAGGCAGAGCACGCCCTTGAAGGGCGCCTCGACGAAGGCGCTCACGGCCTGCATGCCGGGCTCGCCCGAGACATAGCCGATCAGGAAGGCGCCCATGAGCAGCACGACCGAGCCGTTGAGGAAGACCTCGTGCAGGAGCTGGCCCGAGAAGCCGGCGCGCTCGTCGCCCTTGAGGCTTGCATTGGCCAGCCAGAGGCCCACGATGATGGCGGGTGTCTCCATGATCGCGGTGACGGCGATCATGTAGCCGTCATAGGCGACGCCGAGCAATGTGAGGAGGCTGGTGCCCGCCACGAAGGTGACGATGCTGACCGAGCCATAATGCGCTGCGACGGCGGCAGCGTTCAGCGGATCGGCGAGGCGCGTGCGCGTGAGGATGGCATGCGCGATCACCGGGATCAGCACGCCGAGCAGAATGCCCGCCGCGGCTGTAGTCAAGAAGTCGAGGGTGACGCCGTTCTTCGCAACTGCCACCCCACCCTTGAAGCCGATCGCGAGCATCAGGTAGATCGTCAGCCCCTTGGCGAAGGCTTCGGGCACCGTGAGGTCGGAGCGCGCGAGGGCGGCCGCGACGCCAAGCGCAAAGAAAAGGACGATGGGCGAGGCGAGGTTGGCGCCTGCGAGCGTCAGGATCTGATCGAACACTTCAAACCCCTGTCACTTGCTGAAACCGCGGGCCCGGCGGATATGCATGATTCCGGAGGACCCCGCAAGCACTTGGCCCTTGCCAGCGCTGTGCTCATAGATCCAATCGATAGTCATCGCTGTCGCACCAGCCCATGTGGGTCTTGATCGTATTCTTCCTGAAGCCCGTATGCCGGAAGCCGTGCTTCTCGAGCAGGCGCTTGGAGCGCAGGTTCGCCGGGTCGACATCGGCAATGAGATGGTCACACACGCGCCGTCCCTGCATGTAGGCGATGAAGGCGCGCAGGGCCTCTGACGCGATGCCCCTGCCCTGGCATGACCTGTGGAGCAGGAAGCCGATCTCAGGGACACGCCAGCAGCCGAGCTTGCCCACGATGCGCCCGTCCATCTCGATGAAGAAGTCGAAGGCGGCGCCGACAGGATCGTCGATCACGGGCATGACCCAGGCCTCGGTCTCGGCCAGCGTCTTGTGGGGTCCGAAGCTCCAGTAGCGCAGTGTCTCCTCGTCCGTGAGCATCGCATGGATGTCGGGGATGTCGGCCCGCGTCGGGCGGCGCAGGATGAGCCGTTCGGTGACGATCAATTCTTGTCTCCGCTCTCTGTCCCCGCCCCGGGGCCAAAGCTGCCAAAGAGAAAGGGGCCGCCGTTGCCGGGCAGCCCCTTGTCCATGTCCCTGAAACTTCGGTCGCGGCTAGCGCTTGGAGAACTGGAAGCTGCGGCGGGCCTTGGCCTTGCCGAACTTCTTGCGTTCCACCATGCGGCTGTCGCGGGTCATGAAGCCATGCTTCTTGAGCACGGGCTTGAGCTCGGGTTCATAGGCGACCAGCGCGCGGGCGATGCCGTGGCGCACGGCGCCGGCCTGGCCCGAGAGACCACCACCGACGACGGTTGCGACCACGTCGAACTGCGTCTCGCGGCCTGCCACGACCAGCGGCTGGCGCAGGATCATGCGCAGCACCGGGCGGGCGAAGTAGACGGCTTCCTCGCGGCTGTTGATCGTGACCTTGCCGGAGCCGGGCTTCACCCACACGCGCGCAACCGCATTCTTGCGGCGACCGGTGGCGTAGGAGCGGCCCTGCGCGTCGCGCTTGCGCGTCGCGTCGGCGGCCGGCTTGGCGTCGAGCGCGGGCCGCTTGACCAGCGTCGACTTCACTTCACTGAAGGAACGGACTTCATCGGCCATGGATTAGCCCCTCGTGTTCTTGGCGTTCATGGACTTGACGTCCAGGGTCTTGGGCTGCTGGGCTTCCTGCTTGTGCGCGGGGCCCGCATAGACGAAGAGGTGGCTGAGCTGGCGACGGCCCAGGGGACCGCGCGGCAGCATGCGCTGGACCGCCTTCTGGACCACGCGCTCGGGGAACTTGCCCGTCAGGATCTTGCCGACCTGGCGATCCTTGATGCCGCCGGGATAGCCGGTGTGGTAGTGGAAGACCTTGTCGCGCATCTTGTTGCCTGTGAAGACAAC
>JAGWXR010000094.1 GCA_018969785.1 Alphaproteobacteria bacterium
CGCTCCTGGCTTTCCGAGAGCATCATTTCATAGGGCGTCATGCCCTTCTCGCGGCAGGGTACCTTGTCGAGGTTGAGTTCGATCCCCGACCCGCCCTTGTCTGCCATTTCGCAGGACGACGACGTCAGCCCCGCCGCACCCATGTCCTGGATGCCGATGATGGCGTCGGTGGCCATCAGCTCGAGGCACGCCTCGAGCAGCAGCTTCTCCGTGAACGGATCGCCGACCTGCACCGTGGGACGCTTTTCCTCCGAGGCATCATCGAACTCGGCCGAGGCCATGGTCGCGCCGTGGATACCGTCGCGCCCGGTCTTCGAACCCACATAGACGACCGGATTGCCTGAACCCTTCGCCGCCGACTTGAAGATTTTGTCCGTCTTGGCCAGCCCCACGCACATCGCATTGACCAGGATGTTGCCGTTATAGGCCTTGTGGAAGTTCACCTCGCCGGCGACCGTGGGCACGCCCATGCAGTTGCCATAGCCGCCAATGCCCGCCACCACGCCTGACACAAGGTGCTGTGTCTTCGGGTGCTTCGGTTCGCCGAAGCGCAGCGCGTTGAGCATTGCGATCGGCCGCGCGCCCATCGTGAAGACGTCGCGCATGATCCCGCCCACGCCCGTCGCCGCACCCTGGTAGGGCTCGATGAACGAGGGATGGTTGTGGCTTTCCATCTTGAAGATGATCGCATCGCCATCGCCGATGTCGATGACGCCCGCGTTCTCGCCCGGGCCCTGGATGACCCAGGGCGCACTCGTCGGCAGCTTCTTCAGGTGCACGCGCGAGGACTTGTAGCTGCAGTGCTCGCTCCACATGACCGAGAAGATGCCAAGCTCGGTCAGGTTCGGCGCGCGGTTCATGACGCGCAGGATGTGCTTCCACTCGTCCTCGGAGAGGCCGTGGTCGATGGCATGGGTCAGCGTTGCTTCGGTCACGAGAGGGCACCCACGAGGCTGTCGAAGATGGCTTTGCCGTCCGTGCCGCCATGCAGCGGTTCACTGACGCGTTCAGGATGGGGCATCATGCCCATGATCGTCCGCCGTTCGTTGAAGATGCCGGCGATGTTGCGGGCTGCGCCATTGGGATTGTCGCCCTGCGCATAGCGGAAGGCGACCTGTCCCTCGCCCTCGAGCCGGTCGAGCGTGGCCTTGTCCGCGAAATAATTTCCATCGCCGTGCGCGACCGGGATGCGGATCGTCTGGCCAGGCGTGTAGCGCGCGGTAAACATCGTGTTCGCGGCCTCGACCGTCATCGCAACCGAGCGCGACACGAACTTGAGGCTGGCATTGCGCATGAGGACGCCAGGCAGAAGCCCCGTCTCGCACAGGATCTGGAACCCGTTGCAGATGCCCAGCACCGGCGTTCCCTTCTTCGCCCGCGCGATCACCTCGCGCATGATCGGCGAGTGCGCCGCCATCGCGCCGCAGCGCAGATAGTCGCCATAGGAAAAGCCCCCGGGCAGCACGATGAGGTCCAGCTGGTCGGGCAGGTTGGCCTCGCCATGCCAGGCCATCAGGGGCGCCTTGCCGGTCGCGCGTTCAAGCGCCATGGCAACGTCGCGGTCACAGTTCGAGGCAGGAAAGACGATGACGGCCGCTTTCACGGATTCCGATCTCCCTCAAGCGTTTTCAGGGCCCCTGAATAAAGCCTCCGTCCCGAAAAAGCGAGGTCGCAGACTGCGTTATTCAGCCCCAAGCAATGCCGCAGGCGGGCAGGGTGGCAGGCGATTCGCAAGGTTGGTCGGGGCGCCGCGCAGGCTCAGCTGGTAAGTGGCGCGCTGCGCGTCGTGTCCTGGCGCAGGCGCTGCTGGATGCGCTTGCCGATGTCCTCACCCCAGTTCCGACCGATGTCGGACAATTCGCGCTGCAGGTCCTGCTGCTGCGCCCTCAGCTTCTGGCCGGCCGGCGAGCGGTGGAACGCCGCGATCTCGCGCAGCTCGCGGGCCGTGAAGCGCTCGGCCCAGGCGCCCGCCATCTGCGTGAGCAGCCGGTTGACGCCGCGGGACATTTCCTCGCGCATCGAGCGCTCGATCGTGCCGCGCATCTCGGCGGACATGTTGGGGAACTGCGCCTGCAATTCCTGCATCTGCACCGGCACAACGCGGCTGATCTGGACCATGACCGCATCCCGCCCGCCCATGGCGTCGATCAGGTCCATCGCCGCCGCCATGCGCGCATCAGCTTCGCCGGCAGTGACCGGCGCCGCTGTCGCAGGCAGGCTGAGCATGGGCGAAAACAGCAGCGAGGCGCACACGACGCCCGCAGCCGAACACAGGTTCCTCATCGTCTACCCCTTGAACCAACCCCGGAAAATCCACCAGACATTTTCTGCAAGGCACGTTCAGCCGTGTCCGCCTTATTTGAACTCGATGGCGTAGTTTTCGATCACGGTATTGGCGAGCAGCTTCTCGCACATCTCCGACAGTTTCGCGTGGGCGCGAGACGTGTCGGTTTCATCCAGTTCGACCTCGATGACCTTCCCCTGGCGCACGTCGCCGACACCATGGAAGCCTAACCTGTTCAGCGCCTGTCCGATCGCCTTGCCCTGCGGATCGAGCACGCCCGATTTCAACATGACTGTAACGCGTGCTTTCATTTGACGAGAACCGGTCCCTTTCGTTCGGTGGCTTGGGGTTCATTGAGGATGCCAAGACGGCGTGCCACTTCGCTGTAGGCTTCTGTCACGCCGCCGAGATCACGCCGGAACCGGTCCTTGTCGAGTTTCTCGCTTGTGCGCAGGTCCCAAAGGCGCATCGAGTCCGGGCTGATCTCGTCCGCCAGAATTACACGCATCATGTCATTTTCCCAGAGCCTTCCGAATTCAATTTTTATATCCACAAGCTTGATGCCGGCGCCGAGGAACAACCCTGACAAGAAGTCATTGATTCGGATCGCCAGCGCGACGATTTCGTCGATTTCATGCGGGCTGGCCCAGTTGAAAGCGGTGATGTGCTCCTCGGTGACCATCGGGTTCTGCAACTTGTCGTTCTTGAGGTAGAACTCGATGATCGATCTGGGGAGAACAGCTCCCTCTTCCATCTCGAACCGCGTGGCGAACGATCCGGCGGCCACGTTGCGAACCACAACTTCGAGGGGAATGATTTCAACCTCCCGAACCAGTTGTTCGCGCATGTTCAGCCGGCGCATGAAGTGGTTGGGCACGCCGATCTCGGTCAGCCGCGACATCAGGAACTCCGAGATGCGGTTGTTCAATACCCCCTTGCCCTCGAGAACGGCCTTCTTGCGGCCCTGCTGGGCCGTTGCGTCATCCTTGAAATACTGGACGAGCGTTCCCGGCTCGGGCCCCTCGTAGAGGTTCTTGTTCTTGCCTTCGTAAACAAGCTTGCGGGTCTTCATGGCTGACAGGTCCTGCGGCGCCGCCCGGACCGGGCGCGCCTTAAATGCCAACGCCCGCGGAATGGCGAATATCAGCCATTCTCACGAGCGTGCGGGGGCAGTCTATCCCAAGCGCCACACCCGGCACAATGTGCTCCCACCAGCCCGCCTGTGAGCATTGCGCTCAGCGCCCGCGCACACTAGATGAAAGGCCACGCATTTGACCCCCGATCATGGAGTAGACCCGACCAATGTCCGGTTTTGACAAGCGCCGCGAAGGCTACGAGAGCAAGTTCGCCCACGACCAGGAACTCAAGTTCAAGGCCACCGCGCGCCGCAACAAGCTCCTCGGCCTCTGGGCCGCCGAAAAGCTGGGGATCAGCGCCGACCAGGCCGACGCCTACGCCAAGGAAGTCGTCAAGGCCGACTTCGAGGAGGCTGGCGACGACGACGTCTTCCGCAAGCTGCGCAAGGACTTCGACGCCAAGGGCGTGCAGGTCTCCGACCACCAGATCCGCCGCGAGATGGAAGACCTGATGATCAAGGCGATCGAGCAGATCCAGGCCGGCACCTGATCCACGCGACGCACGTCCTTTGAGCCTGCCGTGCGTCCGCGATGAATGATTGCTGAATTCCTGTTTCAGGGCCGGTTCAAGCGCCGGGCCCTATGAACATGTCCGAACACAAGGCGGGGCGCGCGCGTCGCGCTCCCGGTGCTTCGAGAGTGTAGCCCCCAACAGGAGTCCAGAGCCATGAAATCGTTCCTTGTCGCAGCCGCCTCCCTTCTCGCCCTCGCCACCGCGCTGCCCGCCAGCGCCAACGGCATCAGTCTCGGCAACCCCGGCTATGGCGGCACGGGTTGTCCGTCCGGCACTGTCTCAGCCACGCTGAGCCCCGATGGCCGCTCGCTGAGCATGCTGTTCGACCAGTACACGGTTTCCGCCGGCGGCATCACCGGGCGCGCCTTCGACCGCAAGGCATGCAACGTGTCGATCCCTGTCTTCGTGCCGAACGGTTACAGCGTGGCCGTCCTCGGCGTCGACTATCGCGGCTACAACCAGCTGCCCGCCCGCGCCTCCTCGCAATTCAATGTCGAGTACTTCTTCGCCGGTGGCCGCGGGCCTGCCTTCAGGCGCTCCTTCTTCGGCACGCTGAACCAGGACTATTACATCAACAACCAGCTTGTGGCCGAGAACCTCGTCTGGTCGCCATGCGGTGCAGACGTGAACCTGCGCACGAACTCAAGCCTGCGCCTGAGCACCTTCAACAATGCCGAGGCCAGCGCATCCGTCGACTCGCAGGATGTAAGCGCGGCGATCGTCTATCACCTGCAGTTCCGCCGCTGCAGCTGATGTTCCCGCCTCCGGCCGGCCGCACTGTTGCGGCCGGTCGCCCCAATCCGACAAGGGAGTGACTTTGCGATGATGACCGCGCGACTGATTGCGATGTCCCTGTTGGCGCTTGTTGCCACCGGACCGGCTCTCGCCGGCGACCGTGTCGAGGCGCAGCGCGAGAGGCGGCTGGAAGACCAGGGCTGCCCGGCCGGATCCTATCGCATCGTGACGGCACCCGATGGCAGCGCGATATCTGTGCTCTTCGACCGCTTCGTCGTGGAGGGCAATGATGCCAACGCAGGCTTCGCGAGGGCCTCGTGCGCCATGGAAATCCCGCTCAGCCTGCCGGCTGGCTATTCGCTGGGCGTCTGGCGCGCGGACTACCGGGGCTATGCAAACCTCGAGGAGCGGCAGCGCGCCGAATTGCAGGTCGAGTTCGGCGTTGGCATGCGCGACCGCAGCCGCCGCTTCAGGCGCGACGTCCGCGGGGCCTACGAGGGAGACTATCTCTTTTCCGAAAGGCTCAACGCGGGCTTCATGCGGCGCGTGGGCTGCGGCGAGCCTGCGGTGCTGAACTTCCGGGCCTCGCTGACGCTGACGTCGAGGCGCGGCGCTCGCACCGGTCAGATGGCGCTTGATTCCGTCGACGGCGCGCCGGACGGCGGCTTGGTCTTCGGCCTCGACCTGCGCAAGTGCCGCGGCTGACCGCCCGCGCGTTTCAGGCAAGCCCGGCGCGCAGCACAAGCCCGGCAAGCGCACAGCCCGCCAGCAGCACCAGCACGTTCACACGCCCGCTCAACAGCAACACCGTCGCGACCACCGACAGCCCCAGCGCCCAGGGATCCAGCGTCGGGAGATCTGGAACCTGCAGCACGAAGGGCCCTGTGGCGACCCGCTCGACTTGGGCAAACAGCACGTGCAGCCCGAACCAGGCTGCAAGATTGGCGATCACGCCCACGACCGCCGCGGTGATCGCCGCAAGCGCCCCCGACAGGGCCTTGTTGCCACGCAGCCGCTCGGCATGGGGCGCGCCCGCAAAGATCCACAGGAACGAGGGCACGAACGTCACCCACAGCGTGACCGCCGCGCCGGCAAGACCCGCCAGCACCGGATCAAATCCGGCCTGCCGTGACGCCGCGAGGAACCCGACATGCTGCAGCACCAGGATCAGCGGACCCGGCGTCGTCTCGGCCAGTGCCAGCCCATCCATCATCTCGGTTGCGCTCAGCCATTGATAGGTGGCGACAGCCTCCTGCGCCACATAGGCCAGAACTGCATAGGCGCCCCCGAATGTCACAACGGACATGCCGCTGAAGAACAGTGCGAGCCGCGCCATCACATGGTCCGGCCCCAGCGCCAGCAGCAGCAGCCCCACTGGTGCAAGCCAGATCGCAAGCCATGTGAGGGCTGTCCTGAGCGTCTGCCCCGGGACCGTTAGCGTGTGGGAGAGGTCACCCCGCGCCAGCGCCGCATCGACGGCATGCGTATCAGCCGGGTCCTTTTCCCCGCCGCTTCGTGCATGAGGTGCCGGCGGCAGCAGCGCAGCACCGGCCAGCCCCGCAAGCCCGGCCGCAACGATCACGACCGGAAACCCGACATTGAAAAGGAACAGGGCGGCAAAAGCCGCCACCGCAATGACAAGCGAAAGCGTGTTCGTGAAGGCGCGCCGCGCAATGCGCAGGATCGCATCGATCACGATCGCGAGCACCGCCGCCTTGATGCCCCAGAACACCGCCGCAACCTCGGGCCTGTCGGCATGGGTCACGTAAAGCAGGCTCAGGCCCAGCATGACCAGCGCACCGGGCAGGATGAACATGATCCCCGCCGCAAGCCCGCCGCGCACCCCATGCATGAGCCATCCGACATAGGTCGCCAGTTGCTGCGCCTCAGGCCCCGGCAGAAGCATGCAATAGTTCAGCGCATGGAAGAAGCGTGCCTCGCTGATCCACTTCTTCTCCTCGACCAGGATGCGGTGCATGAGGGCAATCTGCCCCGCCGGGCCACCGAAGTTCACGCAGCCGATGAACGCCCATGTCCTAAGCGCTTCCCCGAAGGCAGGAAGCGCCGGTGCGCCGCTCAAAACCGGCTGCCCTTGACCGCCTGGACTTCCTGCCAGGCTGCAAAGCCCAGCATGAGCCCGACCAGCACCGTGAAGCCGAACCCGCCGCCCGAAAGGCCCCAGAGCACCAGCAGCCCCGCAACGCCCAAGCCGATATAGCCCGTGATCAGCCGCGCCTGGCTGCGCCGCATGAAGCGCGCCAGGATCGCCTGCGCAATGTTGCCGCCATCCAGCGGATAGCCCGGCAGGAGGTTGAAGATGCCGAGGATCAGGTTGGCATAGACAAGCCGCTCGAGGATGAACCACGAATGGTCCGCCACGCCGTCGCTGCTCGTGCTTCCCAGGAAGAACGAGAGCCCGGCTGCCAGCAGAAGGTTCGCCGCCGGTCCCGACCCCGAGACGACAATTTCCTCCAGTGTCGTGCGCGGCGTGCGCGAGAGCCGCGCATAGCCCCCGAAGAAGGTCAGCGTCACGTCATGCGTGCCGATGCCGAACAGGCGCGCACCGAAGGCATGCCCCATCTCGTGCAGGTAGATCGACATGAACAGCAGGACGACGAAGGTGATCTCGTCCACGACACCGCCAAATCCCGGCTGCCGCAACCCGTCGATCACGAAGATCGCGGCGATCAGGAAGACACCAATGTCGACCCTCAGGTAGACGCCGAACAGCCTGCCCAGATTGATCGGCGTTCCCATGGGGTGAGGATCCTCAGCTGCTGGCAAAGACGCGTTTGAAAATCGTGTCGGCGTGCTTCAAGTGATAGGCGAGGTCGAACAGCACTTCAAGCTCGGCAGCGGTCAGCGCCCGGCCGACATCCGCGTCCGCCTTGAGGTTTTCGAGAAACGTCGTTCCGGAACGTCCGTGATGCATGTTCTGCCAGACCGGCATCGCGTTGCGCTGGACGAGCCGGTAGGCATCCTCGCGCGAAACACCCTTCTGCGTCAGCGCCAGCAGCACGCGCTGTGAATGCACGAGCCCCCCGAGCAGGTCGAGATTGCGCTGCATGCGCTCGGGGTAGATCACGAGCTTCTCGACCACGTCGGCAAGCCTGTTCAGGGCAAAGTCCAGCGTGATCGTGGCATCCGGCCCGATCATTCGCTCGACGGATGAATGCGAGATGTCCCGCTCATGCCAGAGCGCCACATTCTCCATCGCCGGCATGGCAAAGGCCCTCACCATGCGCGCCAGCCCCGTCAGGTTCTCGGTCAGCACCGGATTGCGCTTGTGCGGCATGGCGGAAGAGCCCTTCTGGCCTTCCGAGAAATACTCTTCCGCTTCCAGTACTTCGGTGCGCTGAAGGTGGCGGATCTCGGTCGCGACATGCTCGATGGACGAGGCAACAAC
>JAGWXR010000095.1 GCA_018969785.1 Alphaproteobacteria bacterium
GAGAACTCAAGAATAGAGGCGTAAACAGCAAAGCCGAACATGGCGTTGCGGAGCAGGCTGTCTTGTGGCTCAGGCTCTTTGACAAACGTCCCATCGTCCGCAACCCTTCCAGCGTTGCGCGAGTAACACAATCCGTTGCGCAACCAACTTTCAATATCGACTTGGCCCCCAAAAGTACCCGTCTCAATCCTCCCAAGCGCCTTGCGAAGTCGCGCTGTCGAACAACAGAGTCGACTTCGATTGAGAGGATCTTCCACGAAGGACACGTAGGCGAAATCCCCGGGCAAGAGCAATTCAGCATCAAAGGGAAGCAGTGCATCTACGCTGTAGTTTCGCGCTGATGCCTCGTCTATAGCCTGATCGGCGTATGGCTCGTTGGGCATCTGTCGGGAAAGTACCAACTCCGGACGGAACTCGTGGGCGGATACGATGGTCATCGCCTCTCGTGCTTCGTCATGTAGCTTGAAAGTGTGGTAGTCGAACTGGTTGTCCTTCCACTGCAGTTGATCAGGGGTTGTGTCCACCTGACGAAGGATCAAATCTGACAGCCAACGAGAAAAGTCTTCGGCATCTGCGACGGAGGGCCAGTTGGGTTCCCCGTCCGGGTAGTGCATCGTGTACTTCCAGCCGTTCAGGCGCGAGAGCTTCTTTATCTCGTTTTCCCAGTCATTCGTGAAGAACCGAACTAGTGAACCCGAGTAGATGTGAAGACCCATCTTGTATCCACTCCGCCTCGTTCAGACTCTGTAATACATGTGCTCGTCGCGAACCATGACCTACTTCCTGAACACCACCACCTTCGAGAGGAATGCGGGTGTCGAGGACTCGGGCTTCAGTCCGGCCATCGCGAAGGCGTGCGGGATGTCCCAGGTGAGGTAGCTTTCGTAATAGGGCTCGTGGAAGGCCTGGGGGAAGAATTCGGTCAGAGCCTCGAAGCCGGGCGTGTCGCCGGGCTGGATCGAATCCACCAACACGAAGAGGCCGCCGGGCTTGAGCACGCGGGCGATCTCGCGCGCGACGCGCTGGCGGATTTCCGGCGGCAGTTCGTGGAACAGGTAGATGCAGGTGACGATGTCCTGGCTTGCATTGAGGACGGGCATCGCCTCGGCGTTGGCCTCGAGGAAGCGTACGTCACGCCAGGCCTTGAGCTCCTTGCGGGCCCGGGCCAGGTATTCCGGGGACAGGTCGAGCGCCGTCACGGCAAGGCGCGGCCAGTTGTCCTTGACGCCAGCCAGGAAGCGGCCCGTGCCCGTCGCCACGTCGAGCAGGCTGAGCTTGCGCTGGTCCTTGCGCTTGAGGAAGGCGGCGATGGGCACAAGGGCCTGGCGGCGCATCGCGTCGGCGGTGCCGGCGAACAGGGTCTCGACCTGGAAGTCATAGCGGCGGGCCGATTCATCCGAGAGCCAGCCGCCGGTCTGGAAGTGGAAGTTCTGCATGTAATAGTCGGGGAAGCCCTGGCGGGGCTCTTCGGCCTTGACCTCGTCGTGGACCTGGTCGCGCCGGCGGCGGGCCACTTCGGGCACATCGCGCAGGAAGTCGAGCGAGTCGTAGAAGGCCGTGAAGGCGTTGCGGTCGATGGCGGCCGGTGCCGCGTAGAGGCCGTCCTCGATGTTCTTCCAGTCGCGCTCGAACAGCTTCTGCATCTCGGCGAAGAAGAGGCGGCGGTCGGGGTAATCGCTTTCGACCTTCACGCCGCCCTCGGCGAAGGCCGTGCCACGGCCGAGCCTGTTGGCGACCACGTGGTGGCTGCCGAACCAGGCGACGCGGGCGGCCTGGCTCAGGCGGTAGAGGTTGCGGGTGAACTCGTTCGCCATTGTCCCTGTCAGTCGCGTTCGAACAGCGCCGTCAGCTCGACATGGGCCGACCAGAGGAACTGGTCGATGGGCCGCACCACGCGGAGCCGATAACCGCCATCGACGAGTATACGCGCGTCGCGGGAGAAAGTCGCGGGGTTGCAGGAGACGGCCGCGATGCGGGCGACCTTCGACTTTGCCAGCTGCTCGGCCTGCGCGCGGGCGCCCGCACGTGGGGGGTCGATGACGACGGCGTCGAAGGCGTCGAGTTCGTGCTTCAAGAGCGGCCGACGGAACAGGTCGCGCCGCTCGGCGGTGGCGGGCTTGATGCCCTGCATGCCCCGCAGGGCCTGGGAGAGGGCTGCGATCGCGCCCTCTTCGCTGTCGAAGGCCGAGACCGCGTGCGCCTCGGCCAGCGGCAGGGTGAAGGCGCCACAGCCGCTGAAGAGATCGGCGACCTTGCGCGCCTTTCCGACATCGGCGGTCACGTGGCCCTGCATGACGACCTCGGCCTCGCGCGTTGCCTGCAGGAAGCTTGCGGGCGGAAGGGCGACCTGTCCCCTGCCCCATGCCATCATGGGGGGCGCGGACTGGTGCACGAGTTCCTCGTTGACTGTCAGGCGGGCGAACCTCAAACGGTCGGCGAGAATGGCGAGGCGCGCGCGCTGCTCGCGGTCGAGCTTGGCGCCCGGGATGCCAAAGGCCGCGTCGACGCCGCTGTCGGTCAGCGTGAGGGCCAGCTCGGCCTGGCCGCGTTCGGGGAGTTCAGGCTCGAGCGCGAGCTGAAGCTTGGGAACAAGCGCCATCAGCAGCGGGTGCAGCACGGGGCATTCCTGCATGTCATTGATGAAGTGGCCGCCGCGCTCCTGGAAGCCGATGACAACGCGCTCGCGGATGCGGCGCGCCGAGAGCACGGCGCGGCGCCGCGTGCCGGGCGCGATGGCAATGGTGGGCTCAACCTGGATGCCATCGAGGCCGCGCTGTGCAAGGGCGATGATGACCTGCTCGCGCTTCCAGTCGAGATAGGCCCTGGGCGCCATGTGCTGCAACTGGCAGGCGCCGCAGGTGCCGAAGTGGCGGCAGGCCGGCTTCACGCGATCGGGGCTGGGTTTGACCACCTCGACGGCGTAGCTGCCATCCTCGCCGGTGCTGATCGCAACCTCTTCGCCGGCCAGCGTGAAAGGCACGAACATGCCCTCAGCCGTCTCCCCGTCGCCCTTGTGGCCGACACGGAGGACCTGCACGTTCTGGCCCGGGAGCGTGGACATGCTTTCCGCTCTTAAAGCAGCGGGCTGGAAGCCCGCGCTCCCAGAACGGCATCGCGGCCAAGCGCGGTGAGTGCGGTGGCAACGATGTGCTGGGCATTCAGGCCGGCGATGTCGTACTGCCTTGGCTGCGTGTCGTGATCGATGAAGATGTCGGGCAGCGTCATCGCGCGGAAGCGGCAGCCGCGATCGAAGAGGCCTGCATTGGCCATGAATTGCATGACATGGGCGGCAAAGCCACCGATGGCGCCGTCCTCGATCGTGATGAGCACCTCGTGGTTGGCAGCAAGGCGACGGACCAGATCCTCATCGAGGGGCTTGCAGAAGCGGGCGTCCGCCACAGTCGTTGGCAAGCCGCGTGCGGACAGGTCGTCGGCAGCCTTGAGCGCCTCGGTGAGGCGCGTGCCGAAGCTGAGGATCGCGATCTTCGAGCCCTCGCGCACGATGCGGCCCTTGCCGATCTCGAGCGGGGTACCCTTTGCGGGAAGCTCGATGCCGACGCCTTCGCCGCGCGGATAGCGCACGGAGGACGGGCGGTCGTCGATCATGACCTGTGTCGCCACCATGTGGCGCAATTCAAGTTCGTCGGATGGCGCCATGACCACGAAGCCCGGCAGGCTTGCGAGATAGGTCGTGTCGAATGAGCCGGCGTGGGTCGCACCATCGGCACCGACGAGGCCGGCGCGGTCCATCGCAAAGCGCACGGGGAGGCCCTGGATCGCCACGTCGTGGACAACCTGGTCATAGCCGCGCTGCAGGAAGGTCGAGTAGATGACGGCGAAGGGCTTCATGCCTTCTGTCGCGAGGCCGGCGGCGAAGGTCACGGCGTGCTGCTCGGCGATGCCGACATCGAAGCAGCGCCTGGGGAAGCGCTTCTCGAAGAGGTCGAGGCCCGTGCCCGAGGGCATGGCGGCCGTGATGGCGACGATGCGCTCGTCGGCTTCAGCCTCGGCGATCAGGCTCTCGGCGAAGACCTTGGTATAGGAGGGGGCGTTGGAGGCGCTCTTCTTCTGGGCGCCGGTGATGACGTCAAACTTGACCACGCCGTGGTACTTGTCTGCCGAGTTCTCGGCGGGCGCGTAGCCCTTGCCCTTCTTGGTGACGACATGGACGAGAATGGGACGGTCGATGTCGGCGTCGCGGACATTCTGCAGAACCGGCAGGAGATGGTCCATGTTGTGGCCATCGATCGGGCCCACGTAATAGAGGCCGAGTTCCTCGAACATGGTTCCGCCCATGGCCATGCCATGGGTATAGCGCTCGGCCTTGCGGGCGGTGTCCTCGACGAAATGGGGCATCTTCTGCGCCAGCTGCTTGGCGAAATTGCGCAGCGTCTGGTAGGTCGACGACGAGACGACGCGCGAGAGATACGCGCTCATCCCGCCGACGGGCGGGGCAATCGACATGTCGTTGTCGTTGAGCACGATGATGAGGCGCGTGCGCGAGGCGCCGGCGTTGTTCATCGCCTCGTAGGCCATGCCGGCCGACATGGCGCCGTCGCCGATCACGCAGACCACATTGCGCTTCTCGCCCTTCAGGTCGCGCGCCACGGCCATGCCGAGGCCGGCGGAGATCGAGGTCGAGGAATGTGCCGCGCCGAAGGGGTCGT
This sequence comes from Alphaproteobacteria bacterium, assembly GCA_018969785.1. Classification (GTDB taxonomy): domain Bacteria; phylum Pseudomonadota; class Alphaproteobacteria; order Micropepsales; family Micropepsaceae; genus SZUA-430. Next base: position 4,668 of record JAGWXR010000095.1, read on the forward strand.
ACTCGCTTTCGCTTCGCTTGGTGAAGCCCGAGAGCCCGCCGCCCTGGCGCAGGGTGCGAATGCGATCGCGCCGGCCGGTGAGGATCTTGTGCGGATAAGCCTGGTGGCCGACGTCCCAGATCAGTCGGTCATGCGGGGTATGGAAGATGTGATGCAGGGCCACGGTGAGTTCCACCACACCGAGGCCCGCGCCAAGGTGTCCCCCGGTGACGGAGACGGCATCGATGGTCTCGAGCCGCAGTTCGTCGGCCAGCTGGCGCAGTTCGTCGCGCGAGAAGCCGCGCGTGTCAGCGGGTGTCTTGACCTTGTCGAGAAGCGGGGTGTTCGGCGCCATGGGACCCACAGGATATGAGCATGCGAGGCATTGTATAGAGCAGCGCCGGGTCGAAGCCTACCCTTGCGGCAATTACGCGCGCCGATTAACGACAAAGTCGACAAGACCACGCAGAAGGTCGGCCTTTTCGTCAAATACGTCGAGATGGGCCGCCCCCTGGCTGGCCAGGATCTCGGCCTGCGCCCTTGCCCGCTCGGCACCCAGGACTGTGACGAACGTCGCTTTTCCGGCTTTCTCGTCCTTCCGCACGGCCTTGCCCAGCACTGCGGCGTCGCCTTCGTGGTCGAGGAGGTCGTCCACGATCTGGTAGGCCAAGCCCAGGTCGTGGGCAAAGTTGGTCAATGCGTGACGCATCTGGAGAGGCGCGCGCCCCATGAGGGCACCGGCCTCGCAGGCAAACGAGATCAGGGCGCCGGTCTTCAGGCGCTGCATGCGGGTGATCTGACCGATGTCGTCGAGCAGCGCCTTGCCGCTGATGTCGATCATCTGCCCGCCCACCATGCCGGCGAAGCCTGCGGCCTGCGACAGGCGCAGGACGAGGTCTGCGCGGACATGAGGATCAGGATGAGTCTCGTGTCCGGCGAGCAGCGTGAAGGCGTGCGTGAGGAGTGCATCGCCCGCGAGGATGGCTGTCGCCTCGTCGAACTTGCGATGGACCGTGGGCTTGCCACGGCGCATGTCGTCGTTGTCCATCGCCGGCAGGTCATCGTGGACAAGCGAATAGGCGTGTACGCATTCGACCGCCGCGGCCACGCGCGAGAGGGCCCTGCGATCCACGCCAAACTGCCGGCCCGACTGCAGGACGAGGAACGCCCGGATGCGCTTTCCGCCGCCGAGCGTCGCGTATCGCATCGCCTCGATCACGCGCGCCTGGGGGCCGACCGCTTCGGGAAGATATTCCTGAAGCGCGTCCTCCATGAAGGCGGCTGTCTCGTTCAGGGCTGGTTCAACCGGCGCGAGGGTCATGGCTGGGTTCCTTCCCGATCAGGACTTGGGGTCGAGCGGCGCGAGGGATGCGGCGCCACCGGTACCGATCACGATCTTCTCGATACGTGCCTCGGCGTCGCGCAGCTTGGCCTCGCAGTGGGCCTTCAGCGCGGTTCCCTTCTCGTAGAAGGCAATCGACTCCTCGAGCGGGACCTGGCCTTTCTCGAGCTGCTGGACGATGCCCTCGAGTTGCTGGAGGGCCTGTTCAAAGGACAACTTGGAAATGTCGTCGGCCTTTCGGTCTTCCCTGGCCATGCGCGCTCCCTCGGGCTTGCGGGTTCAAGGGGCGCTGTATAGCGGATTACCGGCGGCGCGGTCCATGTTTCCATGCGCTGGCGCAAGGGAAACCGGTCAGGAAACGTTGATAGTTCTGGATGTGCTGCCAGGCCGCGCGCCCCAAGGCTGTTGCCCTGCCCCGCCCCGATGAGAGAGGATGGGGCCTTGCCGGAGGTTTCCCGCCCGATGCCGCCTGTTGTCCTCGTCGTGCTGATTCTCAACAGCATTGTCTTCGGTGCCTGGCTGGTGCTTGGACAGAGCCCGTTCATGACGGAGAATTTCCTCGTCAGCTGGGACGCGCTTGAGGCCGGGCGGTACCAGACGCTGCTGGGTTCGGCGTTTTCGCACATCTATTTCCTGCACTTCTTCCTGAACATGTATGTGCTTGTGAGCTTCGGCTCGGTGGTCGAGCAGATCATCGGTTCGGCACGCTTCGTGACGTTCTACCTCGTGGCTGCCGTCGTCGCGTCGTTCGGGCATGCAGCTGTTTCGGCGTTCCTTCTGGGCAAGCCCGAGCTGCCGGCCCTCGGTGCGTCAGGGGCGATCTCTGGCGTGGTGATCCTGTTTTCGCTCATGATCCCGCGCGCGCGGCTTTACCTGCTCGGGATCATTCCGATGCCGGCGATCGTCGGTGCGCTGGTTTTTGTCGGGCTTGACCTCGCGGGCCTGACCGCTCAGGCCGGTGGCGGCGGCCTGCCGATCGGGCATGGAGCGCACCTGTCGGGCGCGCTGGTCGGGGCGCTGACCTACCTGCTGCTCATGCGGCAACTGCGGGAGGCGCAGCGCAACACGCTTGACTTCTCGGATGTGGAGAGCTGGGTCGCTCTGCTGCGCCGGGCCGGGTTTCATCGCAAGCTCTGACGCCCGCCTTCGACCTGCCCGATCCAAGAGCCCCGTTGCCGCACGCGGGCAGGCGGCCTAGTGTGTCGCCATGAGCGAACAAGCCTTCACCTTCGATGCCTCCGACGGAACCCGGATCAGCGCCTGGCGCTGGGGTGCAAAAGGACCCACCCGGGCGGTGCTGCAGATTTCCCACGGCATGGGTGAACATGCGCTGCGCTATGTGGCACCGCTTGCCCCCTTGCGGGCAGCGGGAATTGCAATCTATGCCAATGACCATCGCGGCCATGGACGCACGGGGACAACGCTTGGCGATTTCGGCCCGGGCGGATTTGCAGGCGTGGTCGATGACATGGCTGTGCTGAGCCGTCTTGCCCGTCGCGAGAACCCGGGCGCGAAGCTGGTGCTCATGGGACACTCGATGGGATCCTTTGCGCTGCAGATCTACCTGCTGCAGCACAGCGGGCTGATCGATGCGGCGGTCCTGTCGGGGTCGGCGGCGCTGGACATGCTGCCTCCGCCAGATCCATCAGGCAATGCGCTCGAGGCTTTCAACAAGCCGTTCGAACCCGCGCGCACACCCTTTGACTGGCTGAGCCGGGACGCGGCGGAAGTCGACAGGTATATTGCCGATCCCCTGTGTGGCTTCCCGATGAACGAGGCCTCGATGATGAGCCTGTTCGTTGCCGCGCAGCCGCTATTCGCGCCCGATGCGCTGAAGGCGATCCGGCCGGACCTGCCGCTCTATCTGTTGGCCGGTGATCGCGATCCGCTGAATGCAGGCCTCACCGCGCTGATGCCGCTCGTGCAACGCTATCGGGACGCCGGCGTTCGGGATGTCACCCACGACTTCTATCCGGGTGGACGCCACGAGATGCTGAACGAGACCAATCGCGC
>JAGWXR010000096.1 GCA_018969785.1 Alphaproteobacteria bacterium
CGTGCCGAGGGTACGCATGCTGGTGCCGTGCACCTGGAGCTGACGGGACAGAACGTCACCGAATGCACGGGAGGGGCTGCGGCCATCACGGATGCGGACCTGTCGAGCCGCTACCACACGCATTGCGACCCGCGGCTGAATGCCAACCAGTCGATCGAGTTGGCCTTTCTCGTTGCCGAGGGAATCCGCGGCGAGCGCGTGAAGGCCCGCCAGCCTGCGGCGGCCCAGTAAGGCCGTCGCCACGCCCTTGCGCTTGGGCTAACATGTGCCTTCCGGAATTTCCGCGAGGCTTTTCATGCGCCTGAGACCTGGCATTGTTGCCGCCGTATTCCTTCTTGCGTGGTCGGCGCACGGCGCCCCAACGCAGGCGCCCTGGCCCTGCGACAGGGCCCGGACGACGGTCGACATGATTTCCTGCGCTGATCGCGAGTTGCGCAAGCACGATGCCGACATGGCTCGCGCCTATCGCGCGCTGACCGAGCGCGCGAAGAGCATGAACACGTCCGAACCCGGCTATGGTCCGCCGCCGCTCGATGCCCTGCAGCAGTCACAGCGCGCGTGGCTTGCCTTCCGTGATGCCGACTGCCACTGGAAATCGACGAGCTTCTATGGCGGCACGGGCCAGGCGGTGATCGCCGCGAACTGCCGGGCGATGATGACACGAGACCGGGCTGCAGAGCTGCAGTCCATGCTGGCGGACTGAAGCAGATGCGCTTCGGGCTTGCTGCATGGTGCGCCTTGGGTGCGGCGGTGGTGGGGCTCAAGGCCCATCTTGACCTCAGTGCGCGGGACCAGGCCGACATTGCCGTGCGCGCCGCAGGCGTTGTCTATCGGATCCCCTCTGCCATCGTGACCAATGGCGAGGGCTGGCGCGTCGACCTGATGCGGCTTGCCGGATGCTGGGACGTGCGCCATGCGGGACTTGCGCCGGCGCTTGCGCCTGCCGCCAATTGCACCGGGGCACGCGCGCTCGCGCTGGATCTTTCGCGGCTCGAGGGGCGAGCGGGCCTGCTGTCGGCGCACGGCGTCGATGTCGTCTTCTGGACCCGCTTCGAACCGCCTGCCAGCCACATGCAGGCGCTTTCGGGGCTGGTGGGTCGGGTTCAGCCACAGCATTCATTGCGCTGGCAGCTTTACCGCCTTGATGAACCGGGGACGCCGTGGGTCTATCTGCTCACCCATCCCCCGCGCACGGTGGCCGAGGCGTCGGCTGCCTATGCGGGACGCTGCTACCGGGCGGACATCGGGACGGATATCGGCATGACCTGCAGCGTTGTCGAGCGGCTGCCGGGTGGCGGTGCGCTGTCGTTTTCGCTGGGGCCGGAGGGCGTGGTCGTGCTGCCGGAGGTACGTGCGCAGGCCGTGGCGCTGGCGCAAGCCTGGCGGATGTGATGGGCCTGCGTTGTGTCAGGCGACGCGCACGAGGCGGCGGCCGAAGCTGTCGCCCCTGAAGAGACCGATGAAGGCCTCGGGGGCCTTCTCGATGCCTTCGATGATTTCCTCGCGCCAGGTCAGCTTGCCTTCGTTCACCCATTCGGCCATCTGGCGGCGAGCCTCGTCGAACTGCACGGCATGGTCATAGACCACGAGGCCTTCCATGCGCAGGCGCTGGGTGATGAAGGGCAGGGTGTGGCGAATGCCGCGGGGTTCGCGGGCATTGTATTCGGCGATCTGGCCCGAGATGACGAGGCGGCCGTGGCGGCGCATGTTCACGATGGCGGCATCAAGCATTTCGCCGCCGACATTGTCGAAGTAGATGTCGTAGCCCTTCGGGGCCGCGGCGCGGAAGGCGGCTGCAAGGTCGCCGCAGGTGCGGTGATTGATGCTGGCGTCGAAGCCGATTTCCTTCAGGTAGGCGCACTTGGCATCTGATCCGGTGATGCCGACCACGGTGCAGCCCTTCATCTTCGCGATCTGGCCCGCGGTCGCACCAACAGTTCCCGCGGCGGAGGAAACCAGCACCGTGTTGCCGGCGCGTGGCTTGCCGATTTCAAGAAGGCCGAAGAAGGCGGTCAGGCCCGGGATGCCGAAAAGGCCGATTGCTGAGGTGGGTGTGATCTTGCCCGTGTAAAGGGCCGGATCGAGCGCCTGCACGCCGCGACCGTCCGTGATGAGGTGTGTCTGCCAGCCGAAGCCGCCCCACACAAGGGCGCCTTCCTTCAGTTTCTGGCTGCGCGAGGCGATCACGTGCCCGACACCGGCGCTTTCGATGGTGGCGCCGATGTCGAGTGCGGGGGCGTAGGAATCCCCCGACAGGCGCGAGCGCATGCCGGGGTCTACCGAGATATGGTCGACGCGGATGAGGGCCTGCCCATCCTGCAGGCCTGGCAGCGTCGTATCCTCGAGCCGGAAGTCATCCGTACACGGAACGCCGTCGGGTCGGCGTGCCAGAACCCAGCGCTTGCCTGCCGTCATCGATGACCTCCGGGCGTTGTCGAGACGCTGCTAGACTGCCTTATCGGGTCCGATCCTGACCAGAGCCTTGCCGAAGTTTTCGCCCTTGAAGAGGCCGAGGAATGCATTCGGTGCGTTCTGCAAGCCGTCCGTCACGCTTTCCTGCCACTTCATCTTGCCCTCGGCGATGAGCTTGCCCATCTCCTGGTAGAATTTCGGCAGCAGGTCGTAGTGGTTTGAAACGACAAAGCCTTCGATGCGCAGGCTCTTGGGGATCGTCATGATGATGTTCCACGGGCCGGGCGCTGGTGCCGTGTTGTTGTACTGTTCGATCATGCCGCACATGGCGATGCGTCCGAAGACCCGCATGCTGTTGAGTGCTGCCTCGAGGTGCTTGCCGCCCACGTTCTCGAAGTAGACGTCGATGCCTTTCGGGAACGCCTTGCGCACGGCGCTGTCGAGGTCTGCTTCCTTCCGGTAGTTGATCGCGTGGTCGATGCCGGCTTCCTTCACGAGCCACTGGCACTTCTCATCGGAACCTGCCGAGCCCACCACGTAAGCGCCCTGTGCCTTGGCGAGCTGGCAGACGACCGAGCCCACGGCACCCGAGGCGGCCGAAACGAACACCGTGTCCGTCGGCTTGAAGGACGCGATCCGGAAGAGGCCGGCATAGGCCGTCATGCCCGGCATCCCAAGGGCGCCGAGGAAGCTCTGGATCGGGGCAAGCTTGGGGTCGATCTTCTGCGGCATCGCCATGGGGCCTACCACCGCGTATTCGCGCCAGCCCAGCATGTGGCTCACGTAGTCACCGACCTGCAGCGTTGCACCCTTGCCTGCGGCGATCACCTGGCCGATGGCGCCGCCCTGCAGGGCCTGGCCGATCTGGAACGGGGGGACATAGCTCTCGCGGTCGACCATGCGGCCGCGCATGTAGGGATCAACCGACATCCAGATGTTGCGCACGAGGACTTCGCCGTCCTTCGGATCGGCAACGGCTGCCTTGGCATATTCAAAGTTCTCGGCGGTCGGCATGCCGACGGGGCGGCTCCGGAGGCGGATCTCATGGCCTGTCAAATTTGTCATTAAAGTCTCCCGGGGTTTGGCGGTGATGGCGTCAACCACGCCTTTTCGGCCAAAAGCTTGCTCGCAGCAAGGGTCGGGTTTCACCGTGACAATGCTGCAACATTTCTTGAATTGGTGCGTCAGTCGCCCGTGTGGTGTAGGAGATTCGGAAAAGCCATGATGCAGTGCAAGGTGGGGTTGCGCTTCTTCGTTTTAGCGGGTGCGGGGTATGGGTTCGGACAACCGGGAAGAGACAGGTCGCGGCGAGATCAGGGCCGGCGTGATCGGTGCGGGCGCTTTCGGCCGCCTGCACGCGAGCAAGTACGCGGCGCTGCCGGGCGTGAAGCTTGTCGGTATTGCGGATGTGTCCGAAGTGCGGGCTCAGACGCTTGCCAATGATTTCGGGGTCACGGCCTTTGCCGGGTGGCGGGCGATGCTGCCGCATGTGGATATCGTAACAATTGCTGCGCCTGCGAAATTCCACGGCGAGATCGGCGTGGGCTGCCTGAACCAGGGCAAGCACGTCTTCATCGAGAAGCCCCTGGCGGCCAACATGCGCGAGGCCGATGCACTGGTGCGTGTCGCCGAGGCGCGCGGCGCCGTGCTGCACACCGGACACCAGGAACGCTTCGTCATGCGCTATCTGGGCCTGTTCGACGGGAACGTGAAGCCGACGCGGATCGAAACGCATCGTGCCGCGCCGTTCAATCCGCGCAACACGGATGTCAGCGTCGTTCTGGACCTGATGATCCACGACATCGACCTCTGCCACCTGCTGAACCCTGCCGACATCGCAACGATTTCGGCAAGCGAGCGTTCGCAGCCCTCGCGGTCGGACGAGGTGTCGGCCAGCCTCACGCTCGTGGATGGCATGGAGATCAGCCTGTTCGCCAGCCGCATGGCCGAGGCGCGCAAGCGGTTCATGCGCGTGACCTATCCGGACGGCGAAATCCACATCGATTTCCTCACCCGCGCGATCACGAACACGACACCGCGCAAGCTCAAGTCGCTGGACAGCAAGGGTGAGGCCGTGGGCGGCATTCCCTGCCCGTCAGTCGATCCGCTGGGACATGGAGTTGCGCAGTTCGTCCGCTCGGTTCGCGAGAACCTGCCGGCTGCCATTCCGCCACGCGAGGCACGTCGCGCGCTGGATACGGCGCTCAAGATCCTCGACGCCGCCAAGACGCCCCAAAGCCAGAAGAGACTCGTCAATGCCTGACCAGAAGACGCTTGATGCCCGCACCGCTGGCGCGGATGCGGGACCGATCCGTTTCTTCGACCTTGAAACGCCGAAGAAGATGCTGCGCGCCGATATCGAAAAGCGCTGGCAGAAGATCCTCGACCATGGCGCGTTCATTGGCGGGCCTGAAGTTGGGGAGCTTGAGGCGCAGCTTGCGGGTTGGGCGGGCGCGAAACATGCGCTGGCCGTGGCCAGCGGCACAGACGCGCTGGTGATTGCGCTGATGGGCGAAGAAGTGAACGCGAACGACGCGATCTTCATCCCGGGTTTCACTTATAATGCCACGGCCAATGCGGTGCTCGTGGCCGGTGCGACGCCCATCTTCGTGGATGTCGAAGCGGACACCTGCAACATGGATCCTGCGCATCTCGAGGCGCAGGTCGAGGCCGTCGTTCGCGAGGGCAAGCTCAGGCCGCGCATGGTGATCGCGGTCGACCTCTATGGCCTGCCTGCCAACTATCCGGCCATTCACAAGATTGCCCGCAAGCACGGCATGCTGGTGCTTGCCGACGCCGCGCAGAGCTTTGGCGGGGCGCAGAACGGGGTGCGCATCGGCGCGCTGACCGACATGACGGCGACGAGTTTCTATCCGTCGAAGACGCTGGGCTGCTATGGCGATGGCGGTGCGATGCTGACCGATGATGCGGCGCGCTTCGAGCGCTGGTCGTCGATCCGCTGGCACGGGACCGATGCGGTGAAGAAGGAATCCATCAGGGTCGGGGTGAATGGCCGGCTCGATTCTGTCCAGTGCGCGGTGCTGCTGTCGAAGCTGACCGTGTTTGCCGAGGAGATGAAGGCGCGCGACCGCATTGCGCAGCGTTACCGGCAGGGGCTGGGCAACAGCGTGAAGATGCAGCGCGTGCCGGAGGGCTACCAGAATGCCTGGGGCCTGTTCACGGTCATGGTCGAGAACCGCGCCGACATCATGAAGCGGCTGCAGGACAAGGGGATCCCGACTTCGATCTACTATTTCAAGGCACTCCACCAGCACAGGGCCTTTGCGGCCCATGCGCCGAAGGGTGGCTTGCCGGTGTGCGAGAAGCTGGCCGACACGGTGCTCAGCCTGCCGATGCATCCCTACCTGACCGACGGGCAGGTCGACCGGATCGTCGCCGAGTTCAAGGCCGTCGTCTGAACCGGGCTGTGCGTTTGCAGGTGAAGGGGCGCTTGCCCTAGACTGATTCCATGACCAGATCGATCCGGATCGCCCTCGCGCAACTGAACCCCGTCCTGGGCGACATTGCCGGCAACGCGGACAAGGTGCGCCGCGCGCGCGTGGCGGCGGCGGCCGACGGTGCCGATATCGTGCTGTTCAGCGAGCTTTTCATCATCGGCTATCCGCCCGAGGACCTGGTGCTGAAGCCTGCGCTGCAGGCCGATGCGCGTGCGGCGATCGAAGCGCTGGCGCTTGAGACTGTCTCGGGTCCGGGGCTCCTCATCGGCACGCCGTGGGTCGAGGACGGCAAGCTTTTCAATGCGATGGCCTATCTGGATGGCGGGGCGGTGAAGGCCGTTCGCTTCAAGGTGGACCTGCCCAACTATGGCGTGTTCGATGAGAAGCGCGTGTTCGTTCCCGGACCGATGCCGGGACCCATCGACGTGCGCGGCGTTCGGATCGGGGTTCCGATCTGCGAGGACATCTGGAAGTCCGATGTGGTCGAGTGCCTGTCGGAAACCGGGGCCGAGATCCTGCTGGTTCCCAACGGCTCACCCTTCGAGATGTCCAAGGAAGAAACGCGTCTCAACATTGCCGTTGCGCGCGTGGTGGAGAGCGGCTTGCCGCTGGCCTACCTGAACCAGCTGGGTGGGCAGGATGAGCTGGTCTTTGACGGCGCGTCCTTTGTTCTGAATTCCGATCGCTCGCTTGCGCTGCAGATGCCAGCCTGGGAAGAGGCCATCACCGTAACGCAATGGCATGAGCGCGCCAGCGGCTGGGTTTGTGAAGCCGGGGCACGTGCTGTCCTTCCGGACGGGCTTGAGGCCGTGTATCGGGCCATGATGCTGGGGCTTGGCGACTATGTGCGCAAGAACCGGTTCCCGGGCGTGGTGCTTGGTTTGTCGGGCGGCATCGATTCCGCGCTCACGGCTGCGGTCGCGGTTGATGCACTGGGCGCCGACCGCGTGCGCTGTGTCATGATGCCGTCGCGCTATACCTCGCAGGACAGCCTCGACGACGCAGCCGGGGTTGCGCAGATGCTGGCGACGCAGCTTGACAGCGTGGCGATCGAGGATGCCGTTGCCGCGTTCGGCTCGATGCTGTCCCCGATCTTCGCCGGCCGGGCGAGCGATACGACGGAAGAGAACATCCAGTCCCGCATCCGCGGCGTCACGCTGATGGCCATCTCGAACAAGTTCGGGCCCATGGTGCTGACCACGGGCAACAAGTCGGAGATGTCGGTGGGCTATGCCACGCTCTATGGCGACATGTGCGGGGGCTACAATGTGCTGAAGGACCTCTACAAGATGCAGGTCTTTGCCCTGTCGCGCTGGCGCAATGCGCACCGGCCGCCGGGTGCGCTGGGGCCTGCGGGACCTGTCATGCCGGTACGCGTCATTGACAAGCCTCCATCGGCCGAGCTGCGTGCCAACCAGAAGGATGAGGACTCGCTGCCGCCCTATCCTGTCCTTGATGACATCCTCGAGTGCCTGGTCGAAGGGGAGATGCCGGTCGAGGACATCATCCGGCGCGGTCATGATCTGGCCACCATCCGGCGTGTCGAGCACCTCCTGTCGATCGCCGAGTACAAGCGGCGGCAGGCACCGCCGGGCGTGAAGCTCACGCGGCGGAATTTCGGCCGCGACCGGCGCTATCCGATCACCAATGCCTTCCGGGATGCAACGTGAGCGCCGGGCCGAACACCGTTGTGCGCTTTGCACCCAGCCCGACGGGCAAGCTTCACGTCGGCAATATCCGCGCGGCGCTCACGAACTGGCTGTTCGCGCGCAAGACCGGTGGCAAGTTCCTTCTCAGGCTTGACGACACGGACGCCGAGCGGTCGACGGAGGCCTTTGCGCGCGGGATCGAGGCCGATCTTGCATGGCTGGGGCTGAGGCATGACCTGTTTGCTCGACAGTCAGACCGTGCGCCTGCGCACGATGCGGCAGCTGATCGCCTGCGCGCCATGGGGCGGCTTTATCCCTGCTACGAGACGGCGGACGAGCTTGATCGACGGCGCAGGCGGCAGCTCGCCCAGCACAAGCCCCCCGTCTACGACCGGGCTGCGCTGAGGCTGACCGATTCGCAGCGCGCAAGCCTCGAGGCGGAGGGGCGCAAGCCACACTGGCGCTTCAAGCTTTCGGGGC
>JAGWXR010000097.1 GCA_018969785.1 Alphaproteobacteria bacterium
ATGGGGGCCATGCCGCCTCAAACTGTCACCGAAAAACCAACCCGCGCCTACTTCACAATACCCTTGCGCGCCGCCTTGCTGTCCAGCCCCGAGCGATCCTCGCGGGCCTGCAGCTCGGCATAGACATCCTCCGGCTTCACGCCGGCCGCCGCCCACAGCACGCACAGGTGATAGAGCAGGTCCGCCGACTCCTCGACCTTCGACTTGTAGTCATCGCCAAGGCACGCGATGGCGACTTCCACCGCTTCCTCGCCCACCTTCTTGGCGCACTTGGCCGTACCCTCGGACAGCAGCTTCGCCGTATAGGACTGGACCGGGTCGGCCGACTTGCGGGCCAGGACCTGGGCATGGAGGCGGTCGAAGGGATGCATGGATGTCACCGCGCAGCGTTGTGAATCGACGATCTGTAAAACTAACGCCCCGTCCTGCGCGAGGCAAAAAGGCATTCTCGCCCGACCGCGCGACATGCTAGCATGCACAGCTTTTCAGCACGTCAGCCCATCATGCGCGATCACAGCCTTCTCTCGGCAGGCCTTCTCGACCGCCTCGCCCCGGTTGCCGTTGCGGCAGCCGGGCTCTGGCTTGCCTTCGTGTGGGCGCTGGCATGACCCCTGCGATTGCCCTGACCGACGTTGTGGTTGCCTACCGCAGGCTGCCGGCCGTCCACCACGTGTCCGGAACATTCGAGCCGGGCACCCTGACGGCCATTGCCGGTCCCAACGGTGCCGGCAAGAGCTCGCTGATGAAGGCGATCATGGGCCTCCTGCCGATGAGCAGCGGACGCATCGACACCGCGCACGTCTCGCCGCGGCACTTTGCCTATCTGCCGCAGGCCCCGGAGATCGATCGCAGCTTCCCGGTCTCGGTGCTGCAGACAGTCATGTTCGGCGCCTGGCAGCGAACGGGGGCATTCCGCGCGGTCTCGAAGGTCGACCGCGAATGCGCGCGCGCCTGCATCGCCAATGTCGGCCTCGACGGCTACGAGCATGCGCCGATATCAGCCCTCTCGACCGGGCAGTGGCACCGCGCGCTCTTCGCGCGCCTCATCCTGCAGGACGCCCGCGTCATCCTGCTTGACGAACCCTTTGCCTCGCTCGACGAACGCACGACAGACGAACTCATGGCGCTCGTACATGGCTGGCACCGCGATGGCCGCTCCGTGATCGCCGTGCTGCACGACCTTGCCTTCATCAGGAAGCATTTCCCCCAGACCCTGCTGCTCGCCCGCGAGCGCGTGGCATGGGGGGCCACCGCCGAGGCGCTGTCCGATGCCAATCTCGCAACCGCCAAGGCCATGACCGACCGCTGGGCGCGCGACGGCGAGCGGGCGCCCCCGCGCCACCACGACCACACGGGCCACGCGCACGCATGAGCGAGCTTTACAGCCTCCTCGTCACGCCCTTCGTGGAGTTCAGCTTCATGCGCCGCGCGCTGGTCGCCTGCCTGGCGCTCAGCCTCGGGGCAGGACCCATCGGCGTCTTCCTCGTTCTCAGGCGCATGAGCCTCATGGGCGATGCGGTCAGCCACGCCGTCCTGCCCGGCGTCGCCATCGGCTTCCTCCTCTCCGGTCTCTCGGTCTGGGCGATGAGCCTCGGTGGCGTCATCGCGGGCCTCATCGTCGCGCTGCTCGCCGGCATGACATCGCGCGCAACCGGCATGAAGGAAGACGCAAGCCTTGCGGGCTTCTATCTCGCAAGCCTGGCGCTGGGCGTCCTCATCGTCTCGGCCGCCGGCTCCTCCGTCGACCTGCTGCACATCCTGTTCGGCTCGATCCTCGCCGTGGATGACGAGGGCCTGCTGCTGGTGGTGGGCGTAGCCACGCTCTCGATGCTGCTGCTGGCAACCATCTTCCGCTCGCTCGTCCTCGAGTGCTTCGATCCCGTCTTCGCGCGCGCCGTCGGGGCAGGGGGTGGCTGGGCCTATGGCATCTTCATGGGCCTCGTGGTCCTCAACCTCGTGGCCGCCTTCCAGGCGCTGGGCACGCTGATGGCGGTCGGCCTCATGATGCTGCCCGCACTGGCCGCGCGCTTCTGGTCCGAGGACATCGGCACCATCATCGGCACGGCGACGGTCTTTGCCGTGGTCTCGAGCATCAGCGGCCTGCTCGTGTCGTTCCACGTCGAGATCGCCTCCGGCCCCGCCATCGTGCTCTGTGCCGCGGTCATCTACATCGCCTCCATCCTCCTCGGCACGCGCTCGGGCCTTGTCGCGCGCCTGCTGCGCCGCCCGCATTACCACGACCCCGGCGAGGTTCGCCGATGAGGTACCTGGCGGGCCTCATCCTCGCGCTGTGGCTGGCGTTTGCCCCCGGGGCAGGCGCAAGGCCGCTCGAGGTCGTCGCCAGCTTCTCGATCCTCGGTGACATGGCCGCGCGCGTCGGCGGCAAGGACGTGAGGCTGACGGTCCTCATCGGTCCTGACAGCGACGCCCACGCCTTCGAACCGACGCCTGCCCACGCCCGCAGCGTGGCGCAGGCTGACGTGATCCTGCTCAACGGCCTCGGCTTCGAGCCCTGGCTCGCGCGCCTTGCGCGCGCGTCGGCCTCCAGGGCAAGGCTGGTCGAGGTCTCGCGCTCGATCACGCCGCTGGCCATGAAGCAGGACGCCCACGGCCATTCCCACGCGCAAGGCCGTGACCCCCACGCCTGGCAGGACGTGCGCAACGCCATGGCCTATGTGTCGAACATCGCCGGGGCGCTTGCGACCGCCGACCCCGCCAATGCCGCCGCCTACCGCGCCCGCGCCGCCGCCTTCATCGCCGAGCTGCGCAGCCTTGATGCGGGCATCCGTGAAAGCATCGCCCGCATCCCGCAGGCCAGGCGCCGCGTCATCACCTCGCATGACGCCTTCGGCTATTTCGGGAACGCCTACGGCGTCACCTTCCTCTCGCCGGTCGGCATCTCGACCGAGGCGCAGGCCTCGGCCCGCGGCGTGGCCCGCCTGATCGGGCAGATCCGCCGCGAGAAGATCCGCGTGGTCTTTGTCGAGAACATCGCCGATCCCCGCCTCATCGCCCAGATCGCGCGGGAAACGGGCGCAAGGCTCGGCGGCCGGCTCTATTCCGATGCCCTCTCGGGCCCCGCCGGCCCCGCCCCTTCCTATGTCGGGATGATGCGCCACAACACGCGCCTCTTGACTGAGGCCATGTCAGAGGGTTCATGAGGCCGGAAATTTCCGGAGCCTCACATGTCATCCCCCGTATCCGCGCCAGTGCCTGTTACCGTCCTGACCGGCTATCTCGGCGCCGGCAAGACCACCCTCCTGAACCGCATCCTCACCGAGCAGCACGGCAAGCGCTACGCCGTCATCGTCAACGAGTTCGGCGAGATCGGCATCGACAACGACCTGGTCGTCGATACCGACGAGGAAGTCTTCGAGATGAACAACGGCTGCATCTGCTGCACCGTGCGCGGCGACCTGATCCGCATCCTCGGCGGCCTGATGAAGCGCAAGGAGAAATTCGACGCCATCCTCGTCGAGACGACGGGCCTCGCCGATCCCTCGCCGGTGGTACAGACCTTTCTCGTCGACGACGACGTCAAGGCCCGCACGCGCCTCGACTCGGTCACCACCGTCATCGACGCCAAGCACATCCTCCAGCGACTGAAGGACTCGAAGGAAGCGCACGAGCAGGTCGCCTTCGCCGACCAGCTCATCCTCAACAAGACCGACCTCGTCTCCAAGGAGGAACTCGCGCGCGTTGAGCGCGTGATCCGCCAGATCAATCCCATCGCACCGATCCACTACACCCAGCGCTGCGCCATCGAGCTCGACAAGGTCCTTGACCGCGGCGCCTTCGACCTCTCGCGCGCCCTCGAACTCGAGCCGCATCTGCTCGATGACGGCGAGCACGACCACGAACACGAGATCGACATTCACTCCGTGTCGCTGTCGACCAGCCAGCCCCTCGATGCCAACCGCGTGACCAGCTGGCTCCAGGGCCTGCTGCAGCAGAAGGGGCAGGACATCCTGCGCATGAAGGGCATTCTCGACATCCGCGGCCGCGACGAGCGCCTCGTCTTCCAGGCCGTGCACATGGTCATGGAGGGCGACTTCCAGCGTCCCTGGAAGGAAGGCGAGAAGCGCTTCAGCCGCATCGTCTTCATCGGGCGCAACCTCGACGAGGCCGAGCTGCAAGCCGGCTTCGCCGCCTGCGTGGCCTGACCCCGATGGCAGATCCCACCATTGCAGGCGGCCGCGCCTGGACATTCGACGCACCCGTCATCGCCTGTGGCTTCGACAGGACCGGCATCGGCGCCTTCGCCTGCGGTGACGGCACGCTGAGGTTCTTCGTCGACGAGCAGGAACCCGCTTCAATCAGCCTGCATGCGGGCGCCATCCTCGCGCTCGCTGTCCACCCCGGTGGCGGATTCCTGACCGGCGGCGATGACGGACGCCTCGTTCACACGATCCCCGGCGGCGAGAGCCGCATCCTCTTCGAGCAGAAGGGCAAGTGGATCGAGTCGCTCGCCGTGTCCGATGCCACGGGCCTTGTCGCCTTCACCCTCGGCAAGGAAGCGGTCGTGCTCGACGCCAGCCAGGTCGTCGGCCGCTTCACCCATCCCTCGACCGCCACCGGCGTGGCCTTCGACCCGAAGGGCAGGCGCATCGCCGTCTCGCACTACAACGGCGCCTCGCTCTGGTGGACGAAGTCCTCGACCCAGACACCGACCGTTCTGAACTGGAAGGGCTCGCATCTCGGCATCACATGGAGCCCGGACGGCAAGTTCCTCGTCACCACCATGCAGGAAAGCGCCCTGCACGGCTGGCGTATCGAGGACGCCGCCGACATGCGCATGACAGGCTATCCCTCAAAGGTGAAGTCGATGGCATGGGAGCACCGCGGCAAGGTCCTCATGACGGCCGGCGCCCCGCAGGTGATCGGCTGGCCTTTCACCGGCCGCAACGGTCCCATGGGCCGCGAACCGCTTGAGGTCGGCCCCGAGGGCGAGGCGATCATCCAGGTTGTCGCGACCCATCCCGAGTTCGACCTCGTGGCTGCCGGCACCGCCGACGGCCGGGTCTGGATGCAGTGGATCGGCGAGGAGGAGGCCGGCACCGTCGCGCGCGACCTGCCAGCCATCAGCTGCATGGCATTCGCGCCCGATGGCTCAAGCCTTGCCGTGGGAACAGAGCAGGGCTTCGCAGCCGTGCTCGACGCCGCCTGAGGACCTCAGTCCTTCTGGTCGTTGAAGAATTCCTTGAGCCGCGCGAAGAAATTCGTCGTCTCGGGCGAGTTCTTCTCGCTGCCGGCCTTCTCGAACTCGCGCAGCAGGTCCTGCTGCTTCTTGTTCAGGTTCACCGGCGTCTCGACCATCACCTCGACGAACAGGTCGCCGCTCGGCCCCTGGCCGCGCAGGCCCGGCATCCCCTTGCCGCGCAGGCGGAACTGCTTGCCGGACTGCGTGCCCTCGGGGATCGAGATCCGTGCCCGGCCACCGCCAAGCGTCGGCACCTCGACATGCCCGCCCAGCGCCGCCGTCGTCAGGCTGACGGGCACGCGGCAGTGCAGGTTCTCTTCCTCGCGCTTGAAGAGCGGGTGGGGCGCGACCGACAGGAAGATGTAGAGGTCACCCTTCGGCCCGCCGCGCAGGCCCGCCTCGCCCTCGGTGGGCAGGCGGATGCGATTGCCGTCCGCAACACCCTGCGGGATGCTGACATTGATCGTGCGTTCCTTCTGCACGCGTCCCGCACCCGAGCAGGCGCGGCACGGGTTCTTGACCATGCGGCCAAGCCCCTGGCAGGTCGGGCACGTCCGTTCGATCGTGAAGAAACCCTGCTGCGCGCGCACCTTGCCGATGCCCGAGCACGTCGTGCAGGTCTGCGGCTTCGTTCCGGGTTCGGCCCCCGTGCCCCCGCACGGTTCGCAGGCAACCGATCCCGGCACGCGGATGGGCACGGTCTTGCCGGCAAACGCATCCTCGAGCGTGATCTCCATGTTGTAGCGCAGGTCCGAGCCGCGCTGCGCGCGGTTGCCGCCGCCGCCGCCACGCCGTCCGCCCATGAACTCGCCGAACAGGTCGTCGAACACATCGGTGAACGAGGTCGAGAAGTCGAAGCCGCCAGGCCCGCCTCCGCGTCCGCCCCCCGGACCCTCGAAGGCGCCGTGCCCATACTGGTCATAGGCCGCGCGCTTCTGGTCGTCCTTCAGGACGTCATACGCCTCGTTGAGTTCCTTGAATTTCTGGTCCGCCTTCGGGTCATCCGGATTGCGGTCCGGGTGAAGTTCCTTCGCCTTCTTGCGATAGGCAGACTTGAGCTCGTCGGCGGTCGCCCGCTTCTGCACGCCCAATACGTCGTAGAAATCGCGCTTCGACATGGATCTGCTCGGAACACCCGCAATGGGTGGGAGTGAAGGGGCCCGCCCCGGCCATCAGCCGGCGCAGGCCCGTCATCTTGGGGCTGCGGGGTTAACGCGACCCTCCCTTTTTCTTCTCTTCGTTCACTTCTTCATAATCCGCGTCGACGACGCCGTCGTCCGGCTGCTGGCCGCCCGGCGCCGACGGACCGCCATCGGCCGCGCCCGCTGCGCCATCCGGGTTCATGCCCTTGTACATGGCCTCGCCCATCTTCATCGACGCCTGCAGCATCGCGTCGGTCTTCGACTTGATGATGTCGGCGTCCTCGCCCTTCAGCGCCTCGCGCACCTCGGCGATCGAAGCCTCGATGGCGCTCTTGTCGGAAGCCCCGAGCTTGTCGCCATGCTCCTTGAGGTTCTTCTCGATGTCGTGGGCCGCAGCCTCGGCGCGGTTGCGCGTCTCGACCAGTTCACGCCGCTTCTTGTCCTCGCTGGCGTGCTCCTGCGCATCCCGCATCATCTGCTGGATTTCGGCTTCCGTCAGGCCGCCCGAGGCCTGGATGCGGATGTTCTGCTCCTTGTTGGTCGCCTTGTCCTTGGCGGCCACTGTCACGAGGCCGTTCGCATCGATGTCGAAGGTCACCTCGATCTGCGGCATGCCGCGCGGCGAGGGCGGGATCCCGACAAGGTCGAACTGGCCGAGGAACTTGTTGTCCTTCGCCATCTCGCGCTCGCCCTGGAACACGCGGATCGTCACGGCCGTCTGTCCGTCCTCCGCCGTCGAGAACACCTGGCTCTTCTTGGTCGGGATCGTCGTGTTCTTGTCGATCAGGCGCGTGAACACGCCACCCAGCGTCTCGATGCCCAGCGACAGGGGCGTCACGTCGAGCAGCAGCACGTCCTTGACTTCGCCCTTCAGCACGCCCGCCTGGATCGCGGCACCCACGGCCACGACTTCATCAGGGTTCACGCCCTTGTGGGGCTCCTTGCCGAAGAATTCCTTCACGACCTGCTGCACCTTCGGCATGCGGATCATGCCGCCGACCAGCACCACCTCGTCGATGTCCGCAGGCGTCACGCCCGCGTCCTTCATGCACGCCTTCACTGGCGCGATGGTGCGCTGGATCAGGTCATCGACCAGCGCCTCGAGCTTCGCGCGCGTGAGCTTCGTGTTCAGGTGCTTCGGGCCCGACGCATCCGCCGTGATGAAGGGCAGGTTCACTTCCGTCTGCATCTGCGACGAAAGCTCGATCTTCGCCTTCTCGGCCGCTTCCTTGAGGCGCTGCAGGGCAAGCCGGTCCTTGCGCAGGTCGATGCCCTGGTCCTTCTTGAACTCGTCCGCGAGGAAGTCGACGATGCGCATGTCGAAGTCTTCACCGCCCAGGAACGTGTCGCCGTTCGTGGCCTTCACCTCGAACACGCCGTCGCCGATCTCGAGGATCGAGATGTCGAACGTGCCGCCGCCAAGGTCATAGACCGCGATCGTGCCGCTCTGCTTCTTGTCGAGGCCATAGGCCAGCGCCGCCGCCGTCGGCTCGTTGATGATGCGCAGCACCTCGAGCCCCGCGATCCGCCCGGCATCCTTCGTTGCCTGGCGCTGTGCGTCATTGAAATAGGCCGGCACCGTGATGACGGCCTGGCTGACCTTCTCGCCAAGGAA
>JAGWXR010000007.1 GCA_018969785.1 Alphaproteobacteria bacterium
GCCGCGAGCGCGTTTTCATCGGTCCATTTCTCGACAAAGACGAGCCTGAGCGGGTTCTCGTGGTCGACGTGGACCGCGTGGGCAGGCAATCGGGTCGGGCGATGACACTGCCAAGCACGATGATCATTGAACATCCCAAGGTCCGGCGAGAGAGGCTGCGCCTTGAGACTAGCGGCCCCTGCGCCTGGATGCCACCTGGCCTTGGGCGGTAGAGGCAGCCCCGCGCGCCGCACGCCTTTCCCGGCATGCACGAGGGGTATAGAACGGACGGTGCCACCTTCACGCACGGGAGTGACATCCTTGAGCGAGCCGATCCTCGAGCCAGACCTTCCCATCATCGATGCCCATCATCACCTGTGGGACCGGCCGCAGGCCATGCTTTCCAGCCTGCCGCCATCGACGCACGGGTTCATGGACGTCCTGCGCAGCACGCCGCGCTACCTGCTGGACGAGATCCTCGCGGACCTGCGCAGCGGGCACAATATCCGCGCCACGGTCTACATGGAGTGCGGGGCGATGTACCGGGCCGATGGCCCGGTCGCGATGCGCTGCGTGGGCGAGACCGAGTTCGTCAATGGCATCGCAGCCATGACGGCCAGCGGCACCTATGGCGACGTGCGCGTGGCGGCGGGCATTGTCGGCCATGTCGACCTGACCATCGGCGAGGCGGCGCGGGACGTGCTGCAGGCACATGTTGCCGCCGGCAATGGACGGTTCCGCGGCATTCGCCACCAGGGCGCGCATGACGAGGATCCTGCCGTGCTCGGACCGCTGCACGGGCGCCAGCCGGCCGGCCTCTATCGCGATGCGGCCTTCCGAAAGGGGTTCAGCCAGCTGGCACCGCTCGGCCTTTCCTTCGATGCGTGGCTGCTTGAGCCTCAGATCCCGGACGTCATCGATCTTGCGCGCGCCTTTCCCGGGACGACGATGATCCTCGACCACGTGGGAACACCGCTTGGCATCGGGCGGTACGCGGGCAAGCGGGAGGCGCGCTTCGATACCTGGCGGACGAATATCCGCGCGCTTGCGGCCTGCCCCAACGTGCATGTGAAGATCGGCGGATTGCCCATGCCGTTCTGCGGCTTCAGGGATCGCATGGCCGGGCCCGATGAAGCGTCGGCCACGCTGGCCCAGCAATGGAAGCCCTATGTCGAGACATGCATCGAGGCGTTCGGCGCAAAACGCGCGATGTTCGAAAGCAATTTTCCCGTCGACCGCTTTGGCGCCAGCTATGTCGCGCTCTGGAACGCATTCAAGCGCCTGGCGGCCGGCTGTTCGGCCGACGAGAAGACGGCGCTGTTCAGCGGAACGGCGGCGCGGGTCTACCGGATCGCTGCCTGAGGGCAGGCGCGCCGGTGTGATGGCCGTCGCTTGTTTCGGGCGTGGTGACGCACAAGATCATCGGGGTCCACAGGAGGAAAACCGATGAAACGAGTGATGCTGATTTCCATGGCTGTTGCCGGGCTTGCCCTGCCCGCCCATGCGGCCGGGCCCGACCTTGTGTCGGATTTCGACGTTGGCAGCGGAACCGTGATCGTGAAAAACACGGGTACGGCGCCGGCCGGGCGCAGCATCGTGACGGTCACCTGCAAGCGGCTGCGGCCTCCCGTTGCTGGCGGCGGCGGTGGCTGTCCGGAAATACCGGCCAGTTTCCGGATGAACTATACCAATCCTGCCTTTCCGAACGGGATCTTCGTGAATGTCGGCGCGCTCGCGCCCGGTGCCACGTTCACCCACACGCTGCCGTTCTATCGCGGGCTCGTGTTCGCGTCCGGTACCTATGAGTTTGTCTCGCGTGCGGATGCGAGCCTGATGGTCGGCGAGACGAACGAGGGCAACAACCAGACTGTGCGCACGCGCGTGGCGCCGTAGGGTTGACCGGGGCTGCCAGCGCTTACGCCGCGAAGACGTGGGTGGTCTGCCTTCGCAGACCATGACCACCTTTTATTGATGCTGGTGGTGGTTCAAGAAAATGCTGCGGAGAGGAACTCCCTCCCCGACGCGTGCCGCGTCGGCACTCCCTCGCAAGCGAGGGTGAGATGCGCGTTTCCTCCTCACGCCGTGAGGAGCATCTGTGTTTGAAGTCAAGGCTCTTATGGAGCTGTCGGTTGCCAGAGACGGTTTTCGCCGACCAAGGGAGGAAATGGGGTCGGACACCATTTCCCCGTTTCTCCAGCCTGCTTGAGGCGGTTGAGGGGTTGAAAGAGCGGGCGGGACGCCCGCGTTCCCAGCAGGCAGAGCGCGAAGCGCCAGTTCCCGGGAGCGCGGGCGTCCCGCCCGCTGTCCTGGTGACTTCGGTCAGCGCGGGGCCATGCGGATGGCGCCGTCGAGGCGGAGGCACTGGGCGATATTCACGCGCCACGCACCCCATCCTTTTGCGATGGAGTGCGTGTTTTGGCTGGTTTCTTGCGCAACCGCCATCAGAAGCGCAACGATGCACCGATGGTGACGCGATGGGTCATCTCGTCATCCGTGTCGAGTTCGAAATCGGCGTCGTAACCGGCATGCCAGAGAATGCCTCCTGCGTCCTGCTGGACGCCGAAGCCGACCGTCAGCACATCGCTGAAGCGACCCGGCATGGCGACTGCCTGGGTTGCCATGGCGCTCGCCGCGGCCGCCAGCGATGCCCAGGCCGGGTCCTGATCGCCCGACATGTCGTTGGTGTAGTGCACATGCAGGGTCGGCCGGAAATCGACCTGCAGTGTCGCCTCGAGACCTGCTGAGGTTTCGAGGCGTTGGAAGTGGTAGGTGGCGAACGACACATTCCCGCCAGCGCCACCCGCCTCTGTGTATCCATCGACAAGACCGCTTGCCCATGAGACGCCGAACACCGGACCGAAGTGAACCAATTCGTCCTTTACAAGGTAGCCGACCTTGGCCGCCAGGGCATGAGCCTGGCCCTCGGTATTGCCGACCGGCGACAGGCCGTAGGCGCCGGACCGGCGAATGTCTTCGAACCAGAGGCGCGTGAAGCCGTAGCTGGCCTGCGCGAAGAGGTTTTCGCCGGAGAAACCGAGATAGGCCGAACCGCCCAGTGCCGTGGCTTCGTGACCGAAACCGCCGGAGAGCCTGACATCCGCATTCGAAACGGTGAACGCGGCGCCGGCGATCGTGCCTGGTGCAATGCCTGTTTCGACACCCATCGTGCCATCGAGGGTCTGCGATACATAGCTGGCACCACTGATGACCGGATCGATGTCCTGATAGGTTCCGACCATCCACGCGCTCAAGCGGCCCTGATCTGTCATCGCCCCGAGCTGACGTGCACTGTCAACGTGTGCACTGATTGCACGGCCTGCCCCACGACCGGCGATGTCAATCGTCTCTGCAAGGGCGCCGACAACGACGGGCGTCGCTTGAATCATGGCCTGCAGGTAGAGCGGATCGACATAGGTCGGCAGGGTAAGACGGTAGACCATGAACATGTTGTCGTTCACGAAACCGCTGTTGTAGCTGTTGATTGTCGTTGTCCCGTTGGTCACGCCACCATTTATGTTGCCGTTGGTGGTCAGGAAGTCGTTGTCATTGCCCACAAAAAGGAAGACATCCTGCGGCTTTTCTTCCTCGAGTGTCGGCAGGAGACCCATGGCTTCCCACTTCTCCGACAGGGTCGTGAGGTTGGTGCCCGCGCCGGTCGCCAGGTTCAGACCGAAGCGGGTCAACTCGGTCGAATTGATCAGGTTGACGAGCTGCACCTGCTGAACGGGCACGATCGAGACGTCCAGCACGCCGGGTGCCGAGGTCACGACGCCGCCGGGCGTGGTTTCGCGCGCCGTTCCTGCGATGTTGGTGGCACCGGCCGTATCGATCAGCATGACCGACTTGAATACCGGCGGACGCCCATCGTTGCCGACGGCCGCCGTCGGGTCATTTCCCAAGCCGTTGCCATCGCGCGACAGGACGAGAAACTGCGTGCCGTTCAGGGCGAGGATTTCGCTCTGCGCCGCGGTGCGGTTCGGTGCCTGGCCTGCCGTCACTGTTCCATTGGTATTGCCTCGGTTAAGAACCGGCAGTTCCATGACGTAGTGCGCCACGGGCGCCGTCGGGTTAGCACCTGAAATGTCGTAGCCAATCAGCCGTGTCGTGTTGCGCAGGGCGTCATTGGACAGCGTTGAGTCCTGGAGCGTTGCGCTCTGCAACATTACCCACAGGGTCTTGCCGTCGGGTGTAATGGTCAATCCCTCGAGGCCCTGATTGAGCCTGCGGCCTGTCTGGCCGGCGACGGCATCGGCGGTGGTGAAGTTCACCACGCCGCCTACACGCGGCAGGATTGCCGGTATCGCCGGGATGTAGCCAATCATCTGACCGGTTGCGCTGAAGCGGAAGATGCCGGTCTGGTACTCGTCGCTGACCCAGAACGTTCCATCCGGCGCCAACGCCACGGCCTCGGCATCGAGGCTGATGCGTCCTGCGCCGAGTCCCGAAGCGGGACCGCCAAAGGTAAAGCCGTTTTGCGTGAAGGTGTTCGAGCCGGGCTCAAGACCCGTGAACGGCGCTCCGGTGAAGTCGGCGAACAAGAAGCCACCGTTCGGTGACAGCGTCATCTGGTTCTGGGATGTGGTTGCCTGCGGAAGGTCGACGCCCGTGTAAGGACTGAAAGAGAAGTTCCACGCATTCAGGCGTCCGTTGTAGTTCGAAAAGAAGGTGCCAGGCTGGCCCGTTATCGCGAAATTGGGACCCCGGTCAGGCAGGGTGTACATGCCGCCCGAATACTGGCCTGTCACGGGGTCTCTGCGCCAGGTGCTGTTAATGAAGGACATGCCTGAGAACGAGCCCAGCGTGTCGTTGTTGAAGTCACGGCCCGTCGACGTGTAGCGGCCCGCGCCAACCATGCCCTGGTTCGTGTAGGTGCGCCCGCCGAGGGCTACTGCCCCACGCCACCCGTTGTGTTGGGTCCCTGAAAGTTGGTTGACGTGGTCGGCGCGTTCGTCACCGTTATCGGCGTGGCTTGTGCCGTCGCAGCGCAGATTGCAAGGCAGGAAACGCCGGACAGGAACATGCCAGCGCGCACTCGTTTCATCGCATTCGTTTTCATGTTGACCCCAAGCCTCAGGGCGTCCCCCGACGCCTCTCACCCGGTGATTAACAGACATGGTTATCAGAAATATGTAGACGCTCCGGTCTGTGACAGAATGTCATGAGGGTCAATACGCTGGCCGTCTCACCGACGCCACGCTTGTCCGGACGCCTTTCACGCGAACAATGGCTTCGAGGCTTCACCCAGAGGCGAGTTCATCGCCAGCCGTGTCACAAACTGCTGTTATTTATGCGCTGTCGTGCGAAGCCAAGGACCTCTTTGCACATGTTCAGGTCTGACAACACGATTTCGTCGCCATCGAAGGCCGTGCCGGTTGCTTCCAGGTTCCGACTAAATCGACCCGCGTAAGTTTCGGCGAATGCCATGATTGCCCGAGGGACCCGCTGCAACGCTTCAGGCGAATTCACATCACCCTTGCCAACGACGACCAAAGCCGCCAGCAGGAATTCGTCGGTGGCTGACCTTGCATCACGAGCCAGATCCTGTTGCCCCGGCAGCGCCTTGTCTTCACCCATAAGCGCGTACAAACTCCGCATGAGGCCTGCGCAGCGGATGAATGGATAGCTCATGTCGGTGGCATCTGGCGCCAATGCGAACCACGATTCCAGGCTGTCGTCCAAAAGCGACGACTCTTCCATGAGAGGTCTCCGAGATCTTCTTGTAAACCTTAGCCAACGTGTGTGGCGCCTTTGTGAACCCTGATGACTTGCTTGCGCTCGCGTCCGGGATGACGGGGTCATTGTGCGTGTCAGCGCGGGGCCATGCGGATGGCGCCGTCGAGGCGGAGGCACTGGGCGTTGAAGTAGGTGTTGCGGGTGAGCTCGAGGACGAGGCTGGCGAATTCCTCGGGCTTGCCGAGGCGCTTGGGGAACGGGACGGAGGCGGCGAGGCTGTCGAGGACCTTCTGGGGCGCGCCGAGCATCAGGGGCGTTGCGAAGATGCCGGGCATGATCGAATTGACGCGGATGCCGAGATCCATCAGGTCGCGGGCGAGCGGCAGGACGAGGCCGTTCACGCCGGCCTTGGCTGAACCATAGATCACCTGCCCGATCTGGGCGTCCTGCGCGGCGACGGAGGCGGTGAGCACGATCGAGCCGCGTTCGCCGTCCTCGAGTTCCTTCAGGGTCGCCATGCCTTCGGCGGCGATCGAGGCCATGCGATAGCTGGCGACGAGGATGCCGTTCACGCCATAGGCATAGTCCTCGGTCGGGGTGCGCTTGTAGCGGCCGGCTTCCTTGTCGAAGGCGAGCGTCTTGCCGCGCTTCGAGGTCATGGCGCAGTGGACGAGAACGCGCTCCTGGCCGTGGGCGGCGCGGGCCCTTGCAAAGCCCGCGAGGGCGCTGTCCTCGCTCGTGATGTCGACCTTGCAGAAGATGCCGCCGATTTCCTTCGCGATCGCCTCGCCCGCGGCTTCGTTGATGTCGAAGATCGCGACCTTCGCGCCCGCTGCGGCCAGGGCCTCGGCGCTTGCCTTGCCCAGACCCGACGCGCCGCCGGTGACGATGGCAGCAACCGTGTTGTCGATTTTCATTGTCTCTCATCCCCTGCTGGTGCGTGACGCGCGGCGCCTGGCGCCTGACCCTGTTTGGCGCAAACGCCGCGCGGGCGCAACGAGGAGATGATTTCCCTTACGCGCCAGCGGCCCGGGGCGGCGGCACGCGGTCGACCTGGTCGAAGTACTTGCGGGCCAAGGCCACGAGCTGGGCGTCCGACAGGCGCTCGGATACTTCCCAGCCCTTGATCGCCGGCATGAGCTGCGGGCGGTGCTTTTCGATGTAGTGGCGGAAGTCGGCGTGCGACTGCCGCGCGCCGGTGACGAGGATCTCGGGCACGCCCTTCAGCGCCTCGCAGACATCGGCGTAGAACTCGTGGATCGCGCGCACGTCGCTGCCGTGCTGGTGGGTAAAATGCTTGTGGTCCTTGACCCTTGTGCTCTCGACCTCGCTGGCCGAGAACTGGTGGATGAAGGCGTTGTGGTGGTCGATCCAGACGACGGCGTGGTACTGGGACATGGTTCGTGTCTCCTTCGGGGTGATGCTGGAGCCAGAAGACACCGGCTGGCCGCGCCGCGCCTTGATTCAGGTCAAGTCGACCTTCACGAGCCGGCGCTGATGGCGGCGGCTGCGGCGATGACCGCGAGGATCGACAGGCCTGCCTGCGCCGCGGGGTCGCGGGCCCAGGCGCGCAGGCCCTGGGGCATGTCGCGACCGCCCAGCGTGCCGAGGCCCACGAGCACGAGGGAGAGCCATGCCAGCATCCATCCTGTCCCCGACAATCCGGCGCCCTCGCCTGCGGGCGCGAGGCTGAAGTGAACGGGTACGATCCCGGCTGCCATGGCGGTGAGGAGGATGCCCGCAAGCATCACGGGCAGCGCCGGGAGGCCGGTACCGGGCGCGGCCGACTGCAGGCCCGCGCCCCAGAAGGCCATCGCCGCCATCACGGCCCAGGGCAGTCGAGGGTCCGATGGTTCCAG
Source organism: Alphaproteobacteria bacterium (assembly GCA_018969785.1). Taxonomy (GTDB): domain Bacteria; phylum Pseudomonadota; class Alphaproteobacteria; order Micropepsales; family Micropepsaceae; genus SZUA-430. Next base: position 7,512 of record JAGWXR010000007.1, read on the forward strand.
TGCGCCGACGAGGGCGCCTGACAGAAGTGCCACGAGCACAGCCCATGCCGCGCGCAGTGCACGGAAGGTCGGTGAGCGGGGTTGCGATACCCCGTCCAAGGCAATGAGGAGCAGGAAGAGCAGCAGCGAGGCCTGCGCTGCGTATGGCGCTGCCGGGACGGCAAGGCCCTTCTTGCCGAGCCAGGTGCGCACCGGGTCGAGAAGATGCGCGTCGAGGGGCTGGAAGACGGTGCCGATAGCGGTCGCAAGCGATGCGCGCGCGCCTGGCAGCCAGCCGCCCTCGCCCGGCGCGCCCGTCAGGGTCGCGATGAGGGCAATGGCCAGCAGGATTGCCAGCGTCCTGATGATCCATCCGGCCCCCATGCCACCCCCAATGGCTGCGCCGCCTTTCCGATACGTGACAGAATAGGAGGTCGGCCGGACGAGTTCCATAGCCGCGAGGACCCGGAGGAGATGCTGCGTTGCCTGAATGACGCAACGGATTTTCGTGTCCCCTGACCCGCGCGCAAACAACGCAATTGAAGGCCAAACGCATTAGCGTTAAGCCTTGGCCCATGACTGCAGGCAGCATCGTTGTCCTGGCTTCCACGCTGGTGGTGGCCGTCATCCTCGGGTTCGGGCTCTACAGCCTGTTCCGCGGCGGAGATTTCTCGCGCACGTGGTCGAACAAGCTGATGCGCATGCGCATCGTCGCTCAGCTTGGCGCCATCATCGTCATCCTCGCCGTGCTCTGGCTGACAGGACGCGGCCCACAATAGGGTCATCAACGTGGTCGTTCTCAACCGCATCTACACGCGTACCGGCGACAAGGGCGACACGGGCCTTGGTACGGGCAAGCGCGTGCCGAAGTTCGACCTGCGCATTGAGGCCTATGGCACGGTCGACGAGACCAATGCGTGCATCGGCGTGGCGCGGCTATCGTCGTCGGGGGAACTCGATGCCATGCTGGCGCGGGTGCAGAATGACCTGTTCGACCTGGGGGCGGACCTCTGCATCCCCGAGGACGGGAGCGAGATCGCGCAGAAGGCCCTGCGCATGAAGGATGCGCAGGTCGAGCGGCTTGAACATGAAATCGATGCAATGAACGCCCGGCTTCAGCCGCTGACCTCGTTCGTGCTGCCCGGTGGCACGGCGACAGCCGCACACCTGCATGTTGCACGCACGGTCTGCCGTCGGGCCGAGCGGCTGATCGTCAAGCTCGCACAGGGCGAACCGGTCGGTGCGTCTGCCGTGAAATACGCGAACCGGCTGTCGGATTTCCTGTTCGTGGCGGCGCGACTGGCCAACCTGCCGCAAGGCGACGTGCTCTGGGTGCCGGGCGCCAATCGGACCTGAACTTTGCTTTAGTTGAAATCCGCACAGTGCCGCCTATCTTCGAGGCATCGTCATTCCCTGCTGCGGAGACCGTCATGAAGCGGCTTCAGGTGATCGGCGCGTTTGTCGCCCTGGCATTTGCGTTCCACGGCGCATCGCTTGCCGCTCAGCCAGCCGGTGCCGGAAAGGCGACGGGCGGGAGCTTTGCCAACGGCATCACGCGCCTTGAGCTGACCAAGGTGCTGACCTCGCACGGGATGACCGTGCGCGATGCGACGCAGAACGAGGCGGACCCCTGGCTCAAGGCCAGGACGCCGAAGGGTGTCGAGTTCTACATCAACATGTACCAGTGTGCGGGCGAAGGGCCTTCGGGGCGGCGCTGCACGAACCTGCAGTTCCTGGCGCAGTGGGAGCGCAACAAGAACACGACGATCGAGGCGGCCAACGTCTATAACCAGAAATTCGTGTTCGGCCGGGCGTATCTCTCGCAGGACGGCAAGACGTTCATGTTCGACTATTCCATCAACATCCAGGACGGCGTGACGGCCGGCAACCTGCGCAAGCAGGTCGACAACTGGCTGCGGGTGCTGGACGACGTGCGTGGACTTTTGAAGGTCTGAGGGGCCCTCGGCCGGCCTGAAAAACTGGTTCCCTGCCCCACCTCCTGCATTCTAGACTGCGCGGGCTGCGCCGGGATGGCGCGGCATGCGAGGTACCCATGGTCTTCCTTCCGCTCAAAGACGACAATCCGCTGCGCGTGATCCCGTTCCAGTACGCGACGCTGATGCTGATCGCGATCAACGTGCTGGTGTTCATCTGGCAGGACTCGCTGCCGGAGGCGGAACTCGTGAATGTCGCGATGTCGGGCGGGCTGGTGCCGAGCGTGTTCCTCGGGGATGCACGATTGCCCGCTCATTTCACGGACCTGCCGACGGAGGTGACGCTCCTGTCCTACATGTTCCTGCACGGGGACTGGTGGCACCTGATTGGCAACATGCTGTTTCTCTGGGTTTTCGGCGACAACGTCGAAGACGCGATGGGATTCTTCCGCTTCCTGTTCTTCTACCTGTTCTGCGGCGTGGTTGCGGGGCTTGCGCATACTTTTGCGCACCCGGTCTCGGAGGGGCCGCTGATCGGTGCGTCAGGCGCGATCGGTGGCGTGGTCGGCGCCTATCTTGTGCTCTATCCACGCGTGAAGATGTGGGTGCTGGCCTTCGCGCGCATCCCGCTGAAGATCCCGGCCTACCTGATGGTGGGCGCGTGGCTTGCCTTCCAGATCTTCTCCGTGCTCGTGCAGGTGGAGAGCGATACGGCCTGGTGGGCGCATCTGGGCGGCTTTGCGGCGGGCGTGGTGCTGGTTTTCATTTTCAGGCGGCCCGGGCATCCCCTGCTTGCCGGCGGGTCGCACCACTAGCGTCACCTGCCCGGGATGTCAGGGCAAACGGCCATTAACCTCTGCCCTGTGGGATTTGGGGCATGGTTCAAACGTAAAATGTGGCGCTTCGTTGACAGGTTTATTGCTTGCCCGTAATTTGTGCACCGCACAATTGCATCCAGCAGCACGAGGCTCGATCGGCCAGGTCCATCGCAAAGCCGCAAGCCAGATCAGGATTTCCAGCAAACGGGGCCATGAGGCTCCAACAGAGAGATGTTCCGCATGAAGGTGCTTGTTCCGATCAAGCGCGTCGTCGACTACAACGTGAAGATCCGCGTGAAGGCGGACCAGAGCGGTGTCGACCTCGCCAACGTGAAGATGTCGATGAATCCGTTCGACGAAATCGGCGTGGAAGAGGCCATTCGCCTCAAGGAAAAGGGCGTTGCCACGGAAGTGGTGGCCGTCTCGATCGGTCCGAAGGAGACGCAGGAAACGATCCGCACGGCGCTTGCCATGGGCGCTGACCGCGGGATCCTGGTCACGGCGCCGGCTGATGTGGAACCGCTGTCGGTAGCCAAGATCCTGGCGGGCATCGCCAAGGCGGAAGGCCCGCAGCTGATCATCCTTGGCAAGCAGGCGATCGACGACGACTGCAACCAGACGGGACAGATGCTTGCCCAATTGCTGGGCTGGGCGCAGGGCACGTTTGCCTCGAAAGTCGTCATCGAGGGCGGCAAGGCGGAAGTGACGCGCGAGGTCGATGGCGGCCTGCAGACCGTGAGCCTTGCGCTGCCAGCCATCGTGACGACGGACCTCAGGCTCAACGAGCCGCGCTATGCGTCGCTGCCCAATATCATGAAGGCCAAGAAGAAGCCGATCGACGAGAAGACGCCGCAGGACTATGGCGTCGACGCCGCGCCGCGGCTCAAGGTGCTCAAGGTCAGCGAGCCTGCGAAGCGCAAGGGCGGCGTGAAGGTCAAGACAGTCCAGGAACTGGTCGAGAAGCTGAAGAACGAAGCGGGAGTTATCTGAGATGGCCGTTCTGCTGATTGCCGAGCACGACAACACATCGCTCAAGGATTCCACCGCGAAGGCCTTGTCGGCCGCGGCCGCGCTTGGCGGGCCGGTCGACATCCTGGTTGCGGGACACAATGCAAAGGGCGTTGCGGCGGCGGCTGCGAAGCTTGCCGGCGCGTCGAAGGTGCTGCTGGCTGATGATGCGCAGTATGCGCACCAGCTGGCCGAGACGATGGCGAGCCTGATCGTCGAGCTCGCGGGCAAGTATGACAGCATCGTCTCGCCGGCCTCGGTGAGCGGGAAGAACTTCATGCCGCGCGTGGCGGCGGCGCTGGACGTCGCGCAGGTGTCTGAAGTGGTCTCGGTCGATGCGGCCGACACATTCACGCGCCCCATCTATGCGGGCAATGCCATGCAGCAGGTGCAGGTGCCGGCGGGCTCGAAGAAGGTGCTCACCGTGCGCGCGACCGCGTTCAAGGCGGCCGAGGCGAGCGGCGCGGCGCCGATCGAGACGATCGGGGCTGCGGCCAATCCGGGCGTGTCGCAGTTCGTGCGCGAGGAACTTTCGAAGTCGGAGCGGCCCGAGCTTGCGGGCGCGCGCGTCGTGGTTTCGGGTGGACGCGGCATGCAGTCGGGCGAGAATTTCCAGATGCTCGAGAAGGTTGCCGACCGCCTGAAGGCTGCCGTTGGCGCCAGCCGCGCGGCGGTGGATGCTGGCTTCGTGCCGAATGACTACCAGGTCGGGCAGACCGGCAAGGTGGTGGCGCCGGAACTCTATATCGCGGTCGGCATCTCGGGAGCGATCCAGCACCTGGCCGGCATGAAGGATTCCAAGGTCATCGTCGCGATCAACAAGGACGAGGAGGCGCCGATCTTCCAGGTGGCCGACTACGGGCTTGTCGCGGACCTGTTCAAGGCGGTTCCCGAACTTGACGACGAACTGAAAAGCAAAGGCTATTGACCGCCCGCGGGCGGCCGCAACCGACAGGGCAGCGAGAAGAGGATCCCATGGACATTCAACGGATCGGTGTCATCGGCGCCGGGCAGATGGGCAATGGCATTGCCCATGTCTGTGCGCTCGCCGGGTATGACGTGCTGCTTCACGACGTGAAGACGGAGAAGATCGACGCGGCCTTCGAGCTGATCGCGATGAACCTGTCGCGGCAGGTCGCGCGCGGCAAGATCAGCGATGCCGACAAGGACCGCGCGATGAAGCGGCTTTCGGCGGCGCCGTCGCTCGACGCGTTCTCGAACGTGGACCTCGCGATCGAGGCGGCTACCGAAGACGAGAAGGTCAAGCGCCAGATCTTCCAGAGCCTTTGCCCGAAGCTGAACAAGGGCGCGATGATCGCGAGCAACACCTCGTCGATCTCGATCACGCGGCTGGCGTCGGTCACGGACCGGCCGGAGCGTTTCATCGGGCTGCACTTCATGAACCCGGTGCCGCTGATGCAGCTCGTCGAGCTGATCCGCGGGATTGCCACGGAAGAGGAAACCTTCCAGGCGATGCAGGGCCTCGTAAAGCGGCTTGGAAAGACGCCGGCGAATTCGGAAGACTTCCCCGCCTTCATCGTCAACCGCATCCTGCTGCCGATGATCAACGAGGCTGTCTATACGCTCTATGAGGGCGTGGGCACGGTCGATGCGATCGACACGGCCATGCGCCTGGGCGCGAACCATCCGATGGGACCGCTGCAACTGGCGGACTTCATCGGGCTGGACACCTGCCTGTCGGTGATGCAGGTGCTCTACGAAGGGCTTGCGGATTCCAAGTACCGCCCCTGCCCGCTCCTGGTGAAGTATGTCGAGGCCGGCTGGCTTGGCCAGAAGACGAAGCGCGGCTTCTACGACTATCGCGGCGAGAAGCCGGTCCCCACGCGCTGAGCGTGGCGTTCGTCCCTTCAGGGCGTGCGTGCGGTGTTCATCGCCGTGCGTACGAGTTCCTTTGCCTCGGGTGAATCCCACTCCATCGGGCCAATCACGCGGCCAAGTTCGGTGCCCTCGGGATCGATGAGCAGCGTCGTGGGCAGGCCGGGTGCGCGCAGGTCGGTGGTTGAGCGCATCGAGGGATCCACATAGACGCCGAGGTGCCGCACGCCGGTGCGTTCGAAGAATTCCTGCACCGCCTTGCTGCCGCCCCGGTCGATGCTGAGGGCGAGAACCACGACGCCCTCGTCGCCGAGTTCCTTCTGAAGGCGGTCGAGCATGGGCATTTCGGCCACGCAGGGCGTGCACCAGGTGGCCCAGAGGTTCAGCACCACGACCTTGCCGCGGAAGTCGGCGAGGGTGAGGCTCTTTCCCGCGGCGTCGGTGAACGCGAGCGCCGGCACGGGCCGGGCCTCGGTTGCGGGCTTGAAGGCGCTCGTGTCGCCAAAGCCCTCGGGGCGTTCACCTTCGCCTGCCGGCATGCGGGTGTAGACGACCACCGCCAGTAGCGTCACAATGGCCAAAGCAGCAGCAATGAAGAGATGTCTTCTGTTGAGTTGCATCTTCCTAGGTTCCCGGGACGTCAGGACGGCATGAGCAAGAACGAGATGTGGGGCGGCAGGTTCGCGCAGGGCCCCAGCGAGATCATGAAGGACATCAATGTCTCCATCGATTTCGACCGGCGCCTGTACGCCCAGGACATTATGGCCTCGACGGCGCACGCGCGCATGCTGGCCGAGCGCGGCATTATCGCGCAAGAGGATGCCAAGGCCATCATCGCGGGGCTGGCGCAGGTCAAGGCCGAGATCGAAAGCGGGCAGTTTACCTTCTCGCGCGAGCTTGAAGACATCCACATGAATGTCGAGGAGCGGCTGAAGCAGATCATCGGCGCGCCGGCCGGCCGATTGCACACGGCGCGCTCGCGCAATGACCAGGTCGCCACGGATTTCCGGCTGTGGGTGCGCGATGCGATCGACCGGCTGGACGGAGGGCTCGTGCAGTTCCAGCGGGCGCTCGTCCGCCGGGCGGGCGAGCACGCGGCAACGGTGATGCCCGGCTTCACGCACCTGCAGACGGCGCAGCCCACGACGTTCGGGCATCACCTGATGGCCTATGTGGAGATGGCCGCGCGTGACCGGGCGCGGCTTGCGTCGGCGCGGCGGACCACGAACATGAACCCGCTGGGCTCGGCGGCGCTGGCGGGGACGTCGTTCCCGATCGACCGGGAGATGACGACGGCGAGCCTTGCGTTCAGCGAGCCGATGCGCAACTCGCTCGATGGGGTGTCGTCGCGCGACTTTGCGCTGGAGTTCCTGGGGGCCTGCGCGATCCTGGCGACGCATCTTTCGCGCCTGGCCGAGGAGATCGTGCTTTGGACATCGCCTGCCTTCGGGTTCGTGCGGCTGCCGGATGCGTGGTCGACGGGGTCCTCGATCATGCCGCAGAAGCGCAACCCGGATGCGGCTGAACTGGTCCGGGCCAAGTGCGCGCGGGTGACGGGGTCGCTGGTCACGCTGCTGGGGGTCATGAAGGCACTGCCGCTGACCTATTCGAAGGACATGCAGGAAGACAAGCAGGCCGTGTTCGACGCGGCCGATTCGGCGGAACTCGCCCTGGCCGCGATGGCGGGGATGGTCGCCGACCTGACCGTCAACGCCGCGGCGATGCGGGCGATGGCCGGCAGCGCCTTTTCCACCGCCACCGACCTTGCGGACTTCATCGTGCGCGTGCTGGGTAAGCCCTTCCGCGAGGCCCATCACATCACGGGCCGGATCGTGGCGCTGGCGGAAGCGCGGGGGTGCGGGCTTTGCGAGCTCTCGCTTGCAGACATGCAATCTGTTGAGCCCGGCCTCACGGCCGATGTAATGTCGGTCCTGGGCGTCGAGGCGTCGGCGGGCAGCCGCACCAGCCTTGGCGGCACGTCACCGCAACGCGTGATGGAACAGGTTCAACTGTGGCAGGAGCGACTGAAATGATTACGCGCGTCATCGTGGTGCTGGCCGTGATTGCCGGTCTTGGTGTTTCGGCCTGCGGAAAGCGTGGCCCGCTCGAGCCGCCCAAGCCGTCGGTTGGACAAGTCCGCTAGGCACAACCGGCTCCCTCCCCGCGAAGGTCCCCACCCTTGCACCATTTTCATTACCGGAATGGCACGCTCCACGCCGAAGACGTGGCGGTGAGCGATATCGCCGACGCCGTCGGTACGCCGTTCTACTGCTATTCGACGGCAACGCTCGAGCGCCACTACAAGGTGCTTGCGGCGGCGCTACCGGCGGGAACGCTGATCGCGTTTGCGGTGAAGGCGAATGGCAGCCTTGCGGTGATCCGTACGCTGGCACGGCTGGGCGCGGGCGCCGACATCGTGTCGGGGGGCGAGCTGAAGCGGGCGATTGCCGGAGGTGTTCCGGCCTCGAAGATCGTGTTCTCGGGCGTTGGCAAGACGCGCGAGGAGGTCGGGCTGGCGCTTTCGCACGGCATCCTGCAGTTCAATGCCGAGAGCGAGGAAGAGCTTGCGGTGATCAGCGAGGTCGCCACCTCGCGCGGGCAGAAGGCCAGCGTGGCGCTCAGGATCAATCCGGATGTCGATGCGCGCACGCATGCCAAGATCTCGACGGGCAAGGCCGAGAACAAGTTCGGCATTGCCTGGCACCGGGCGGAAGCCGCCTATGCGCAGGCCGCAGGCCTGCCGGGCATCGATGTTGCCGGCGTCGACATGCATATCGGCAGCCAGATCACCGAGATCGAGCCGTTCCGGGAGGCCTTCGGCAAGCTGGCCGGGCTCGTGCGCCGCCTGCGGAGCCAGGGCATGCGCATCAAGCGCATCGACCTGGGCGGGGGGCTTGGCGTGCCCTACACGAAGGGCGACGAACCGCCCCTGCCGGCGTCCTATGGCGAGGTGGTGCGCGCGGTGTTCGCGGGGCTTGATGCGGACCTCATCGTGGAGCCCGGGCGCCTGATCACGGCCAATGCCGGGATCCTTGTTTCACGCGTCGTGCATGTGAAGCGAGGGGACCAGCGCACCTTCGTGATCCTCGATGCGGGGATGAACGACCTGGTGCGGCCGGCGATGTATGACGCCCACCACGACATCATCCCTGTCCGGGAGCCGGAAAAATCAGAAAACAGGGTTTACGACGTGGTCGGGCCGGTCTGCGAAAGTGCTGACCAGTTCGCGCGAAACCTAGCGTTGCCGCCCCTTTCGGCGGATGAACTCGTGGCCATCCTTTCGGCGGGGGCCTATGGCGCGGTGCAGGCTTCAAGCTACAATGCGCGGCCGCTGGTGCCGGAGGTCCTGGTCAGTGGCCGCCATTTTGCGGTCACGCGTCCAAGGCAGACTGTCGAAGAGATGATTGCGCGGGAACGAATGCCGGACTGGCTCGGCTGACGGTGTTCCTTCCCCGTTTGCATGCTGTCGCTGAAACAACGGGGAACGCGTGACGCCGCAGAGCAATCCACCGCAGGATGAACCGGGCCCGGGCCTGCCGCGCGAGGTGCGCCGGCATGTGCTGCTGAGCTGGCTTTCGCTTGCGGCCGAGCGGCTCTATCCGGTGGTCTGGCCCGCCGGCGGCGTCGTGGGCGCGTTCCTGGTGCTGGCGCTGTCAAACGTGTTCGTCTACCTGCCCGCCTGGCTGCACCTGCTTTTGCTTGCGGGGCTGTTCTGCGGCACGGGCTGGGCGGTGGCGTGGTCGCTGCGACAGTCGAGCATCCCGACGCATGCGCAGGCCATCAGGCACCTGGAGCTGACGAGCGGCCTCGTGCACCGGCCGCTCAGCGCGCTGGAAGACAAGCCTGCCCTGATCGCCGACAACGACACGCGCCAGCTCTGGCGGGCGCACCAGCGCTGGGTGGTGGCGCACCTGAGCCGCCTGAAAGTTGGATGGCCGTCGCTGTCACTGACCTCGCGCGATCCGCATGCGATCCGCGTGCTGCTTGGCATTGCGATTGCCGTGCTTGGCGTGGCGAACTGGGATGAGGTGCCTTCGCGGCTGCAGACCGCGCTTTCGCCCGGCGTTGCGCAGGGACAGGTTCCCCCGACCGTCGAGGCCTGGGTCACCCCACCGGCCCATACGGGCGAGGCACCAAAGCACCTGACGGCGCTCACGCGGGGGGTGGATGACGACCGGCCGATCCGGATCCTTGCAGGCTCGGTGCTTACGGTGCGCACGCATGGCGCTGCGTCGGCGGCGCTGCGTGCGTCGGCGATCGACGGCCCCTCGCCGCGACAGCTCAGGCCGCAGTTCCTGTCGGCGGGTGGCGATGCGCGCGATGCCAAGCTCGTGATCGACGAGAGCATGACCGTCCGGCTTTCCATGAATGCAAACCTGGTCGGGATGTGGCGCTTCGAGGCTGCTGCGGATGCGGCGCCGAAGATCTCTTTCAAGTCGCCGCTGGCGGTCATGGAGGCGCAGTCGCTGCGGATCCACTACGCGGTGCAGGACGACTATGGCGTGGTCTTCGCGCAGGCGCGGGTCGAACTGGCGGAGAAAGGCTTCAAGGGAGCCACACAGCAGCCGCTGTCGCTTGACCTGCCCTTGCCGCCGGCGCCGGCGCGCAATGGCGATGCGATGATCTTCAAGGACCTGACATCCCATCCGTGGGCGGGGCTCAAGGTCAGCGTGCAGCTGATCGCGAAGGACGAGCCGGGGCAGACGGGACGTTCACCGGCCGTCGTGATCACGCTGCCCGAGCGGCGCTTCAGCGATCCGCTGGCGCGTGCCCTGGTCGAGCAGCGGCGCAACCTGGCGCGCGATCCGGCGAGCAGCGGCATGGTGGCTGCAGCGCTGGACGCGCTGACGCTGGCGCCGGAGCGGTTCGTGCCGGATACGCGCATCTATCTTGCCATGCGCACGGCCGCGCATGAGGTCAGGCGGATCCGCCTTGATGCCGTGCGGATCGACGAGAACCGTGTCCTTTCGGCGCAGGAACTGCTCTGGGATATCGCCGTGCGCATCGAGGAGGGTGATGTCGGGCAAGCGCAGGCCGAACTGCGCGATATCCAGCGCAAGCTGATGGACGCGCTGGCCAAGGGCGCGCCCGACGCCGAGATCGAGCGGCTCATGGCGCAGCTGAGGGCGGCGATGGAGAGGAACCTGAAGGCGCTGGCCGAGCGTGCGGGGGTCGACAACCCGGTGCTCGAGAGCCAAGGGGGACAGGTGATCCGGCCGCAGGACCTCAAGTCGATGATCGACCAGATCGAGGAGCTCGCACGGCAGGGATCGAAGGCGGCGGCCCAGCAGAAGCTGAGCGAGTTGCTGAACCTGCTTGAAAGCGTGCAGACGGCGCGCGGCGGGCGCATGTCGCCCGAGCAGCAACAGGCGGCCAAGACGCTCGAGCAGCTGGGCCAGCTTGCGGCACGGCAGCGGGAACTGATGGACCAGACCTACCAGGAGCAACAGCAGAACGAGCAATCCGGCACGCGCAAGCCATCCACGCTGAAGGGCGCGCAGGAGAAACTGAGCGACGAGCTGTCACCGATCATCAAGCAGCTGTCGCGCAGCAAGGAGATGGCAGACGCGCTGAAGCGGGCACAGGATGCGATGGATGACGCCTCCGACGACCTGGGCGCAGGGGATCTCGGGCCTGCCGTGAAAAGCCAGCAGCGCGCGATTGAAGAATTGCGCAAGGGCGGCCGTGCCATGGCGCAGCAACTCATGCAGCAGATGACCGGTTCCGGCGCCATGGTGCCTGGCTCGAACGGTGCCGGTGGCGGCGACAACGAGGATCCGTTCGGGCGGCCGCAGTCGGCGAGTGGCTCGACCACGGGCAATTCGGTGAAGGTGCCGGACAAGTCGGACATCCAGAAGGCCCGCGAGATCCTGCAGGAACTGCAGCGCCGGGCGGCCGAACGTGGCCGGCCGGATGCGGAGCTTGAATATATCGAGCGGTTGCTACGCCGGTTTTGATCCGGCCTTGCGGGCGGAGACGACTTCGTCGACCACCTCGCCAATGCGGGCGATCGTGAAGGGCTTGGAAATCACGCGGCAGATCACCTCGCTCAGGCCCTGCGCCCGCTCGATCTGGTGCTCGTGGCCGGACATGATGATGATCTTGAGCCTGGGGTAGTCCCGGCTGGCGGCGAGCGCGAGGGCGATGCCGTCCATGATGGGCATGTCGATGTCGGTCAGCAGCAGGTCGAACTTGCCCGTTTTCAGGAACTCAAGGGCCTCGGACCCGTCCTGGGCCTGGGTGACCTTATGGCGTCGCTGTTCGAGCCCCCGGGCGATGAATTCCCTGAGCGCATACTCGTTCTCAGCGATCAGGATCCTTGCCATCCGTCACGTTCCAGTTCTGTCACTGACATAGGACAGCGATATGGGGCAGTCCACGGAATTTGTGGTCATGATCCATGCCATACCCTACGACAAAGGCGTCCGGGCACCTAAAACCCACAAAATCCGCATGACAATGGTCCTCCCGGGCAGCCGTGGCCTTGTCGAGAAGCACGCAGATCCGCACCGAAGAGGCCCCCCGGGCCCGCAGGTGGTCCTGCGCGAAGGCCAGGGTCCGGCCGCTGTCGAGGATGTCGTCGACGACGAGAACGTCCCTGCCCCGGACGTCGAGCGCCGCGTCCCGCAGCAGGGTAACCGTGCCCGAGGATCGGGTCGAGCCGGCGTAGCTTGAGAGGATCATGAAGTCGACGGCCGGGTCGCAGCCCTCGGCGGCCAGCGCCCGGATGAGGTCGGCTGCGAACACGAAGCTTCCGGTCAGGATGGCCACCATGACGAAGCCCGGTGACATCTCACCGGCAATGTTGCCAGCCATCTGATGCAGGCGGTCGGCAATCTCGGCGGTGGAATAGAGAGGCCTCAGTTCTGCCTCGGGCATCAGCGTTCTTCCACCGGCTCGAGGCGGAACTCGAGATCGAAGGACTCAGGCGGCGGGCTTTCGAGGCGGGCACTGAAGGGCGACTTGCCGCGGGGACCGACGGTGTCCTTGTCGGGCCTGACGACCCAATGGTGGAGTTCCTTGCCCTGCTTGTCGCGCACGGCAATGCGTATGCTGGGTGCAGACAGCTGGGTGTCCGTCACGTTCACCAGTTCGCCCTTGATGACGATGATGGGAATCGAGTTGGCGTAGTCGAGGCCCTGCGTTGCGACAACGTCGAAACCGGTGCGGTTCACCTCTATGCCCAGGGCGTTGTAGATGCCGACCGTGGCCGGCGCGAAATTTGCGATGTCGCGCGGCATCGAGAAGAAGATCACCAGGAACAGCGACAGGATGCTGACGCCTGCCACGAGGCCGACCATGCCGCGATACCTTGCGTTGCCCTGGTCGCGCGCGGGCCTTGGCTGGCGCGGCACGACCTGCTCGGGGGGCACGGAAAGGGGTTCGTAGGCGGGAGAGGGTCTCGGGTCGAAGGGCTGGGTGAAGGACCCGGGTTCAGGTGCGTAGTCAGGTTCAGGCGCCGGCGGGGGGCCCAACATGCGGCCGCGGTCGGTGATGGGCCCGACATGCTCGGGTTCCTCGACGGGCACGGGAATGGGTGTTGGAAGATCGGTGCTGGGTTCCTGGAACCAGGTGTGCTGGCAGCGGGCACAGCGCACGTGTCTTCCTGGGGGGCGGATATCTCCGCCTCCGAGGAAATAGCGAGTTGCGCACCGTGGGCAGGTAATTATCATTCCAGGCTAACGCCCGCGTCGATTCCGGGTTTTTCTGACATACCGCCTCTGCGCCCGCAAGCAGGCGCAGTCCGGGCGCCCTCTCCTAAACCATTAACCGAAAAGGATTAATCGGTGGTTCGATTCGAGAATGTCGGGATGCGTTATGGCCTGGGGCCAGAAGTGCTCCGCGACATTTCCTTCACATTGGAGAAAGGCACGTTTCATCTCTTAACAGGTCCTTCCGGGGCGGGGAAGTCGTCGCTGCTGAAGCTCATGTACCTTGCCGAGCGGCCCTCCCGGGGGGCGATTTCCATGTTCGGGCGCGACATTGCCAGCACCCCGCGGGAAGACCTGCCCGCCCTTCGCCGGCGGATCGGGGTGGTGTTCCAGGACTTCCGGCTGCTTGACCACCTGTCCGTGTTCGAAAACGTGTCCCTGCCCCGGCGGGTCACCGGCGAGCAGGAGGGGGCCTATCGGGCCGAGGTCGAGGAATTGCTGCAGTGGGTCGGGCTCGGCAACCGGCTGAATGCAAAGCCCGCGACACTGTCGGGCGGCGAGAAGCAGCGCGTGGCGATCGCGCGGGCTGTGGTTGCCAAGCCCGAATTGCTGCTGGCCGACGAACCTACGGGCAATGTCGACCCGGAGATCGGTGCGCGCATCATCAGGCTATTCATCGAACTGAACCGGCTTGGCACCTGCGTGCTTATTGCCACGCATGACCAGCGCATCCTCGAGCGGCTGCCGGCAACCAGCATCTTCCGGCTCGCGGAGGGGCAACTCACGGTGACGAAGCCCCGGGACCTTCTCACGCAGGAGGCGCGCCGCGCATGAACCGAAGGACATCCGCCGGGCTGATGCCTTCCGACAGCGCGTCAGGCGCGACACTGCACACGATTGTTGCGGTCATGAGCTTCCTTGCCTGTCTTGCGCTGGGCGGCGTGCTGACGCTGAGCCGCCTTGCGACGCAGTGGACGGAGGGGCTCTCGGGTTCGGCCACCGTGCAATTGCTCGCATCGCCCCAGATCTCGCCGGAAGACCAGGTGAAGGAGGCCCTGAGCCTTGTCACACAATGGCCCGGTGTCCTGTCGGCGCGCGCGCTGACAAGGGAGGAGGCCAATGCCCTGCTTGAGCCGTGGCTCGGCGAAGGCAAGCTTGTCGAGGAGATCCCGGCGCCGCAGCTGATCGAGGTGACACTTAGACCGGGGCAGCCGATCGAACTGGACGGGCTGGCGCGCAAGCTTGCCGACACAGTGCCCGGTGCGCAGCTTGACGACCATGGCCGCTGGAACGCCGAACTGGCGGGCTTTGCGGCCTCTTCGGCTGCCATCGGGTGGTCGATGCTGCTGCTGATCGGGCTTGCGACGCTTGCCATCATCGTCTTTGCCACGCAGGCGGGCCTTCGCACGCATCGCGAGATCGTCGAGGTGGTGCACATGATCGGGGCGCGCGACGTTTTCATCGCCAAGGAGTTCCAGAACCATTTCCTGTGGCTGGGGATCCGCGGTGGCGCCATCGGGCTCGTCATCGCGCTGCTCACGCTTGTTGGCAGCAGCCTGCTCTGGGACAGCCGTGCCACGCCGGTTGCGGGGCAGTACCTGCCGCAGATCACGGGCTCGCCCCTGCTCTATCTCTGGCTTCTCATGGTGCCGGCAGGGCTGGGGCTGATCGCGATGATGACGGCGCGGCTGACCGTGCTGCGCGTTCTGGGCCGCATGCAATGACGCGGCTGGTGCTGCTCGACCGCGACGGGGTCCTGAACGAAGATCGCGCGGACCATGTGAAGAACCCGGGCGAACTGGTCATGATTCCGCGGGCGGCCGTGGCCTGCGCGCGGCTGAACCGGGCGGGCCTCAAGACCGCGATCGTCAGCAACCAGTCGGGCGTGGGACAGGGGCTTCTCAGCGCATCGATGCTCGAGCGGATCCACGAACGCCTGCGCGCGGCGCTGGCGGCAGAGGGCGCGCATGTCGACCTGATCCTGACCTGTCCCGAACCGCCGTGGTCGGACCATGAACGCCGCAAACCCCGGCCCGGGATGCTGCTCGAGGCGATGCGCCACTTCCGCATTTCCCCCGGGGAAACAGTCATGATCGGCGACCAGCTGCGCGACCTTGAGGCCGCGCGCGCGGCGGGGGTCCGCCGGCTTCTGGTGCGAACGGGAAAAGGGGCGGAATTGCAGGCCCGAGGACTGCCTGACGACATTTTGCCGGTTGCCGTCTATGATGACCTCCATTCGGCGACCGACGCCCTTCTTCAGGAGACCTGACGCCTTGTACCGCCACACTTCCGGACCGCTGGCCTGGATCGGCCTTGCCTTCCGCCTGGCGGTGGCGGCGTTCGTGGTGTGCGCGCTGGGCTTCCCGGTGTGGGTCTGGTCGCTGGAGCGGGCCTCGTCGGAGCCGGCGGATGCCGACGGCATCATCGCGCTGACGGGGGGCGAAGGGCGGCTCCAGGCTGCGATTGCCCTGCTCGACCGGGGCAAGGGCGAGCGGCTGCTCATTTCGGGCGTTCATGCCGAGACGACGCGGGCGGACCTGTTCGATGCCGCCGGCAGTGCGCCGCGGCAGGCTGCCTGCTGCGTGGACCTGGGGCGCAGCGCCGAGAACACGATCGGCAATGCCGGCGAGGCCGCGCAGTGGATCGCGACCCACCAATACAAGCGCGTCATCGTGGTGACGGCCAGCTACCACATGCCCCGCAGCCTGCTCGAGCTGCATGCGGTCAAGCCCGAGATCGAGTTCATCTCCTACCCCGTTTTCCCGGACGACATCCGGCTCGATGACTGGTGGAAGGATCCCTACACGTCGAGCGTCCTTGCCGGCGAGTACATGAAGTTCCTCGCGGCCACGGTCCGGGTCGCGGTGGCGTCAAGCCTCTGGACCCAGGCCGCCCACCCCCCTGAACCGGCCAGCATCGAAGCCGCTCCCGCGGCCCTCACGACCCGCAGCAGCAGCAACTGACACGTCCGGCACGCAAGAGATTCCCGTGACCACCATTCGCCTCATCCTGTTTCAGCTCTATTTCTGGTCCTGGTCTGCCCTGATCAACCTGGCCTACCTGCCGGCGCTCCTGATGCCCCGGCGCGTCGTGGCGCATGGCATGGAGATCTGGGCGCGCGTCTGCTTCTGGGGCCTTCGGCACATCGTGGGGCTCGACTTCGAGGTGCGTGGACGCGAGAACCTGCCTGCCGGACCGGCGATCTTCGCGGTCAAGCACATGTCGATGTGGGAGACGATCGCGCAGCACATCCTGCTGCCGGATCCGGCGATCGTCATGAAGCGCGAATTGCTGATCCTGCCCTTCTACGGCTGGTATGCGCGCAAGTGCGAGATGATCGTGATCGATCGCGACGGCCACGCGGCGGCACTGCGCAACATGATCCGCACGGCGCGCGAACGCATTACTGCCGGCCGGCCGATCGTCATCTTCCCTGAGGGTACGCGCAAGCTGCCGGGCGATGCTCCCGACTACAAGCCAGGCGTGGCTGCGCTCTATGGGTCGCTGCACGTTCCCTGCGTTCCGGTGGCGCTCAATTCAGGGCAGTTCTGGAGCCGCAAGGGCATCAGCCCGCGGCCGGGGCGGATCGTGCTCGAGATCCTGCCCCCGATCCAGCCGGGGCTGGCGCGCGGGCGCTTCATGGCGGACCTCGAGGCCGGCATCGAGACGGCCACGCGGCGGCTGCTTGAAGAAGGACAAATGCAGCCGTCGACGGCGGTTGCCTGAATTTCCGCGCGCGGCGCGGTTAATGACTGGTCGCCTGCGGCCTCACGAACATAGCGCGAACGCTTTATTGTGACGTTCACGACCGTCATGTAAAGTCAGGCCTGCTGGCAGCAGGACCTTCGGCGATGAATGGCCCGGGCGATATCTCGCGGCAGATCTGGGATCTGAAGTACCGTCTCAAGGGCGCTGGCACCACCAGCGAGGAGACGATCGCGGACACGTGGGCGCGGGTTGCGGGCGCGGTTGCGCTGGCCGAACGTGCCGAGACGCGCGCGCACTGGCGAGACCAGTTCCTCGGCATCCTGCAGGACTATCGTTTCCTGCCGGCCGGGCGCATCCTTGCAGGTGCCGGGTCGGGGCGTGCGGTGACGCTGTTCAACTGCTTCGTGATGGGCACGATCCCGGACGACATGGCGGGGATCTTCGAGAGCCTGAAGGAAGCCGCGCTGACCATGCAGCAGGGCGGCGGGATCGGGCATGACTTCTCGACGCTGCGGCCGCGCGGGGCGCCGGTCAAGCGCGTGGGCGCGGACGCGTCGGGACCCGTGTCGTTCATGGATGTCTGGGATGGCATGTGCAAGACCGTCATGTCGGCCGGCGCGCGGCGCGGGGCGATGATGGCGACGCTGCGCTGCGACCATCCGGACATCGAGGCCTTCATCGAGGCGAAGCGCGAGAAGGACAGGCTGCGGAATTTCAACCTGTCTGTGCTTGTCACGGACCGCTTCATCGAGGCCGTGCGCCAGGACGAAGCCTGGGACCTCGTGTTCGAAGGCCAGGTCTATCGCACCGTGTCGGCGCGCGGGCTGTGGGACCGCATCATGGCGTCGACCTATGCCTATGCCGAGCCCGGGGTCATCTTCATCGACCGGATCAATGCGCGGAACAATCTCTGGTACGCCGAGCGGATCTCGGCGACGAACCCGTGCGGCGAGCAACCGCTGCCGCCCTATGGGGCGTGCCTGCTGGGGTCGCTCAACCTTGTCACGTTCGTGCGCGATCCGTTCAGCGATGCCGCGCGGCTGGACGAGGCGGCGCTGGATGCAGTCGCGCGCGTGGCCGTGCGCTTCCTCGATGACGTGGTCGACGTGTCGAACTATCCGCTGCCGCAGCAGGAGCGGGAAGCCAAGTCCAAGCGCCGGATCGGCCTTGGCGTCACGGGGCTGGCGGATGCGCTGATCATGTGCCGGGCTAGCTATGGCAGCGCGGAGTCGCTGCGACTGATCGAGCGCTGGATGGGCTGCATCCGGCGCGCGGCCTATCTGGCGTCGTGCGAGATCGCTGCCGAGAAAGGCCCCTTCCCGCTCTTCCAGCGCGAGCCCTATCTTGACGGGGCGAGCGTGAGGGAGCTCGAGGATGACGTGCGCGCGGCCATTCGCACGCAGGGCATCCGCAACGCGCTGCTCACGTCGATCGCGCCCACGGGGACGATCTCGCTTGTGGCCGACAATGTGTCCTCGGGGATCGAGCCCGTGTTTGCCTATGCCTATCGGCGCAAGATCCTTCTGGCGTCGGGCGAAGCCCACGAGCAGGTCGTGGAGGACCACGCCTACCGCCTCTACCGCAAGCAGTTCGGCGAGGGTGCGCTGCCCGACTATTTCGTGAATGCACAGGACCTGTCGCCGGAGGCCCATATCGCGGTACAGGCGGCCGTGCAGAAGTACGTCGACAGCTCGATTTCCAAGACCGTGAACTGCCCGGCCGACATTCCCTTCGAGCGGTTCAAGGACATCTACCTCAAGGCGCATGACAGTGGCTGCAAGGGCTGCACCACATGGCGGCCGAACGACGTCACGGGATCGGTGCTGACCCCGGTCGAGACGCCGGCACCTGCTGCGGGCGTGCCGGAGGAAGCGGACGCAGCCGGCAGCGTTGCCGGGGCTGTGCCGGCGCGGCCGAAGCCCGTGTCGACGGAGGGCGGGGTCGTCTACATGACGCGTCCGCTCGACCGTCCGGAGGCGCTGCCAGGGACGACCTACAAGGTGCGCTGGCCCGATTCGGACCATGCGATCTACATCACGCTCAACGACATCATCGAGGGTGGGCGGCGACGTCCGTTCGAAATCTTCATCAACTCCAAGAACATGGAGCATTACGCGTGGACGGTTGCGCTCACGCGCATGATCAGCGCGGTATTCCGGCGCGGCGGCGACGTTTCGTTCGTCGTCGACGAGCTGAAGGCCGTGTTCGATCCGCGTGGCGGGCAGTGGGTCAACCGGCAATATGTACCCTCGCTGCTGGCGGCGATCGGCGGGGTGATCGAGGAGCACATGCTCGCGATCGGGTTCCTGACGCGCGCGACGGATGCGCCCGCCGTGCCGGCCAAGGTGGCGATGATTTCAGATCGGCTTGCGCCTGCGCCCGAGACAGCGGGTCCGCTGGCGGGCGCGGCTCCTGACCTGCCCGCGGCGGGGCTGTCGACCAAGTTCTGCCCGCGCTGCAGCAGTCCCGGGCTGATCCGCATCGAGGGCTGCGATACCTGCCTGAACTGCGGCCACTCGCGATGCGGGTGAGCGCCATGTGCAGACGGTGACGAACGTGCGCTTTGCCGCCAACGTGATGACACGGATGCGCGACGTCGGCGCCTGGGTCCGCCAGCAGGCCTTGCTGCGCTGGCGCAGCGTCGTGATCCTGATCCCGGTTGCGGCCATCGCGCTGGGGCTTGCCGGCTATGGCGTGTGGTGGCGCATGCTTGCCGACCGGGTGCAGGAAACGCTGTCGGGGATCCAGGGTGAGCAGAAGGCCCTGGGACGGAACCTCGAGTGGAGTGCGCTGACGATCGGCGGGTTTCCCTACATGGTCGATGCGACGCTGAGCAAGACGCGGCTGCTTGCACCCGACATCGGCACCGTGTGGGACGGCGAGCGCGTGGTGGTGCGGCTGCGGCCGCTCTCGCCCGGATCGATCAAGATCTCGCTCGAGGGGCCGCAGCACTTCCTGCACGTCGCCAACGGACGGTGGATCGAGGGCGATGTCGAGGCGGACAAGGCCCTCATTTCCGGGCGCAGCAAGGACACGATGCAATCCGTGTCGGCGGAGTTCGAGCGGCTGACCGGCAAGGGACGGCTGGATGCCTCGGATGTGTCCTTCATCCTCGAGCGGGGTGTTGCGGGCCTGGCGCTCAACGCGGCGCCGGGCGCGACGGACCTGCCGCGCCTCGACCTGTCGGCGCAGGTGACGAACCTTGCGCTGCAGGGACAGGTCGCGCTGCCGCTGGGTCCGGCGGTCGACAGCCTTGCCATCGACATCGGGCTTTCACTGCCGCGGACCCTGCCGGTGGCGACGGCCGATGCGGTGCTGGCGGCGTGGCGAGCGACGGCGACGCCTGTCGAGATCAGGACCTTCTCGTTCGAGTGGGGTGGCGTCTACCTTGCGGCGACGGGAAAGCTGCTGGTCAATGCGCAGGGCCTTCCGGAAGGCAACCTGAAGCTCACGATCGGGAATCATTCGCGGATGCTCCAGGTGATGGAGGAGCTGGGCTGGATCTCGCGCGAGACGCATGCGCGCGCCAAGCCGATCCTTGATGTCATGGCCTTCGTGAGCGGCGATCCCAAGCGCAAGATCAGCGTGCCGCTGCGCTTTGCGGGGCGGGATGTCTACCTGGGGCCTGCGCGGGTGCTGACGCTGGAACCGCCGGCGCGCAACGGCGATCCTGCCCTGCCCTGACGCGCGGCCGGTCAGCCCTGCTTGGTCGTGTCGCGTCCGAAATTGGCAGCGGGGGTGTCCTGTCCCGCCTCGATGACGCTGCGCCTGATGGCGCGCGTGCGGGTGAACAGGTCGAAGAGCATGTCGCCTTCGCCCCAGCGAATGGCGCGCTGGAGGCGGGAAAGGTCCTCGGAGAAGCGGCCAAGCACCTCGAGCACCGCCTCGCGGTTGTTCAGGAACACGTCGCGCCACATCGTGGGGTCGGAGGCGGCGATGCGCGTGAAGTCGCGAAAGCCGCCGGCCGAGAACTTGATGACTTCGCCCTGCGTCACCTGCTCGAGGTCGCTGGCCGTGCCGACGATGTTGTAGGCGATGAGGTGGGGAACGTGGCTCGTGATGGCGAGCACGATGTCGTGGTGCTTCGCCTCCATGAACTCGACCCGCGACCCGCAGCCGCGCCAGAACTCCGCCAGCGTGTCGACGGCCGCCTGGTCAGTGCCGGGCGGCGGGGTCAGGATGCACCAGCGGCCGTCGAAGAGTTCGGCAAAGCCCGCGTCAGGGCCCGAGTGCTCGGTGCCTGCGATCGGGTGCCCGGGAATGAAGTGGACACCCTGCGGCACGTGGGGGCCCACGTCCCTGAGGACGGCCATTTTCACCGAGCCCACGTCAGTCAGGATCGCGCCGGGGCGCAGGGCGCCGGCGATTTCCTGCGCGACGCTGCCGAAGGCGCCGACGGGCGTGCAGAGGATCACGAGGTCGGCGTCGCGCACCGCGTCGGCGGCGTTTTCATGGATGGTGTGGCAGAAGCCGCGATCGGCGGCGCGCTTCCTGATGTCGGCGGTGTGCGCGGTGCCCGCAATGTGGGCGGCGAGGCTGCCACGACGGATGGCATAGGCGAGCGAGGACCCGATGAGGCCGACGCCGACAAGGGCGACCTTCGTGAAGATGGGGCCGGTGCGCGTGGTCATGCCATGAACTCCGCGAGCGCGGCGACGGCCGCGCGGTTGCCTTCCTCGGAACCGACGGAGATGCGCAGGCAGTGGGGCAAGCCGTAGGACGAGACGGCGCGCACGATCACGCCGCGGCTTGCGAGGAACTCGTCGGCGGCGGCCGCGGTGCGCGGACCCGTGCGGTCAAAATCGACGAGGATGAAATTCGCGACGCTCGGGTGGACCTTGAGGCCGAGTGCGGCGATCTCGGCTGCAAGCCAGTTGCGCCAGCGGCTGTTGTGTGCCCTGCCCGCGGCCACGTGTGCCTGGTCCCTCACGGCGGCCACGGCTGCGGCCTGGGCGGGGGCGGACACGTTGAAGGGACCGCGCACGCGCTCATAGGCGTCGACCACGCCTGCCGGTGCATAGGCCCAGCCCACGCGCAGCGCCGCGAGGCCATAGACCTTGGAGAAGGTGCGGGTCATGACCGTGTTCGGCGTCGAGGCCACGAGGGCTGCGCCGGTCTCGTAGCCTTCGGCATCGACATACTCGGCGTAGGCGGCATCGACCACGAGGAGGCATTCCTCGGGCAGGCCCGCCCGCAGGCGGCGCAGCTCGGCTGAGGTGTTGAAGCTGCCGGTCGGGTTGTTCGGGTTGGCGAGGAACGCGATGCGCGTTCGATCGGTCGCATGCCTGAGGAAGCCGTCGACATCGGTGCGCAGGTCGGGCTCGGGCACGACGACGGGCGTTGCGCCCGCCGCGAGCGTGGCTATCGGATAGACAAGGAAGCCATGGGCGCTGAAGAGGATCTCGTCGCCGGGGCCGGCGTAGATCTGCGGCAGGAGGTGCAGGATCTCGTCGGAGCCGTTGCCGCAGATGATGCGGCCGGCCTCGAGCCCGTGTGTTTCGGCGATGGCCTGGCGCAGGGCGCGGGCGCTTCCGTCCGGATAGAGGTTCAGCCCGACGGACGCGGCGGTAAAGGCCTCGATCGCGTTCCTGCCTGCTCCAAGCGGCGTCTCGTTGGAGGAGAGCTTGTAGACGGGTCCGCGGACGGGCGCCTCGGAGCGTCCGGCGACATAAGGCGCAATGTTCAGGATTCCGGGTACGGGCTTCATGGGCAACTTATTAGGGTATCCAACGCGATCTGTGCAAAGAAAACGTTGACTTGCGCGCAGGGCTTCCTTCAATCCCAGAAGCAACCGACGTCGATTTGCGCGCAAATGTCATCCGCCTTCCAACCCCTGTCAGCCGCATCAAGTGTCGCAGGCGAAGCTGCCGGGCAGGCCTTTACCTTTCCGCCGTCGCAATACCTGCCGCTCGATTCCGGCGAACGCCTCTCGCCCCTGTCGATTGCATGGAAGACTTTCGGACGCCTGAATGCCGACAGGTCGAATGCCGTCCTGCTCTGCCATGCGCTGACGGGAGACCAGTATGCCGCGGAGACCCACCCGGTCACCGGCAAACCCGGCTGGTGGTCGACCATGGTGGGGCCCGGGCTTCCGATCGACACCAACCGTTTCCATGTCATCTGCTCGAACGTGATCGGCGGGTGCATGGGATCGAGCGGGCCGCACGACATCGATCCTGCGACCGGCATGCCTTATGGACTGCAGTTCCCGGTCATCACCATCAGGGACATGGTGCGGGCGCAGGCGATGCTGCTCGACCATCTCGGCATTGCCACGCTTGCCTGCGTGGCAGGCGGGTCGATGGGCGGAATGCAGGCCCTGCAATGGGCTTCCAGCTACCCCGAACGGGTGCATGCAGTGCTTGCGATTGCCACGGCGGCGCGCCACTCGGCGCAGAACATCGCCTTTCATGAAGTCGGGCGGCAGGCGATCCTTGCCGACCCGGAATGGAGCGAGGGCAAGTACCAGACCCTTGGCACGAACCCGCGCAAGGGGCTGGCGGTGGCGCGCATGGCGGCGCACATCACCTACCTGTCGGAGGCGGCACTGCACCGCAAGTTCGGCCGCAACCTGCAGGACCGCAACGCCCTGTCCTACCGGTTCGATGCCGATTTCCAGGTCGAGAGCTATCTGCGCTACCAGGGGGCGAGCTTCGTCGAACGCTTTGACGCGAATTCGTATCTCTACATCACGCGGGCCATGGACTATTTCGACCTGGCGGCGGACCACGGCGGCGTGCTGGCGAATGCGTTCAAGGGAACACAGACGCGCTTCTGCGTGGTGTCGTTCACCTCGGACTGGCTCTTTCCCACAGCCGAATCCAAGAAGATCGTGCATGCGCTGAATGCGGCTGGTGCCAATGTCAGCTTTGTCGAGTTCGAGACGGATCGCGGGCATGATGCGTTCCTGCTCGACGTGCCGGAGATGTTCCAGACACTGCGCGGTTTCATCGATTCCGTTGCGCAGGCCCGGGGGATCAGGTGATGCGGGGCGCGCTGCGGCAGGAACTGCTGCGCATTGCGGACATGGTACCGGCGGGCTCGCGGGTGCTGGACGTGGGATGCGGGCGTGGCGAGCTGATCGGCTATCTCAAGCAGGCCAAGGGTGCGGATGCGCGCGGAATCGAGCTCAGCCAGTCGGGCGTGAATGCCTGCGTGGCGCAGGGACTGCCCGTCGTGCAGGGGGATGCCGACACGGATCTTCGTGACTACCCGCCGGGCAGCTTCGATGTCGTGATCCTGAGCCAGACGATCCAGGCCACCCGCCGGCCGAAGGACGTGCTTGACGAGCTGCTGCGCATCGGGCGCCAGGTCATCGTGTCGTTTCCGAACTTCGGCTTCTGGAAGGTTCGTACACGGATCTTCTTCAGCGGGCGTATGCCCAAGACCGGGCTTCTCAGCCATGACTGGTACGAGACACCGAACATCCACCTGTGCACCATTGCCGATTTCGTGGCCCTGGCCGAGACGGTCGGTGCGCGGATCGAGCGGGCGCTGGCGGTCGATGACGGCGGGGACGTGCGCGAGGTCACGCGTCCGGGATACTGGGACAACCTGATGGCGGAGTCTGCGATCTTCCAGCTTTCGCGGGGGCCTGGCCCGCAAGGACCGGCCTGAAGGGCACGCGCTGCCGGTGGCCCTTGATGGGTGCAACCGACATCACTTCCTTGGTGGCCTCCACCAGATGGACGCCAGCCAGCTTCGGCCAGAGCACCTGCCCCCATGCGTTCCATCGCGTTCCCGACTGCAGCAGCCACGACGCGCCGAAGGGCGGCATGAACAGCGTCGAGGCGATCGCCGTCGGCGTGAACAGCGCATCTGCCAGCAGGACCTGGAGCTGCGTGCGGGTGAACGGTCGGCCATGGCCGAAGGGCGTGGTCTCGAACTGGGCCCAGAGGCTGGTGCGGTTCGGCACGATGAAGATGACGCGGCCTTGCGGGGTGAGCACGCGCCAGACCTGGCGCAGGAGCGGACGCAGGGATTCCGTGTTCTCGACAAGGTGCGCCACGATGATCCGGTCCATGCTGGCGTCGGGCAGCGGGATCGCCGCCTCGTCGAACAGCGCCGTCAGGTTCGGGGCATGCGGTGGCCAGTGCTGCGCGCCCTGCTGTGCCGGCATGAGGCACAGGGTGCGGGCCGCCTCTGAACGGAACGGCCGCAGATACGGAAGCGCGTAGCCCAGGCCCACCACAGCCTCGCCGCGCACGGACGGCCAGAGTTCCCTCAGGCGGCGGCGGATGAACTTCGCCGAGGCCTGCCCGAGACGTGTCTCGTAGAAGGCCTGGAGTTCCCTCGCGTCAAGGAGCATCGCCCGTCTTGCCCGGCTTGTCGGCTGAGCTCTTGCGCCTGAGATGCGCGGCCCAGCGCGGGTTCAGGTTGGTGATCGGGAAATAGATGAAAACGTCAGTGGTGCCGAACTGGTGGTCGATCACCGCACCGTTGCCGACCTTTGCGCCCGAGCGGATGTAGCCCTTGACCAGCGGCGGAAGCGCGTGAAGGGCTGCGGCCTCATCGATCGCCTCCTTCGGCATCATGTTCATCGGGACGGCCCGATCGGGCAGCGCGTTCACGATCTCGCCCGGTGGGGCGAGGTGGAAGTGGTAGAGGAAGGACAGTTGCAGCGCCAGCTGCGCGGGGTCTGTCCCCGGCAGGGAGGCGCAACCAAACATGAGGTCCACCTTGTGGCGCAGGAGATAGACGAAGATGCCGCGCCACAGGAGCTGCATGGTCGGCCCGGTGCGATAGTCCTTGAGCACGCAGGACCGGCCAAGTTCGAGCAGCTTCTGCCCCTGGCGTTTCCGGAGCATTTCGCCGATGTCATATTCGCCCGCGGTGTAGAAGCCATGGGGCGACCTTGCTGCGGCCTCGCCACTTGTCAGGCGGTAGGTACCGATGATCCGGTCACCATGCGCGCGATCAACGACGAGCATGTGCCGGCAATAGGGATCGTACTGGTCGAAGTCACGGCCTTCTGCCTGCATCTCGGGCGAGGGCCTTGCGTTCATCTCGAGATAGAAGACCTCGTAGCGCAGGCGCTGGGCGGCCACGATTTCGGCTTCGGTCGTGGCGAGTCGTGCCTCAAGGGCGCCAGCCGTGTCGAGCAGGGGATCTTCATTACCGGAGAGGTCACTCGGCGCCGCGTCCTGCGCTGACATCATATTCATACATTCGTTGCGGCGAGGGCGGGTCTTCTCGCACAGGTGGTTCGAGCGTGCAGTCTAAAGGAGCGACCGGGGGCTTGGCAAAGGAATGGTTGAATACCCGCCCCTTTCCCGGTGCTGGACTTAACGATGAGAAGCGGGCAAGCCTGTCGGGACCGTCACAGATTTGCTAGGATTCGCTCATGGCAGAGGTTTCCGGTCCCCCCAAGGCGCAGTCATCGAATTTACTCTTGCGTGCCGCGCATGCGCTTGGCAGCCGCAAGGCAGCAACCATGACAGCGCTCGGGTTTTCCGCGGGGCTGCCGTTTGCGCTGCTGACGGGCACGATCAATGCCTGGTTCAGCGCGGCGAATGTCGATCTTGCGACGATCGGCGTGCTGTCGTGGATCGGGCTTGCCTATGCGTTCAAGTTCCTCTGGTCGCCGGTCGTCAACATGGCGCCACCCTTCCCGTTCTCGCGCTTCGGGCGCCGCCGCGGCTGGATCCTGACCTGCCAGTGCGGGATCGCTGCCAGCATCCTCGTGATTGCGTCGAGCGATCCCTCGACCGGCCTTGCCGTCATGGCGATCGCGGCAGCTGCCGGGGCCTTTGCCTCGGCGACACAGGACATCTCCATCGATACGTGGCGTATCGAGGTTGCCGACGAGACAGCGCCCATCGACCTGCTGTCGGCGGTCTACCAGTTCGGTTACCGGGTCGCGGCGTTCATCGGCGGTGCCGGCGCCCTGTTCCTTGCGGATGCGCTGCCATGGAACATCGTGTTCGGCATCGGCGGGCTGATCATGCTTCTTGCAACGGCCGGCGCGCTGGCGGCGCCGGAGCCGGTGATCGATCGTGCGCGTGAAGCCACCAAGGCACCCGCAAGCCTTGCGTCCCCGCATCTGCGGGCATCGGTCGTGCTTGCCGTGCTTGCTGCATGGGCGTGGGCGGCGATCACCCTTGTGGCGTTCATGGCCACCGCGGTCGCCTCGGATCCTGCCCCGGACGCGAAAGGGTTCACGCAGACCTATGGGCCGCTCATCGTGATTGCGACGGTGATCTTTCCCTGCGCGCTTGCGGCTGCGATCGCACATCTTCCGGCCGGGCGCACCCTGCTTGACCGCCTGCATTATCCGCTTCGCGTCACGGCATCGACGGACCGGCTTTATGAGGCGATCGTCGAGCCCTTCGTCGAACTGATGGGCCGGCTCAAGTGGGCTGCCGTGCTGGTGCTGGCGGTGATCCTGAGCTACCGGCTCACGGATGCGGTCTGGGGGCCGTTTGCCTTTCCCTTCTATCTCAACGAACTCCAGTACACGAAGACCGAGGTTGCGTTTGCGTCGAAGACCTTCGGCGTCGTGATGCTGATCGCCGGTGTCTCGATTGCCGCCTGGGCCATGATCCGCGTGGGGCGCATGGCCTCGATGATCACGGGTGCGATCGCGGCTGCCGTCACCAACCTGCTCTACGCGGACCTGGCGGTCGGCAGCCCGGGCATCGACAGCTTCCTGACCTTTACGGGACTGATGTCGCTTGGCGAGGGGGCCGGGGCCGATCCGCGAATGCTGCGCCTGATGACGGCCATTGCGGGCGAGAACATTGCGGCGGGGTTTGCCGGCGCGGTGTTCGTTGCCTATCTCTCATCGCTGTCGAGCCGCCTGCACGGCGCCGTCCAGTTCGCGGTATTCAGTTCGCTGACGATGCTGATCGGGACGCTGGGACGCGGTGCGCTGGGTGACATGATCAAGACCGACGGCTATGCCAATGTCTTCATCATGACCATGTGGATCGGCGGGATCGCCGTCATTGCGTGTGCGCTCGAGTGGATCCGGCAGTCGCGGCTTCCACCCGAATAGGCCTCTCGACCTCTGCGGGGGCGAAGCGCTGAAACACGGCTGCGAGCGCCACAGGGTCGAGCGGCTTGGCCAGGAAATCATCCATGCCCGCGTCGATGCAGACCTGGCGGTCACCCTGAAGCGTGCTTGCCGTCAATGCCACGATGGGCGTGCGCGTCTTGCGGCGGCCTGTCTTTTCGGCCTCGCGGATACGGCGCGTGGCTTCAAGGCCGTCCATCTCGGGCATGTGCACGTCCATGAGGACGATGTCGTAGGGTCGCGCGGCAAGGGCCTCGAGCGCCTCGCGTCCATTGCCGACGGTATCCACCGTATGGCCGAGCTTTCCCAGCATGGCGGTCGCCAGCATGACATTGATGCGATTGTCCTCGGCCACGAGGACGCGCAGGGCACGCGCGGAAACGCGGACGGGGTCGCCTCCTGGCGAAAGGCGGTCATCGGCATCGACGGCGCGTTCGCCATCAAGAACGGCGCGCACCCGGCGGACCAACGATTGCAGGCGCACGGGCTTGATCAGGTAGCCGTCGAAGCCCGAAGACTGGAATGCCGGCAAGGCGCTGCGCTCGTTGGGTGAAATCAGCACGATCGACTTCACGCCCTGCAGGCGCGCCTTGAGGCGGACGAGGACTTCGCCGGGCGGCGCGTTGCCGGCGCGTGCGTCCATGATGAGGAGATGGAACGTGCCGCCAGCCAGCGCGGTCTCGAGGGCAGCCAGTCCCTTGGCGGCGAAGGCATCCGCACCGGCATCGCACAATTGCTGCACAAGTACCTCGGAGAGGCCCGCGAAAGCGGTGTGCACGAGGACGCGGACGCCGCTGAGCGACGGGGCTGCCTCAACCTGGGCGGGCGCGCGACGCGCGGGCAGCGTGAACCAGAACCGCGAGCCCTTGCCCAGCGTGCTCGAGACGCCGATCCTGCCGCCGAGCGCCTGGACCAGGCGCTGGGTGATGGCGAGGCCGAGGCCTGTGCCACCGTAACGCCGGGCGAGCGAGGAGTCGGCCTGCGTGAATTCGGCGAAGATGCGCGGCAACGCATCCTCGGCGATGCCGATGCCGGTGTCGGCCACCTCGAAGCGGATAAAGCCCGGGTCTTCGTCGGCCTGCATGGAGATCCGCACGCCGCCGTGGTCGGTGAACTTGACGGCGTTGCCGGCGAGGTTGAGCAGGACCTGGCGAACGCGCCCCTCGTCGGAAATGAAATTACCCGCGAAGCGCGGGTGGGCGTAGGTCACGATCTCGATGCCCTTCTCGGCGCAGCGCTGGCTCAGGAGTTCGGCCACACTCTCGATCAGGGCGCGGGGGGCGAATTCGACGTCCTCGAGCACCATGGCCCCGGATTCAATCTTCGAGAAATCGAGAATGTCGTTGATGATGCCCAGAAGGGCTTCGCCGGAGTCGCGGACGGCACTTGCATAGGAGCGCTGCTCGGGCGTGAGGGGCGTGTTCAGCAACAGGCCTGTCATGCCGATCACCCCGTTCATGGGTGTCCGGATCTCGTGGCTCATGGTGGCGAGGAACATGGACTTGGCGCGGTTGGCGCCCTCGGCGCGGTCGCGCGCCTCGCGCAGGGCCGTCTCGAGCCGATGCCATTCGGTGACGTCGCGACCGACGCTCTGGATCTCGCAGACCCGGCCGCGGTCATCACGGATGGCATGGTCTTCCCATGTGATCCAGCGCCAGCCGCCGGCTGTCTGGACGCACTGCGTGTATTTCTGTTCGGGGTCGCCCAGCGTGCTTCTGGCGGGTCCGGGCTGCCCGCTTGTCTCGTCGGGATGAAGCCGCGCAGCGAAGATGCGCCCGAGTGCCTCTTCCCGCTTCACGCCAAAAGCCTTGCAGAAGGCGTCGTTCACCAGCGTGAGGCGGCCGTCGGGAAGCTTGCGCAGGATGATGTTGCCCTGCTGGTCCACCATCGTTCGATAGCGCCGCTCGCTGAGCTCGATTTCCTGGTTGCGGTGCTGGAGCGTGTTGATCGTGTTCTCGAGCTCGCGCTTGAGGTGGGCGAGTTCGCCCGAGCGCTCGTCAAGCTGATCGGCCCGGCGCTGGGTGACGAGAAGCAGGAACAGGAGAACCGACATGCCGGCGATCGAGACGCCGGCAATGATGAGGTGGCTTGCGTTCGGGACAGAGCCTTCCCACAGCACCATGCTGCCGGCCGCGGACACCGCCACGGTCAGGGCGATGATGGACAGTATCTTGTGGGCAAGAGGCACGGACCTGTTGTTCCTGCAAGGTTCGGGGACACGACCCTCGCAGGCTTGAATTTAGCTTTCCTTAATCGGCCCGGTCGTTGCGGGGGTTCAATTGCCCTTGCCTGACAGCAAGCCGCGGATCAGCATCGCACCGATGCCGCCGCCCGCCGCGGTCGTGCCGAATACCTGGGAAAGCGTCATCGGATCGAACATCGGCTCGCTTCCCGGCGGGAGCGAGGGGTCGCCGGTCGTGACGGCACCGGTCAGGGCCGTCATGATGGCGGTGAAGTTCAGCAGCGGGGTCGTCCCGTCGGCAATCGCGGTCCAGCCGAGGGCCTGGGTGATGGAGGTGCCGAGCGTGCCTGAGATGCCGCCGGCCACAGCGCCGGCGCCGGCGGCGGTTGCCTGGCTCGTGCCGCGGCGGGTCACCGAGTAGTACATGCCGGTCAGGGCGGCGATGAGGCCACCTGAGGCAAGCTGGCCGCTGAGGCCGTAGCTCATGATCAGGTCAGCCACGCCCGCAACATTGAACGAGTTCGCGAAGGCCAGCCCGACCTGGAGGATGGTTCCGAGAAGCCCGGTGGAAATCACGCCGGGCTGGATCAACAGGTAAAGAAAGCGCGTCATCAATTTTCCTCCATACTGCTTGCGCGGCAGGCTAGCACGTGTCGCTGATGCAAAAGCGGCGCAGTCCGGGTGATTCTGCGCCCCTCCGGCGGGCGGGAACAAGGGCCTCGATCCCCCATTCCTGCGGCGAGCGTCACAGGGGGACCACAAAATCCGGTAGGGGCGTGGCTCAGGCGGCGAGCTGGAGCCTGCGGTAGGACAGTGCCTCGGCGATGTGGGGGCGCGAGACCTGCGGCCTGCCCTCGAGGTCGGCGAGCGTGCGCGCCACGCGCAGCACCCGATGGTATCCGCGGGCCGAGAGTTTCAGCGTCTCGACGGCCTTGACGAGAAGGGCCTGGCCTGCGTCGTCGGGTGCGGCCACGCGCGCGAGCATGACGCCGTCGGCCTCGGCGTTGGTGCGCACGGCCATGTCCCTGTATCTGTCGGACTGGATGGCCCGGGCGGCGCTTACCCTCAGGGCAACATCGCGCGAGCCTTCCGCGGGTGGCGGGAGCGCGAGATCCTGCGCGCTGACGGGCGAGACCTCGACATGCAGGTCGATGCGGTCGAGCAGCGGGCCCGACAGGCGCGACTGGTAGTCGGCGCCGCATTTGGGCGCGCGGCCGCAGGCGCGGTCGGCCTCGCTCATGTAGCCGCAGCGGCAGGGGTTCATGGCGGCAATGAGCTGCACGCGGCTGGGATAGCGCACATGCGCGTTGGCACGGGCGACGAGGGTTTCGCCGGTCTCGAGCGGCTGGCGCAGCGAATCGAGGACCTGTCGCTGGAACTCGGGCAGCTCGTCGAGGAAGAGGACGCCGAGATGCGCGAGGCTGACTTCACCGGGGCGGGCGCGGATGCCGCCGCCGACGAGAGCTGCCATGCTGGCTGAGTGGTGCGGCGCGCGGAAGGGACGCCTTCGGCCGATGGCACCGTTCTTCAATTCTCCCGCAAGGCTCTGGACCATCGATACCTCGAGCGCCTCGCGCGGATCGAGTGCGGGAAGAAGGCCCGGCAGGCGGGCGGCGAGCATGGACTTGCCGGCGCCCGGCGGGCCGATCATGAGCAGGTTGTGGCCACCCGCGGCGGCGACCTCGAGGGCGCGCTTGGCGGTTTCCTGGCCCTTCACGTCGCGCAGGTCGGGCACGGCTACGGTGTCGTCGGCCAGTCGTGGCCTTGGCGGAGAGAGGACCTGGATGCCCTTCAGGTGATTGACGAGTGCGACCAGGCTTGGGGCGGCAATGACCTGCAAGCCCTCGGCCCATGCGGCCTCGGGGCCGGCAGATTCAGGGCAGATGAAGGTGCGGCCGAGCTCCAGCGCCTTGATCGCGGCGGGCAGGACGCCGGCAACGGGAACGATGGCACCGTCGAGCGAGAGCTCGCCCATGGCGAGGCAGCCGGCCATTTCGAGCGATGGCAGGACGCCCATGGAGGCAAGAAGACCGAGCGCGATCGGCACGTCGTAGTGACTGCCCTCCTTTGGCAGGTCGGCGGGTGAGAGATTGACCGTGATGCGCTTGAAGGGGAGCGCGAGGCCAATCGCGTGGAGCGCGGCCTTCACCCGGTCGCGGCTTTCGGCCACGGCCTTGTCGGGCAGGCCGACGATTGTCATGCGCCCCGCGTT
>JAGWXR010000098.1 GCA_018969785.1 Alphaproteobacteria bacterium
ATTGATGATGTTCATGAACGGAACAGGCAAGAGGTGCGCCTGCGTGCCGCCGACATAGCGGAAGAGCGTCTGCCCGCGTGCGTGCGCAGCCGCGTGGGCCGTCGCCAGCGAGACACCGAGGATCGCGTTCGCGCCAAGGCGTCCCTTGTTCGGTGTGCCGTCCAGCGAAAGGAGCGTGCGGTCGATGTGCAACTGTTCTTCCGCCTCCATTCCCGCGATGGCATCGAAGATCTCGCCGTTCACGGCCGCGACCGCCTGCTCGACACCCTTGCCGCCATAGCGCTTGCCACCATCGCGCTTCTCGACCGCTTCATGCGCGCCCGTGGAGGCCCCCGACGGGACGGCTGCACGGCCGACGCTTCCGTTTTCAAGTTCGATCTCGACCTCGACCGTGGGATTGCCACGGCTGTCGAGGATCTCGCGTCCGCGAATGTCGATGATGGCTGTCATGGTAGTGGCCCGGGTTCCGCAATTACGATGCGCCGCGTTCATAGCCAAACCGGTACGGCGATGAAAGCCCAAACCCGCCGCACCCATGCTTTCCCGCCGCAACGGTCCGGCTGATTCCGGAGGCCCGACCCCCAATGCGGTTTCGCCTGCAGCACCGGCAGGCTTACGATGCCACCATGAGTCGGGTCGAACCGGCGGCCAGCAAGGCCACGGAGCGTCCCGGCCCCCATCAGGAGGAGATCCGCATGTCTGCCTGGCCCGTTCTTGTCACCCTTGCCGCCCTGCTCTTTTATTTCTGGACCGGCCTGATGGTCGGCAATGCCCGCCGCAAGTACAACGTTCCGGCACCCGCCACGACCGGCAATCCCGATTTCGAGCGCGTGTTCCGCGTGCAGATGAACACGCTCGAGTGGCTGCCGATCTTCCTCGTGAGCATGTGGATCTTCTGCATGTACTGGAACGGCCTCGTCGGCGCCGTCATCGGTGCGATCTGGATCGTGGGGCGCTACATGTATGCCCATGGCTACATGACCGCGGCCGACCAGCGCTCGATGGGCTTCATGATCCAGGCCCTCGCGGTCATGATCCTGTTCCTCGGCGCCCTGTTCGGCGCGCTTGGCTCGCTCTTCGGCGGCTGAGCCCGGCACGAAAGCCCGACACAGGCGCGGCGCCGGATCGCTTCCGGCGCCGTTTTCATGCGTGCAGTGTGCGGGCGTGCAGCGAAGCCCGCGTGAACACGGCAAGCCCCGCCGCCAGCAGTGACGAAACCGCGATCGCAGCCCAATCAAGGGCCCCCAGTGCCGCAAGGTGCACATAACCCGACAGCACGGGCATCTGCACGAGCAGCACGACCAGCGCTGCCGACACGATGGGAATGACAGCACTGATCCCCCGCGTGCTGCGGTTCAGCGCCAGCGCCATCGCCGCGCTCCACACCACCAGCATGGCCAGCACCACGCTGCGCGCCTCGGCCTCGCCCGCACCCTGCGCCGACAGGATCTCGAATGCCGCCACCAGCATCGCAGACAGAACCAGCCCTGACCCGGCCACCCGAAGCCAGGTGTGGAAGGGAAAGAAATGCGAGGGCCCCTCGCGCGGGATGGGCCTCAGCCCACCCGTGGCCGCCTGCTGGAAGGCCAGCAGCGCCGTGGGATGGATGACAAGCTCGAGGATGACGACATGCACCGGCAGGTACAGGATCGGGTTGTCGAGCAGCGGCACGAGGGCCGCGCTCAGCACGAGCGGAATATGCACCAGCAGCAGGTAGATGAAGGCAAGCTGCAGGTTGACGAAAAGCTGCCGGCCCTCGGCCACTGCATCGGCGATGGTGCGGAAATTGTCGTCGAGCAGAACGATCGATGCCACCTCGCGCGCGCTTTGCGTCCCCCGCTCGCCCATGGCGATCCCGACATCCGCCGCCTTGATCGCAGGCACATCGTTGACGCCGTCACCGGTCACGGCAACCGACTCGCCCGCGGCCCGCAGCGCCTGGACCAGCTTGAGCTTCTGCGAGGGCGTGGCGCGGGCAACGACGTCGGCCTGCGCCAGCGCTGCTGCCGAGACCGGTCCGTCAATGGCATCGGCAAGAAGCACATGCGGATCCCCCCCGCCCAGCCCGATGTCGCGCGCGACCGCGCGCGCCGTCAGCGGATGGTCGCCCGTCACCATGATCACGCGGATGCCGCCGGCCTGGCAGCGTGCCACAGCCTCGCGCACGCCTTCGCGCACCGGGTCCTCGAAGGCGATGAGCCCGAGCAACGTGTAGCCGCCCGTCGGTTCCCGCGTCACGTCTTCGCCGGCGTTGAGGTCCCGCCGCGCAACCGCGATCACCTTGTGCCCGCCCTCGGCAAGGCTTTCGAGCTGCGCTCGCCACGGCCCCGGGTCGAGCCCCCCGTCGCAGAGGCCAAACACGGTCTCCGGCGCCCCCTTGACCGCCGCAACAAGCAGGCCATCGCCGGCGTCCACGATGCAGGTCTCGCGCCGCCGGTCTTCCGTGAAGGGAAAGGCCGCAAGCCGCCGCAAGCTTGCCACCGGCGCACCTTCAAGCAGTGCCAGATCAAGCGGATCGCCGCTCTCGGCGCGCGCGGCGAGGCGTGCAACCGCCAGCACGTCTACCTGCGGATGGCCGGAAGCCGGCACCACGTGCGCCAGCGCCAGCCGCCCCTCGGTCAGGGTGCCTGTCTTGTCCGAGCAGATGCAGGTCAGCCGGCCGATGTTTTCAACGGCCACCGCGCGCCGCACCAGCGCCTTGCGACGTGCAAGACGATACACCCCCACGCCGAGGAACATTGCCATGACCACCGGGAATTCCTCCGGTATCGCGGCAACCGCCAGCGTCACCGCGCTCAGGAACGCATCGAGGAGCCCATGTCCCTGCACCAGGCGCACCGCCGCCAGAAGCAGGCAGAGCGCGATCGCGCCGCGCAGCATGACAGCGACAAGCCGCCCCGCCGATTGCTGCAGCGGTGTCAGTGCATGCGGTCCCAGCAGGGCCGAGCGCACGATGTCCGCATAGAGCGTCTCGCGCCCTGTGGCGACGATCCGCACCCGCGCCGGGCCCGTCAGCAGGCGCGTCCCGGCGAGGCACCAATGCGTCATGTCGAGCGCCGGCGGCACAGGGCTGCCGGAAAACACGACCTTGCGCACGGGCCACGATTCCCCCGTCATCGCGCTCTCGTCGACCTGAACGCCCGCGCCCTCGACGAGGATCCCGTCGGCCGGGAACGGCTCACCCGCCTGCACTTCAACAACATCGCCCACGACGACATCCTGCGCCGAAACAAGATGCGCCGCGCCGCTGCGGATCACGACCGCCTGCGTCGCCAGGCGGCTCGCCAGCCCCTGCGTCGAGGCCTGCGTGCGCCGGTGCAGCCATGCATCCATTCCCATGAGCGGCACGAGCGCCAGCGCCAGCACGGTTGCCTCGGCATAGTCGCCGATCACGGCAAAGAGCACGCTGACCCCGGCCAGGAACCAGATCATCGGATCGCGCAGCGTGTCGCCCAGCGTCTCCTTCCACGAGGCCGCGGGCGCTACCAGGATGTCATTGGGACCCTGCGCGGCAAGCCGCGTTGCCGCATCGCCGACGGCAAGCCCGCTACCACCGCGCGCAAGGTCGGCGCGGGCGTTGTCGGGAATCGGTCGAAGGCTCATGCGGTGGGGATCCTGTCGCGCGTGTCGCGCTTTACCATGTCTGCCGCGGTCGTGTGGCCGCAGCCGAACACCCACCTAGCATCTGCCCGTCCCCGGATGCTAGGGAGAGGCCGTGTTCATGCTCGGGCAAGACAAGGATAAGGGACCCATGGCCGCCATCACGCTCAGGAAGTGGAACCTGCAACTGGGCCCCGGCAAGCCGCTTTTCGTGATCGCCGGACTCAATGTTCTCGAGAACCTCGACCTCGCGCTGACCGTGGGCCGTCACCTCAAGGACGTGACCGGCCGTCTGGGCCTGCCCTATGTCTTCAAGGCAAGCTTCGACAAGGCCAACCGCTCGTCGATCAGGAGCTATCGCGGCCCGGGCCTCAAGGATGGCCTCGCCATGCTGGCCGAGATCAAGCGTACATTGAACGTGCCGATCGCAACCGACCTGCACGAGGTCGAGCAGGCCGAACCTGTTGCCGCTGTCGCCGATATCGTCCAGATCCCGGCTTTCCTGTGCCGCCAGACCGACCTCGTGACGGCCGCCGCACGTGCGACCGAGGCCAACGGCGGCTGGCTGCACGTGAAGAAGGCGCAGTTCCTGGCGCCCTGGGACTGCAAGAACATCATCACCAAGGTGCGCGAGGTCGCCCCCAGCCTCGACATCGTGCTCTGCGAGCGCGGGACCTCGTTCGGCTACAACAATCTTGTCGTCGACATGCTGGCGATCGGCGAGATGCACAGGCTCGGCGTGCCCGTGACCATCGACGCGACCCATGCGGTGCAGTTGCCCGGCGCCGACCCGCGCACCAGCGGCGGCTCGACCGGCGGGCGCCGTGACGGTGTCCCTGTGATCGCACGCGCAGCCGTTGCTGCCGGCGCCGACGGCGTGTTCCTCGAGTTCCACACCGACCCCGACAAGGCCCTGTGCGACGGCCCGAGCTGCCTGCCGCTCGACAGCGCCGAACGCCTGCTCACCCAGCTCAAGGCCATCCGCGCCGCGATGGCCTGAACGCCGCTCAGACCAGCCGGCTCTGCTGCACCGCCGCCTCGATGAAGCTCGCAAACAGGGGATGCGGCTCGAACGGGCGTGACTTGAGTTCCGGGTGGAACTGCACCCCGATGAACCACGGATGGTCCTGCCGTTCGCAGATCTCGGGCAAGAGCCCGTCCGGCGACATGCCCGTGAAGATGAACCCTGCCCGCTCCAACTGGTCGCGATAGGCGAGGTTCACCTCGTAGCGGTGGCGATGCCGCTCCTCGATCTCGTTGCTGCCATAGATCTCGGCGACCTTGCTGCCGCGCTTGAGCACCGCCGGGAACTTGCCAAGCCGCATCGTGCCGCCCAGGTCGCCGCCCGCCTGCCGTTTCTCGAGCTGGTTGCCCTGCATCCATTCCGTCATGAGCCCCACGACCATGGTCTTGCACGGACCAAACTCGGTCGAGGTCGCGTCCTCGAGGCCCGCGAGGTTGCGCGCAGCTTCAATCACCGCCATCTGCAACCCGAAGCAGATCCCGAAATAGGGAACCTTGCGCGTGCGCGCGAACCGCGCCGCCTCGATCTTGCCAAGCGTCCCGCGCTCGCCGAAACCGCCCGGCACCAGGATGCCATGGACGTCTTCCAGGTGCTGGATATGCCCCGGCTGCTCGAACACCTCGGACTGGATCCACTCGACCTTCACGCGCACATTGTTGGCAATGCCGCCATGCGTCAGCGCCTCGTTCAGCGACTTGTAGGCATCCTTGAGGCCCGTGTACTTGCCGACGATCGCGATCTTGACCTCGCCCTCGGGCTCCTTGACGCGCTTGACCACGGTCTGCCAGCGCTGAAGCTTCGGCGCCGCCGCGTCGCGAATGCCGAAGATCGAAAGGACTTCGTCGTCGAATCCCTGCGCATGATAGGACAGCGGCGCCTCGTAGATGGTCGACACGTCCAAGGCCTGGATCACGCTCGAGGCGCGAACATTGCAGAAAAGCGCGATCTTGCGCCGCTCCTCGGCCGACACCTCGCGTTCCGAACGGCAGAGCACGATGTCCGGCTGGATGCCGATCGAGCGCAGTTCCTTGACCGAATGCTGCGTTGGCTTCGTCTTCAGCTCGCCCGACGCCGCGATATAGGGCACCAGCGTCACATGCACGAACAGGCTGCGCTCGCGCCCCAGTTCGTTGCCAACCTGCCGGATCGCCTCGAGGAACGGAAGGCTCTCGATGTCGCCCACCGTGCCGCCGATCTCGCACAGCACGAAATCGACATCGTCGCTGTCGTTCAGCACGAACTGCTTGATCGCATCGGTGACGTGCGGGATGACCTGGATCGTCGCGCCCAGGTAATCGCCGCGTCGCTCGCGCGAGAGGATGTCGAGATAGATCCGCCCCGTGGTGACGCTGTCGCCCCGCGTGGCCGAGACGCCCGTGAAGCGTTCATAGTGGCCGAGGTCGAGGTCGGTCTCCGCCCCGTCATCGGTCACGAACACCTCGCCGTGTTGATACGGGGACATGGTACCCGGATCGACGTTGAGATAGGGGTCAAGCTTGCGAAGCCTGACCTTGTAGCCACGCGCCTGCAGCAGCGCGCCGAGGGCCGCCGAGGCAATGCCTTTACCGAGGGAGGAAACCACGCCGCCGGTGATGAAGATGAACCGCGCCATGGACCCTCACAGTAAAGTTTTTATGTCGGTTGGAACAATGGAATTTTGACGTGCGCCGTGGAACGCGTTTCACGCGGCAGGCACGAAAAGTCGCGAGAAAAGAAGCTTAATTCCCGCCGCCGCTCGCAGGCGCAGCGGGCGCAGGTTGCGCCGGCTGTGGATTGGCGGCCGCAGGTGACGCCGGCGCGGCAGGTGCCGCCGCCGGTGCAGGTGTCGTCGCCGCCGGTGCCGGCGCGCCGGGAACTGGTGTCGACGGCGCGGTGGGCAGCGGCGTCGGCAGGCTCGGTGCGCTTGGCGCGCCAGACGGCACGTCCGGCAGCGTGCCCAGCGGCTTGTCTTCCGAGGTCACGGCGCCCCACGGGTTCGACGAGCCCGAATTCTTCGCCAGCAACGCCAGCGCAATCGATGTCGTGATGAAGATGGTGGCCAGCACCACCGTGGTGCGCGTCAGCACGTTTGCCGTGCCCCGCCCCGACATCAGCCCGCTGACGCCCCCGCCCGTTCCAAGACCGAGCCCCCCGCCTTCCGAGCGCTGGAGCAGGATCACGACGATCATGGCGATGCAGACGATGACTTCGATGGCGAGCAGAACGGCGTACATGCGGGACCTGGAATAGCGTGAGGAACGCGCCCCGTCCCGCCCGGGGCCCCGGACGAGGGAAAAGCGCTGAAAGCGGGGGCTATGTAACCCAACCTGCGGTTTGTTGCTACCCCGCCACGCGCATGAAATGTGGTTTCACCCGCGCCATGTCGAGGTCTTGCCCCGAAATTGACACGGGCGCACGGTTGGTATGGCCTGAAGTGGAGGTTCCCCCGATGCCACGCTTAACCAGCCTGCGCCTCACGGCGGCCTTGGCGCTTTTCGCAGCCGCAACCCTTGCGGCCGAGGCCGTCGCCGCCCCCGCCGCCGCCCTCCGGAAACCCGCCGCCGCACAATTTGCCGCAGTCCGCGGTGCGACCACCGGCGCACCGATGGTCCACGGGACCTACACCAATGGCTGCATCGCCGGCGCTCACCGGCTCGCCGCCGATTCGCCCCACTGGCAGGTGCTCAAGCCCTCCCGCAACCGCGCCTGGGGGCACCCCGCCCTGGTGCGCATGGTCGAGGACCTCGCCCGGCAGGTTGCCGCCGACGGCCATCGCGGCGTCCTCGTCGGCGACCTCGCGCAAGCCCGCGGCGGCCCCATGCCCTATGGCCACAACTCGCACCAGACCGGCCTCGACGCCGACATCTGGCTGACCCCGCTGCCCGAGCGCCGCCTCACCCCCGACGAGCTCGAGACATTCGATCCCCCCTCGATGGTCGACCTCGAGGCCGTCACCGTCACACCTGCCTTCGGTGCAGCCCAGGTCGCCATGCTCGCCCGCGCCGCCCGCAACCCGGATGTCGAACGCATCTTCGTCTCGCCACCGATCAAGCAGGCCCTGTGCGAACAGGCCGGCGACACCGACCGCGCCTGGCTGCGCAAGATCCGTCCCTGGCGCGGCCACACCTCCCACATGCACGTCCGCATCGCCTGCCCCGCCGACAGCGACGCCTGCAAGGACCAGGACCCCGTCCCCGAAGGCGACGGCTGCGGCCCCGAACTCGCCTCCTGGCTCGCCGACACCTCCTGGCGCACCCCCGGCAAGCGCCCCTATGTCCCCGAAAAAGG
>JAGWXR010000099.1 GCA_018969785.1 Alphaproteobacteria bacterium
ATGGCGGGTCGTCGATGCTGGCGGTGTCGATCTCGATCGGCATGCTGCTGGCGCTGACGCGCCAGCGCTTCTCCGGGTTGCGGAGGCAGTGATGACACGGCCTGTCGTCATCGCAGCCGGTGGTACGGGTGGACACATCTTTCCGGCACAATCGCTGGCCGAGGAACTGGCGCGCCGCGGGCGGCGGGTGATCCTGATGACGGATGACCGCGGCCATAACTATGCGCAGTCCTTCCCGAAGGCCGAAATCGTCACGGTGCCGTCGGCCACGTTTGCGGGCCGGGGGGCCGTGGGCAAGGGGCTTGCGGTGCTGCGACTGGCGCGCGGTGCGCTGGTGGCCTGGCTGGCGCTGGGGCGGATCAGGCCCGCGGTCGTTGTCGGGTTCGGGGGCTATCCGGCCCTGCCGACCATGTTCGCCTCGATCCGGCGCGGCCTGCCGACCGTCATCCACGAACAGAACGCGGTGCTCGGGCGCGTGAACCGGTGGCTTGCGCCTGGCGTGACGCGGATCGCGTCGAGCTTCCCGAAGCTTGCGCATGTCGACGAGATCATCCGCGACCGCGTGTCGATGACGGGAAACCCGGTCCGCCCGGCGGTGGTGCAAAGCGTGACGCCCTATGCGCGG
This sequence comes from Alphaproteobacteria bacterium, assembly GCA_018969785.1. GTDB lineage: Bacteria > Pseudomonadota > Alphaproteobacteria > Micropepsales > Micropepsaceae > SZUA-430. The sequence goes on from JAGWXR010000099.1 coordinate 626, forward strand.
CCTGCGCCGGCGGGTCCCTTCAGGCTGCTCGTCTTCGGCGGCAGCCAGGGTGCGCGCGTGCTGGCGACGCTGGTGCCCGAGGCGATCGGCCTCCTGTCGCAGGACCTGCGGCTGAGGCTCAAGGTCGTGCAGCAGTGCCGGCCCGAGGATATCGAGGCGGCGCGCCAGCGCTACGGGGAACTGGGCGTCGAGGCGACGCTGTCGAACTTCTTCACTGCCATGGGCACGCTGATGGCCGAGGCGCACCTCATCATCAGCCGGGCGGGGGCCTCGACCGTGACCGAGGAATGCGTTGCCGGGCGGCCGGCGCTGCTGATCCCCTATCCCTTTGCCATGGATGACCACCAGACAGCCAATGCGCGGCAGGTCGAGGCCGAGGGTGGCGCGTGGACCTTCCCGGAGAAGACCCTGACCGCCCAAATGCTGGCGGCCAAGCTGACCGAGTTGATGGAGAACCCGGTTTTGCTTGAGACGGCGGCCATGAAAGCGCTAAGCCTAGGCCGTGCCGACGCGGCTGGCCGGCTTGCCGACCTGGTTGAACAGACCGGAGGGCTTGCCGCGAACGCGTCCTGATCCTGACCCGGAGCTACCGTTCGCCCATGAGCCGCATTCCCCTCCAGATTGGCCCCCTGCATTTCATCGGCATCGGCGGCATCGGCATGAGCGGCATCGCCGAGGTGATGCACAACCTTGGCTACAAGATCCAGGGCTCGGATGCGTCCGAGAGCGCGAACGTCAAGCGGCTGCGCAGCCTTGGCATCCGCATCTCGATCGGGCATGCGCGCGAGCACCTGGGTGATGCGGCGGTCGTCGTCTATTCGTCGGCGGTCAAGCCGGACAATCCCGAGCTTGCGGCGGCGCGGGCACGCCATATCCCGACGGTGCGTCGGGCCGAGATGCTGGCCGAACTGATGCGCCTCAAGAGTGCGGTTGCCATCGCCGGAACGCATGGCAAGACCACGACAACGACAATGGTGGCTTCGCTGCTCGAGGCGGGCGGCTTCGATCCGACCGTGATCAATGGCGGCATCATCAATGCCTATGGGACAAATGCCAGGCTCGGCCAGGGTGACTGGATGGTGGTCGAGGCCGATGAGTCCGACGGCACGATCGTCAAGCTGCCGGCAACGATTGCGGTCGTCACCAACATCGATCCGGAGCATCTTGACCACTACAAGGGCTTCGACGGGCTGAAGCGCGCCTTCGACACGTTCGTGCAGAACATCCCGTTCTATGGTTTTGCGGTGCTGTGCATCGACCACCCGGAAGTGCAGGCCATGTTCGGGCGCGTCAGTGACCGGCGGCTGATCTCGTACGGGTTCGGGCCGCAGGCTGACGTGCGTGCGATCAATGTGCGCTTCGAGGGCGGAGTTTCGCACTATGACGTCGTGTTTTCGGACCGCGCCAAGGGCACGACGCGCACGCTGGCGGGCCTGATGCTGCCGATGCCGGGCGAGCACAATGTGCAGAATTCGCTCTCGGCCATTGCGGTTGCGCGCGAGCTTGGCATTCCGGACGTCACCGTGCGCGAGGCGCTGGCGCAGTTCGAGGGCGTCAAGCGGCGCTTCACGAAGACGGGCACGTGGAACGGTGTCACGATCATTGATGATTATGCGCATCACCCGGTCGAGGTGCTTGCTGCGATGAAGGCAGCACGGCAGGTGGCGTCGGGGCGCGTGATCGCGGTGCTGCAGCCGCACCGCTATTCGCGGCTGAGCGACCTGTTCAAGGAATTCTCGACCTGCCTGCATGGTGCGGATGCGGTGATCGTCTCTGATGTCTATGCGGCGGGCGAGGCGCCGATCGAGGGCGTGTCGCGCGATGCGCTGGTCGAAAGCATGCGTGCGCATGGCCACCGGCAGGTGATCCCCTTGTCCTCGCCCGAGGCGCTGCCGAAGCTTGTCGCCGAGATGGCGCGCTCGGGCGACTATGTCGTGTGCCTTGGCGCGGGCTCGATCACCAACTGGGCCAACATGCTGCCGGGCCAGCTGCAGGCCCTGTCCGAGAGCAAGGGCTGAGGCGATGGCTGGCGAGGGCGAGGCCCTGATCGCGCGCCTGCCGCGCGTGCGCGGGCCCTATACGGCCAATGCGGCGATCCGCGACCTGACCTGGTTCCGCGCCGGCGGGCCTGCGGACGTGCTGTTCATTCCGGCCGATGCCGATGACCTTGCCGCGTTCCTTGCGGGCTGTCCTTCAGAGATTCCGGTCCTGGTCATTGGCGTGGGCTCGAACCTGCTTGTTCGCGATGGCGGCGTGCCGGGTGTTGTCATCCGGCTGGGGCGCGGGTTCATGAACATCACGCGCGAGGGCGAGACCCGGCTGCGCGCGGGCGCTGCGGTGCTGGACGTGGCGCTGGCGAAGGCGGCGCTGGAGGCGGGGCTTGCCGGGCTCGAGTTCATGCGCGGCATTCCCGGTGGCGTGGGCGGGGGCTTGCGCATGAATGCGGGGGCCTATGGGCGCGAGTTCAAGGATACGCTGGTCGAGGCCGTGGCGCTGACGCGGTCGGGCGCGCGCGTCGTGCTGTCGAATGCCGAGATGGGGTTTTCCTATCGTAAGGCGGCGGTGTCGCCGGATTTCATCTTCATCGAGGGCCTGTTCGAGGGGACGCACGGCGACAAGGCCGAGATCGAGGCGCGGATGAACGAGATCACGCGCTCGCGCGAGGCGACACAGCCCATCCGCAGCCGGACGGGGGGCTCTACCTTCAAGAACCCGCCCGGGCACAAGGCCTGGCAGCTCATCGATGCGGCCGGGTGCCGGGGCCTCAGGCATGGTGACGCCGAGGTGTCGACGCTGCACTGCAACTTCCTGATCAATCACGGGAAGGCCAGCGGCAACGAAATCGAAGCCCTGGGCGAGGAGGTGCGCGCGCGGGTCAAGGCGCAGAGCGGCGTCGAGCTCGAGTGGGAGATCAAGCGGGTGGGGCGGGCCTGAGGACTGCGTCAAAGAGCGCGTGGTGCCTGCCGACATGTTCCTGTATTGTTCCTGCCGAGGGCGGGAGGGCCGCCCATCGTGCGCTGCGTGCGCGGAAAGGCTGGTGACACACCTTCAAAACACCGACGAAAGTGTATCTTCTGTTTCAACAAGCGTTGGTTTGGCGTTCCCCTCGCGGGCATATTTCCCTTTCCATTTTCCCCAAATGGGGACAAAAAGATTCCGGGGCTGATGCTTCGCGCTTGGGATGATCTTGCGGGCATCGCATTGGGAGATTTGCGGTGAGCGAGAAACGGCACGTTGCGGTGTTGATGGGTGGCTGGTCGGCCGAGAGGCCCGTGAGCCTGGTCACCGGCAAGGGCTGTGCCGAGGCGCTGCGTGCCGAGGGGTTCCGCGTGACCGAGATCGATGTCGGGCGCGACATTGCCGAGGTGCTGCTCAATCTCAAGCCGGATGTCTGCTTCAACGCGCTGCACGGGCAGTGGGGCGAGGATGGCTGCGTCCAGGGGCTGCTCGAGATCCTCAACATCCCCTACACGCATTCGGGGGTTCTGGCCTCCGCGGTCGCCATGCACAAGGAGCGGACGAAGGCGGTCTATCGCAGCGCGGGGCTGCCAATCGTTAACGACATCGTCTGCTCGCGGCATGATGTGTCGCGGCAAACCGCCATAAAACCCCCATTCGTGATCAAGCCTGTTAACCAAGGGTCAAGTGTTGGCGTCTTCATAATCCGTTCAGGAGACAACCGGCCGCCCGAGCAGCTGACGAGCCCGGACTGGAACCTCGGGGACGAGGTGATGGTCGAGGAGTTCGTGCCCGGGCGGGAACTGACTGTCGCCGTGATGGACGGCAAGGCGCTGGCCGTTACCGAGATCGTCCCGCGGACGAAGTTCTATGACTACGACGCGAAGTACGCAGAAGGTGGATCCGAACACGTGGTGCCCGCGAAGCTTCATCCCGACGCCTACCAGTCCGCGATGGACCTCGCGGAGAAGGCGCACGCCGTGCTGGGCTGCCGCGGGATCAGCCGCACCGACTTCCGCTATGACGACACGAAGGGTGAGCCGGGGCGGCTCATCCTGCTCGAGACGAATACGCAGCCGGGCATGACGCCGACGTCGCTTGCGCCCGAGCAGGCGGCCTTCAAGGGCATCTCGTACCAGGCGCTGTGCCGGTGGCTTGTCGAGGACGCTTCATGCGGCAGGTAGGCAGTGCGGCGGACGAGGAGGATGATGCACCCGAAGGGGCAGGGCCCCGGCGGCGGCAGAAGCCTCCGGCCGCGCGTTCGCGTCCGCGCATCCAGCGGCCGCGCCGGCGCGGGCAGCCGACGACCTTCATCGGGCGCTGGCAGCAGGGGCTGCGCAACGCCGTGCGCTGGGGTGCGTTCTGGAGCGTGCTCATCGGCGTATTCTTCCTGACCGTCACGGTGGCGGGGCTGTTCTCGGGCGGCCACGTCGCGGCGGCCGTGGGCAGCGTGCAGCGCGGCTTCGACGGAATGATGGCGGATGCCGGCTTCACGGTCGCGGACATCAGCGTCACCGGGGCCGTGAACACGAAGGATACCGCGGTCACGCGGCTCCTGAACTTCAAGCCTGGCGACCTGATGCTCTATGTCGACGTGGACGAGGCGCGGGCGCGGGTTGAATCGCTGCCCTGGGTCAGGTCGGCGCAGGTACGCCGGATCTGGCCGAACCGCGTGCAGATCAAGATCGAGGAGCGCCGTCCGGTCGCGCGCTGGCTGCACAACGAGCGGCATTTCGTGATCGACAGCGACGGGCGGATCATCGGCGTGACGCATGCGCGCGGCTTCGCCGCGCTGCCGCTTGTCACCGGCAAGGGTGCCCCCGAGGCGGCAGCGGCGTTCGTTGCGCTCGTGGCAACGCAGCCCGCGTTGAAGTCACATGTGAAGATCGCGATCCGACGCGGTGAAAGGCGTTGGGATTTACAGCTTGCTAACGGTGTTCGCGTACGACTTCCGGAAGAAGGTGCCGAGGCGGCGCTGGCGGAACTCGTAACTCTCGATCGCGAACAAAAGATCTTCGCGCGGGATATCCTGTCGATCGATCTTCGGTTCGCGAACAGGTACGTCGTCAAGCTGCCCCCTGGGTCACCTTTGATCGCAAAGACGGTCAAAGCCTCGGGCGGCAGGGATACTTGATGGGCAGACGTACTGGAAAGACAGGAAGAGGCCAGGCTCACTGGCCCAGCAGGGGTGGCGTCATCGGGGCGATCGACATCGGATCGACGAAGATCGCGGCCCTCATCCTCAAACCCCTCGAACAGCCTGACGGCGAGGTGGCGCGGTTCCGCGTCATCGGCCATGGGCAGCAGGCCAGCCGTGGCGTGCGCGCGGGCAACGTGGTCGACATCGCAGCCGCGGAGGCCGGCATCCGTGCGGCCGTCGATCAGGCCGAACATATGGCGGGCGTGCTCCTGAAGAATGTGCATGTCGCACTGTCGTGCGGGGCTCCCCGCTCGCAGGTGATCGGTGTCGAGGTTCCCTCGACAGGCGGCGAGGTCAGCGCGGCCGACCTTTCGCGCGCCATCGCGATCGGTCGTGCGCGGTTTCCGGCGTCGGACCGCGAGGTCCTGCATTGCATGCCGTCCAGCTTTTCCGTCGACGGGGCGCGGGGCATCCGCAACCCGGTCGGCATGCTCGGTGACACGCTGGGCGTCAGCCTTCATGCCGTGAGCGTTGCGCAGGGTCCGCTGCGCAATCTGGAAGCCTGTGTGGGGCGCTCGCATCTCGACATCGCGGGCAAGGCGGTCAGCGCCTATGCGGCGGGGCTTGCCACGCTTGTGGCCGACGAGATCGAACTAGGTGCGACCGTCATCGACATGGGTGGCGGGACAACCTCGATTGCCGTCTTCATGGATGGCGGGCTTGTCCATGCGGAGGTCCTGCCGATCGGCGGCAACCATGTGACGAGCGACATTGCGCGCGGGCTTTCGACGTCGCTGTCGCAGGCCGAACGCCTGAAGACGCTGTTCGGCAGCACGCTCTCGGGTCCGAATGACGCGCGGGAACTGATCCCGGTGCAGCAGATCGGCGAGGATGACGGCGACGGCAGCGTGCCGCGCTCGATCCTGACCGGCATCATCCAGCCGCGGATCGAAGAGACCCTCGAGATGGTGAGGGATCGCCTTGCGGAGGCAGGCCTTTCCTCGATTGCGGCACGGCGCGTGGTGCTGACGGGCGGGGCGAGCCAGCTCAACGGAATCCGGGAGATCGCCTCGCGCATCGTCTCGAAGCAGGTGCGTCTTGGAAAGCCGGCCTGCCTTGCTGATGCGCCCGATACCGTCACGGGTGCAGCCTTCTCGGCGTGCGCCGGGCTTGCGTCCTGGGCGCTGCAGCGTCCGAAGGAACTCGCGGCGCCGGGCAGCGAGGACGGGCTTGAGGCAATACCGTTCGTGCCGTCTTCCGCGGCGCGGGGCATCGTTGGAATAAAGCGCTGGTTAAAAGAGAATTTTTAACCGGTTGCGCGGCAAGACTGCATACACAAGAGACGCAACAATGCGTCCGCAATGGTTGGGTGACTTCACGATCGGGAAGGTGGCACGAATGGAGAAATAGAAAATGGCCATCGACCTCATGTCATCGGACTTCACGGAACTTCGCCCGCGCATCCTTGTGCTGGGCGTGGGTGGAGCCGGTGGCAACGCCGTCAACAACATGGTGACGTCCGGACTTGAGGGCGTCGAGTTCCTTGTTGCGAACACCGATGCCCAGGCTCTTGCCCATTCGAAAGCCCAGCACCGCCTTCAGATCGGCGCGAAGCTCACGCAGGGCCTTGGCGCGGGCTCCCGGCCGGACATCGGCATGGGCGCAGCCGAGGAGAGCGAGGACGAACTGCGCCGCATCATGTCCAGCAGCCACATGGTCTTCATCACCGCCGGCATGGGCGGCGGGACCGGAACGGGGGCGGCACCCGTCATCGCGCGCATTGCCCGCGAGCTCGGCATCCTGACGGTCGGCGTCGTGACCAAGCCGTTTTCCTTCGAGGGTGCGCGCCGGATGCGCACGGCCGAGGACGGCATCGACAAGCTCAAGCCCTATGTCGACACGCTGATCGTCGTGCCGAATCAGAACCTGTTCCGGATCGCCAACGAGAAGACGACCTTCGCCAAGGCCTTCGAGATGGCGGACGAGGTGCTCTATGCCGGCGTGCGTGGCGTGACCGACCTGATGGTGATGCCCGGTCTCATCAACCTCGACTTTGCCGACGTGCGGACGGTGATCGGCGAGATGGGGACCTCGATGATGGGCATGGGCGAGGCCAACGGCGAGGGCCGGGCCACGGCTGCGGCC
>JAGWXR010000100.1 GCA_018969785.1 Alphaproteobacteria bacterium
GGCCTCCATGTGCGCGAAAAGCGCACGCTGTCGCTGATGGATGCACTGGGCAAGATGACTTTGCTGCCGGCCCGCCGCCTCGAAGGCGTCGCCCCGATGATGAGGCGCAAGGGACGCGTGCAGGTTGGTGCGGATGCCGACTTGACGGTCTTCGACCCCGATACGGTGAAGGACATGGCAACGTTCCGCAAGCCGGGCGAGGCCTCGGTCGGCATTCCCTATGTCATTGTCGGCGGGCAGTTGGTCGTCGAGCGCGGGGCAATCGTTCCCACGGCCTGGCCTGGCCAAGGTGTGATTGGTGGAATGCGCTGATTGCCGGGCAAGGCCCGGTTTTCCGGCTCGAGGCCGATCGTGATCCGTCGTGAATGACCGGGGCCACCGGCCACGAGGCGCAAATGGGAAGAGCGGGAGTTCCGCAAAGGCCATCACCGACCGGGAAATGGCACGCTATATTGAGATCATCGGAGGGACATCATGTCTGACATCGTCTGCATTTCACCGATTGACGGGCACGAGGTGGCGCGCCGGCCGGTTGCGAGCGAGGCGCACATCGCTGCCACGCTGAAGGCCTCGCGCGAGGCGCAGCGCGCCTGGGCCGAGGTGCCGTTGAAGGATCGTTGTGCGGCGGTCCTGCGCTTCCTTGATGCGATGCTTGCAATGAATCAGGAGATCGTGCCCGAACTTGCGCAGCAGATGGGCCGACCCGTCCGGTTCGGCGGCGAGTTCCGCGGGTTCGAGGAGCGCGTACGTTACATGGTGGCCATTGCAGAGGGTGCGCTCAAGCCCGTGCTGCCGGCGGATCCAAAGCCCGGTTTCCGCCGCATGATCAAGCGCACGCCTGTCGGGATCGTGCTTGTCATCGCGCCGTGGAACTATCCCTACCTGACGGCGGTCAACACGATCGCACCGGCGCTGATTGCCGGAAACGCCGTCATCCTGAAGCACGCCTCGCAGACGATCCTGGTAGGCGAGCGCTTCGACCAGGCGATGAAGAAAGCGGGGCTTCCGCAGGGCCTGTTTGCGAACATCGTTCTGGGTCACGAGCAGACAACGAAGCTGCTGGGCTCGGGCTTGGTCAACCACGTGAATTTCACGGGTTCGGTTGCGGGTGGCAAGGCGATCGAGCGGGCTGCGGCCGGCACGTTCACGACGATGGGGCTCGAGCTCGGGGGCAAGGATCCGGCCTATGTGCGCGGCGATGTGAACCTCGAGCACGCGATCGAGAACCTGGTCGATGGGGCGTTCTACAATTCCGGGCAGTGCTGCTGCGGGATCGAGCGCATCTATGTGGATGCTTCGGTGTATGACCGCTTTGTCGACGGGTTTGCGAGCCTGACCCGAAAATACGTGCTTGGCAATCCGATGGACGAGGCCACGACGCTGGGGCCGATGGCCCATACGCGCTTTGCCGACGTGGTGCGCCACCAGACGGCCGAGGCACTGGCCAAGGGGGCGCGGGCGCTGATCGATACCAAGGCTTTTCGTGCGAACCAGGAGGGCACACCCTATCTGGCGCCGCAGGTGCTGACGCATGTCGACCACTCGATGTCGGTCATGATGGAGGAGAGCTTTGGGCCTGTCGTCGGCATCATGAAGGTCACTTCTGACGAGGAGGCGATCCGGCTGATGAACGATTCGCCCTATGGCCTGACGGCCGGCATCTGGACGCGGGACCTCGAGGCAGCCGAGCGCATCGGCGACCGGATCGAGACGGGCACGGTCTTCATGAACCGCTGCGATTACCTTGACCCGGCGCTTGCATGGACGGGCGTGAAGGACACGGGGCGCGGGGCGTCGCTGTCGCCGATCGGCTACGAGATGCTGACGCGGCCGAAATCGTATCACCTGCGTCACCAGATCTAACGGTTGAAAGAGACATGAGCCAGACTTCGAACTGGAATTATCCCACCAGCGTGCGCTTTGGCGCGGGGCGCATCGGCGAGCTTGCGGATGCGTGCAAAGCCAACGGGATCACGCGGCCGCTGTTTGTCACCGATCCCGGACTTGCCGGCTTGCCGATGACGCAGATGGCGTTCGGGTCGCTGAAGGCGGCCGGGCTTGGGGCGGGCCTGTTTTCGGACATTCGCTCGAACCCCGTCGACAGCAATGTCGAGACCGGTGTGCGCGCGATGCGCGCGGGCCTTCACGATGGGGTCGTGGCCTTTGGCGGCGGTTCTGCGCTTGATGTCGGCAAGGTCATTGCCTTCATGTCGGGCCAGACGCGGCCGATGTGGGACTTCGAGGATGTCGGCGACTGGTGGACGCGGGCCGATCCGAAGGGGATTGCGCCTGTGATCGCGGTGCCGACAACGTCGGGGACGGGGTCGGAGGTGGGGCGCGCGGGCGTGATCACGCATGCGGCTTCGCACACGAAGAAGGTCATTTTCCATCCGAAGATGATGCCGGTCGTCACCATCTGCGATCCCGTGCTGACCGTGGGCTTGCCGCCGGCGATCACGGCGGCCACAGGCCTTGATGCCTTCGCGCATTGCCTCGAGGCTTACTGCGCGCCCGGGTTCCATCCGATGGCCGATGGCATCGCGGTGGAAGGCATGCGACTGGTCAACGAGAACCTCGTGCGCGCCATCACCCGGGGCGATGACCTGGAGGCGCGTGGCAACATGATGGCTGCGGCAGCGATGGGCGCAACCGCTTTCCAGAAGGGCCTCGGGGCCATCCATGCGCTCTCGCATCCGGTGGGCGCGGTGCATGACACGCACCACGGGCTGACGAATGCCGTCTTCATGCCCTATGTGCTTGTGTTCAACCGAAAGGCCATCGAGGCGCGGATTGCGCGGCTGGCCGCCTATCTCGGGCTTTCAGCGTCATTCGACGCCTTCCTGGCACATGTGCTCGCGTTGCGGCGTGCGTCGGGAATTCCCCATACGCTTGGCGGGCTGAATGTCGGCCGTGAGAAGATCGATCAGATTGTCGCGATGGCGATCGTGGATCCGACGGCGGGAGGCAATCCGGTTCCGCTTGATGTCGCCGGGGCGCGCCTGATTTTCGAGAATGCGCTCGCCGGCACATTGTGACGCGCGGCGGTTGTTGTTCGTGCGATGCTTTAGACTGACACGATGATTCCGCCCTGTCCGGGGCGTGTTGCCGGTTCGAGGACGAGACCCATGAGTGCGCTGCGCCTGCTTGTTGTCGAAGGAAACACGGCCGAAGGGCGCGGTCGCCACTCTGCCGTTGGAGGGCGTGTGGCAAGCACACGCTATGCGGATGTGCTGCGGGTGATTGCGCCCGGGGCGCGGGTGGATGTCTGTTTCCCTGCCGATGCAGGCGCCAATCTTCCCGACCGCATGGGGCTTGAGGGCTATGACGGTGTTGCCATCACCGGGTCGTCTCTCAATATCTATGATCTTGGGCCTTCGATCATGCGGCAGGTGGAGCTGGCACGCGCGGTCTTCGAGACCGATACGCCCTTCTTCGGTTCCTGCTGGGGGTTGCAGGTGGCCACTGTTGCGGCCGGCGGCACGGTGCGGCGAAATCCGAAAGGGCGCGAGATCGGCTTTGCACGCAGCATCTGCCTGACCGAGGCGGGGGAAGAGCACGATCTCTTCTGGGACAAGCCCACCGTTTTCGATGCGATCACCGTGCATCTCGACGAGATCGAGGAGACGGCGCGCGGCACGACCATCCTGGCCACGAATGCGTGGAGCGCGGTGCAGGCGGCCGAGATCAAGACCCGGCGCTGCACGTTCTGGGGCGTGCAGTACCATCCGGAGTATTCGTTCGCCGACATTGCCGCCGTGTTCCGGCGCATGCGCGAGCCGTGCGTTTCTCAGGGCCTGTTCCGGGGTGAGGCGGATCACGCGCGCCATGTGGAGGAGCTTGAGGCGCTGGAGCGTGAGCCGGGCGATGTCGCGCTGGCGTGGCGGCACGGGATCAGTGCGGCGGTGACGGATGAGGCGCTGCGCTCGCGCGAACTCAAGAACTGGATCGAGCGGATGGTGCTGCCGACGCGGGCGAAGCGCGGGCGGGGGTAGGGAGGGCTATTCTCCATCCCCTTCTTCCAGGCCAAAGGCTGTTGCGAGCCGCTCCCCGTGCATCATCGATGCGTGGAGTATGGCCGTTATACCTACATGGCCGTCCGGGAACCGTCGCCAATAGATGTAGTGCTGCCGATAGCGGTAGCAATATCCCTTCACCTCGAACTCTTCCGGGATGGGTCGCCAAGGCACCTTTCGCTCGGGAATCCTCTCAAAGACCCGGAACAAGCCATCAAGATACCTGTCGGCCTGTCTCTGCCCCCATTTCCTTGTGGTGTATTCGTAGATGTCGACGAGGCTTGCCTTGGCAACTGGCGACAGGGTCCAGGTTCTCATTTTCCGGGACGTTTGCGTGCCAGTGCCCTGATCTGCGCTGCTGAGACTGTCTCGTAGCTGGACCTTGGTTCTGCGAAGGCTTTTTTCAATCGTCCCTTCACATTTGCAAAGGCCTGCTCCTCCCGCCTGGCCTTGTCCTTGCGTATGAGATCCCGGACGTACTCGCTGACGCTTTCATAGTCGCCTTCGGATGCCGTCTGTTCAACATGGTCCCTGAGCGCACCGCTGATGCGGACGTTAACGCTCATTGATTTTTTCTCGGCATTGTCATGATCGCTCATGTGAAGAGAGTTACAGATATTGTTGCATTTTTCAATGGAAGTTCCGGCCCTTCGGCAGGACGCTGCGGACGTTGCGGGGGTGTTTCCAGAGTGTTGCGGCGGGATCCTGCTTTGCTGACGGCAGGGGGTGTGTGACCTCGTCGGCGCGGCTGGCGGGCCGGAAGGGGGTTGTGTCGCCGCCGAGTTCGTCGAGCATCGGCGTCAGGTCTTCGATGTGGTCGGCGACGACGTGGATCACGTCGCTTTCGCTCTGCAGTTCGCCGCGCACAAGCGTGAGACGTGCGCCGAGGACCACCGGGCGGAAGCGCTCGAATGTCCGTGGCCAGACGATGATGTTGGCCACGCCGGTTTCATCCTCGAGTGTCATGAAGATCACGCCCGAGGCGGTGCCGGGGCGCTGGCGGACCAGCACGAGGCCTGCGACCTCGACCGTGCGGCCTGCGCGTGTCGTGGACAGGGCGTCGTTCGTGATGACCCGGCGGCGGTCCAGCCTCTCGCGCAGGAACGAGACGGGGTGGGCCTTCAGTGACAGATGGAGATGACGGTAGTCCTCGACGATGTGCTGGCCGAGCGGCATGACGGGCAGGGCGAAGTCCTGCTCGTGTTCGCGGGCGCTGGCGGCGGCGAGGAGGGGCAGGTCATCCTTGTCGCCGGCGCGGCGAAGCCCGCGCACGACCCAGAGTGCCTCGCGGCGGTCAAGGCCCAGCGAGCGGAAGGCGTCGGCATCGGCAAGGCGCTCGAGCGCTGCCGGCTCAAGGCCGGTGCGCAGCCACAGGTCGCGGATGGAATCGAAGGGCTGCGTGCGGGCGGCCTCGATCCGGCGTGCGTCGGCCTCGTGGAAGCCCGAGACCTGGCGCAGGCCCAGGCGCAGCGCACGGGTCGTGCGGATCTCGTGGGCCATGGAGGCGTGGCGGGGGTGGAGGGTTGGGAGAGGTTGCGGATCCTGTGGTGTGTGGGCCCTGGGTGGCCGGGACGGGCCCGGCCATGACGGGTTTTGGGTTGATGGTTCGAGGGTGTTGTCCCAGTGCGAGGCGTTGATGTCGACGGGGCGGACCTCGACGCCGTGCTCGCGTGCGTCGCGCACGATCTGGGCGGGTGCATAGAATCCCATGGGCTGGGAGTTCAGGAGCGCGGCTGCGAAGACGTCGGGGTAGTGGCACTTGACCCATGACGAGTAGTAGACGAGCAGGGCGAAGCTTGCGGCGTGGCTTTCGGGGAAGCCGTATTCGCCGAACCCCTCGATCTGCCTGAAGCAGCGTGCGGCGAAGTCGGGGTCGTAGCCGCGGGCAATCATGCCTTCGACGAACTTGTCCTCGAAGCGGCTGATCGTGCCGCTGCGCCGGAAGGCGGCCATCGAACGGCGCAGGCGGTCGGCCTCGGCGGCAGTGAAGCCTGCGGCGACGATGGCAATCCGCATGGCCTGTTCCTGGAACAGGGGTACGCCGAGTGTCTTGCCCAGGACGGTTTCAAGCTCGGCCCGCGGGTAGACGATGGGCTCGTTTCCCTGGCGGCGACGCAGATAGGGATGGACCATGCCGCCCTGGATGGGGCCCGGGCGGACGATCGCAACCTCGATCACGAGATCGTAGAACTGCCGCGGTCTCAGGCGTGGCAGCATGGTCATCTGTGCGCGGCTCTCGACCTGGAAGACGCCGAGGGAATCGGCGCGGCACAGCATGTCGTAGACGGCGGGTTCTTCCCTGGGGATGGCCGCGAGCGTGGGCGTGAAGCCGTAATGGTCGTGCAGCATTGCCAGGGCCTTGCGCATGCAGGAGAGCATGCCGAGCGCGAGCACGTCGACCTTGAGGATGCCGAGCGCGTTCAGGTCATCCTTGTCCCACTCGACGACCGTGCGGTTCTCCATCGCGGCGTTGGAGACGGGGATCAGTTCGTCGAGGCGGCCGCGCGTCATGACGAAGCCGCCGACATGCTGCGAGAGATGGCGCGGGAAGTCGCCGAGTTCGTCCGCGAGCTTGAGGGCGAGTGCGAGGCGGCGATCCGTCGGGTCGAGGCCCAGGGCGCGGACCTGGTCGTCGACGGGGGCGGCGGAGGTCCAGCCGGAGAGCGTACCGGAGAGGGCGCTGATCGTGTCTTCCGAGAGGCCGAAGACCTTGCCGACGTCGCGGACGGCGCTGCGGCCACGATAGCAGATCACGGTGGCGGCGAGCCCCGCGCGGTGGCGGCCATAGCGATTGTAGATGTACTGGATGACTTCCTCGCGGCGTTCGTGCTCGAAGTCGACGTCAATGTCGGGTGGCTCGCGGCGCTCGGCGGAGACGAAACGCTCGAACAGGAGGTCGATCTGGTTCGGGTCAACTTCGGTCACGTGGAGGCAGTAGCAGACGGCAGAGTTCGCGGCCGAGCCGCGGCCCTGGCAGAGAATGCCCTTTGATCGCGCGAAGCGGACGATGTCGTGGACGGTGAGGAAGTAGGGCGCGTAGTTGAGTTCCGCGATGAGCTTCAGTTCGTGGTCGAGCGCGTGGCGGACCTTTGCCGGAATGCCTTGTGGGTAGCGTTTGACTGCACCTTCCTCGGTGAAGGCGGCGAGCGCTTCCTGTGGCGAGGCGAAGCCTTCGCAGGTTTCCTCCGGATATTCATAGCGCAACTCTTCCAGCGAGAAGGTGCAGCCTTCGAGGAAGCGCATGGTCTCGGTGATGGCGTCAGGGTGGTGGCGGAAGAGGCGCGCCATTTCCGGTGGGTCCTTCAGGTGGCGTTCGGCGTTGGCTTCGAGGTGGAAGCCGGCACGTTCGAGCGTCGTGTGCTCGCGGATGCAGGTGAGCACGTCCTGCAACTGGCGCCGCGCGGGGGTGTGGTAGAGTACATCGTTGGTTGCGATCATGGGGATGCGATGTTCGCGGGCGAGGGCTTCGAGGCGCTTCAGGTGGCGCAGGTCGTCGCCGCGATAGCGCATGGCGGCACCGAGCCAGAGATGCGTATGTGCGAGGCGCTTCAGGGTGGGTGCGGCGAGACCGATGTCGGGGCGCGGGGGGAGCAGGATGAGCTGCAGGCCTTCGGCGTGTTCGATGAGATCATCCAGGCGCAGGATGCAGTCGCCTTTCTCGGCGCGGCGGTTGCCGGTGGTGAGCAGGCGGCAGAGGCGGCCCCAGGCGGCGCGGTCGCGCGGGTAGGCGAGGATGTCCGGCGTGCCGTCGCTGAAGACAAGACGGGCGC
>JAGWXR010000101.1 GCA_018969785.1 Alphaproteobacteria bacterium
GAAGGCCGAGAGCGATGTGTGCTGCACGTCTTCCAATGCGGTCGCCGTTGTCGAGTCGATTGCCGCCGAGCGCGGCGTCGACACCGTCATCATGGTCCCCGACCGCTATCTCGCCCAGAACGTGGCAAACCAGACCAGGGTCCGCATCATCTCCTGGGCTGGCCAGTGCGAGGTTCACGAGCGCTTCACGCCCGAAGACATCAGGCGCTTCCGCGCGGACAATCCCGGCGCGATCATCCTCGCCCATCCGGAATGTCCCGCCGACGTGGTCGCCGAATGCGACTTTGCAGGCTCGACATCGGCCATGATCGACTATGTCGTGACGAAGCGCCCGCCCAAGGTTGTCCTGCTGACCGAGTGCTCGATGGCCGACAACATCGCAGCCGAGAACCGCGACATCGAGTTCCTGCGCCCCTGCAACCTCTGCCCGCACATGAAGCGCATCACGCTCGCCAAGATCCTGCATTCGCTTCAGACCCTGACCACCGAGGTCAAGGTGGACCCCGATGTCGGGACCCGCGCCCGCAAGGCCGTCGAACGCATGCTCGCCGTTGGCAAGCCGGCCAAGGCGGTGCACTGATGACCGCCACGCGCAAGACCGGATTTGACAATGTCGTCCACGCCGGCGACGTGCTGATTGTCGGCGCGGGGCTTGCCGGCCTCTTCACCGCGCTCAAGTGCGAGGGCCCCGTCACCATCCTCTCGCCCGCCCCCATGGGGTCGGGCACCTCGAGCACATGGGCCCAGGGCGGCATCGCGGCAGCCCTCGGCGCCGACGATGCACCTGAACTCCACGCGCGCGACACCGAGGCGGCCGGTGCCGGCATCGTGGACCCGCAGGTCGCCCGCCTGCTCGCCAATGACGCCGCCGCGCGCATAGCAGATCTGTCAGGCATGGGTGTACGCTTCGACCGTGACCCGGCCGGAAACCTCGTGCTCGGCCGCGAGGCGGCCCACGGCCGCAACCGCATCGTTCGCGTGACGGGCGACCGCGCCGGCGCCGAGATCATGGCGACGCTTGTAAAGCGCGTGAAGGAAACACCGCGCATTCGCGTGCTCGAAGGCCTGCTGGCCTACGAACTTGCAATGGAAGGCGGACGCGTTGCCGGTGTCTACGCCCACCCCGTCGGCGACAAGGCCTCGACCATCCTCATCAGGGCCGGGGCAACGATCCTCGCCATGGGTGGGATTGGCGGCCTCTATGAGGTGACAACCAACCCCCCGCAGGCACGCGGACAGGGTGTCGGCATGGCGGCCCGCAAGGGCGCCATCATTGCCGATCCCGAGTTCGTGCAGTTCCATCCGACCGCCATTGCCGTCGGACGCGACCCTGCACCGCTGGCCACCGAAGCGCTGCGCGGCGAAGGCGCGATCCTCGTCAACGACCGGGGCGAACGCTTCATGCCCGGCGTTCACGCCGACGCCGAACTCGCGCCCCGCGACGTCGTCGCACGCGCAATCTTCCGGCAGATCCGGCAGGGACGGCGCGTCTTCCTCGACGCCAGCAAGGCTGTTGGTGCCCGCTTCCCCGAGGCCTTTCCGACCGTCTATGCCTGCTGCATGGCAGCAGGGATCGATCCATCCGTATCGCACATCCCCGTTGCACCTGCCGCGCATTACCACATGGGCGGCATCAGCGTGGACCACAACGCGCGCACGTCACTGCCAGGCCTCTGGGCGATCGGCGAATGCTCATCGACCGGTGCGCACGGCGCCAACCGCCTTGCATCGAACTCGTTGCTCGAGGCGATCGTCTTCGGCGCCCGTGCAGCCGCCGACATCAATGCCGCAGTCACCCGGCACCCCGAGGCCCGCGCAGCCATCCTGCCCCCTGAAAGCCTGGGCGACGCGACCCCGCCATCGCTCGCACCGCTGCGCCGCATCATGACGGCCAATGTCGGTCTTGAGCGCAACGCCGAGGACCTGCGCCGCGCACTCGACTTCATCCTGAAGCTCGAAAATGCGGCCGCACACGATCCGGACCTGCGCAACATGGCGGCCACCTGCCTGCTCGTGGCTGGCGCAGCCCTCCTGAGGACGGAAAGCCGGGGCGGTCACTTCCGCAGTGACTTCCCCGCGGCGCGACCCGAATGGACCCACCGCACCTTCCTGACGCTTGACGAGGTACGCGCATCCCTGTCAACCAGAGCCGGCAATGCCCACAGCCAGGCAACCGCAGGTCGCGCATGAAGAAGCCCGTCATCCCTGTCGAGCCCCTTCCCGCCTTTCTCGTGGCCGACGCGGTGCGCAGCGCGCTTGCCGAAGACCTCGGCCGCGCCGGCGACATCACCACCGCCGCCACCGTGCCGGCCAGTGCGCGCGCCCATGCCGTGCTCGCCGCCCGTGAACCCGGACGCATCGCCGGCCTCGACTTCTGCATCGCCGCATTCAGGACACTGGATCCCTCCATTGACGTCAGCATTTCCGTCCCCGACGGCGCCGATGTCGCGCGCGGGGAAGCGATTGCCGTGATCAGGGGCCCCGCCCGGCCCATCCTGTCGGCAGAGCGCGTGGCCCTGAACTTCACCGGTCGCCTCTCGGGCATCGCTACCGCAACGGCGCACCTCGTGTCCCTTGTGGCAGGTACGCCTGCCCGCGTGACCTGCACGCGCAAGACCACGCCGGGCCTGCGCGCCTTCGAGAAATACGCCGTCAGGTGCGGCGGGGGCTACAATCACCGTTTCGCCCTCGACGACGGAATTCTCATCAAGGACAATCACATCGTCGCAGCCGGCGGGCTGACCAGGGCAATCGCCGCCGCACGCAGCAGCGCCGGCCACATGGTCCATGTGGAGGTCGAAGTCGACCGCCTCGACCAGCTCGAGGAGGCGCTCGCCGCCGGGGCAAACTCGATCCTGCTCGACAACATGTCCCCCGACCTCCTGCGTGAAGCTGTCAGGCGCACCGGCGGTCGCGCCGTGCTTGAGGCGTCGGGCAACATCAACGCCACGACAATCGCTGCCGTGGCGGCAACCGGCGTTGACCTGATCTCGTCAGGTGCAATAACGCACTCCGCGAAATGCCTGGATCTCGGGCTGGATTTCCAGACCGCCTAGTTTGTCGCCGTCTCGGGCATGGCCGTGCCCTTGGCCTTGAACTCATTGAAGAAGGCCTCGAGCATCTCCACCGAGGCAATGCGCTTTACCAGCGTCCGGTAGTCCTCGCTGGTGACATCAGGCGCATTCGTCAGCATCGCAAAGGCATTGGCATCCGGGGACGCCTGCATTTTCTGCGAAAAGCGCGACCGCACACGCTCGAGCGAGGCCGCGTCCCCGGCAAGCGAATAAGCCACGCATGCACGCATCAGCGTCATCCGTTCAAGATCGTCGAGCGGCTGCTCCCCTGCATAGCGGCTGCCGAGGATGCCCTCGGCCTTCGCTGCCGCCTCGGGCCAGCGCTGAGCGTCCCAGAGGATATCCGCACGCAGTTGCTCGGCCTCCTCGCTTGAGTGCGCCTCCAGCGCATCAAGCGCGCGGTCGAAATCCTTCGTGTCCGAAAGCGCGCGCGCCTCGACAAGGTCGCGCTGCTCGATCAGGTCATCAGGAAGGCGTGTCTGCCGCGTCCCGCGGATGGTCTCGAGCGCCTTCGCCGGCTGCTTGTCGAGCAGGTAGATCACGGCAAGCCGGACAGCGACAGCCGACTTCGCCACACCCTCGAGCCGGTTGTCGACCTGGTGCTGCAGGAGCTCTCCCGCCTGCGGCAGCAGGTCGACCGCAACAAGCCGCTCGACCAGCCGTCGGATCATCTCGTCACCGCGCACGCCCACCGGCGTCAGCTCCTTGTAGTCATAGAACAGGCTGAGCGCATCCAGCGGCGACAGCTTCTCCGCCTGTGGTCCGATGAAGAAGGATTCGAACATGCCGGTCATCTGCACGGCCGCCTCGCGGGCATCATCGCTGTCCCCGAAATTGCGGACGGCCAGCCGCATCGTGCCCATGGCTTCACGCAGCTGGTTTTCAGCGACATAGAGCTGACCCAGTTCCCGCAGCGTCCTGAGCTCAAGCTCGTCGCCACGCCACTGGAAACGAAGCCGCTCAAGTCGGTCAATCGCATCAGCGCGGCTGATCTTCTCGGCCTTCAATTTTCCAACCGTACCCTCGAGCGCCGCCCGTGCAGCCACAGGCCGGAACCGGGATTGCTCAAGCCTTGCAAAGGCCTCCAGCGCATCGTCTTTCCTGTCGAGGGCAGAATCAGTCAGCGCGCGGACAAGCCCGAGATCTGCTGTCACCGCCTCACTCAACCCTGACGCGGGAACATTCTCCAGCGCCTGTTTGGCCGCGGGCGCATCCCCGAGTTCAAGTGCCGACTGCGCCAGCGCAATCCGTGCCCGCGCATTCCAGTCGGGCGGATAATCGGCCATGACCTTCATGGCTGCCATGAGGTTGTTGCGCGCGTCGCGCCAGTCCCTCGCACCAGCAGACGCAATGCCCTTCCACATCGCAAGATGCGGATCGCTTCCCAATGAATCGATCGCAAAGTCAGCCACCGCCTCCGGATACCGCGCCATCTCGATGTTCGCCAGACCCCGCAGCACCCGAAACGGCACATTGGCCTCGGCAGCCTTGTCGGCGTGGGCAATCATCCGCAGCACACCCAGCGCCTCGGCGCCAAGGCCATTGGCAACATAGCGACGCGCAAGCGCCATGCGCTGCGGGCTCATGCCATCAGGTGACCGTGAAGACGCCTGCATGAGCTTGGACAGCGACTGATAGAGAGCCGCATCGGGGACAGTGTCTCTCGAAAGATATGGCGCCGCAGCCTCGCTGGGCGCATCGCCACCGGTTCGCGTGGCAAGCTGCAGCCGATCCACGAATTGGGCCGTCGTCACATTGAGGCCCGAAGGCCGCGAAACAACGGCCTCATTTCCCTCAATCGAGACATCAACATCATCTGCTACCGCCTGGATGGCGATCCCATGCCGCGATGGCAGGGCTGCAAAATCAACAAACCGGCGTCCTTCCAGCAAGCCGCGCGCGGGAGCATGGCCCATGACGACGGCGATCCTGTCGCCGACATCGGGATCTTTCAGCCAGAGGACCTGTGTCAACCCCGGCATGGGAATGCGGATGCGCGTCTGCTCATCAGCGGTTTGCCGCACAACCTGCAGACGCTCCGGCAGTTCGGGCACCGTATTGCCGATCGCAAGGATCCAGCTGTCCCCCGCTGCCGACAGGCTGACGGACATCGACACCGGAGCCGCAAGCCTGAAGGCCGTCACGCCCGGCGCAACTTCTGTGGCTTCCGACAGCACCCGCACGGGCGCGTTGGGAACATCGTCGATGGCGCTGAGGTCAATGGCTGCCGGACTCTCGGTCACAACCCAAAGCGCAAGTCCCCGGCGAAAAACGGCCGCCGCCGGAAGTTTCACGAACGGGAACTCGATCCGCAACATGGACCCGAAGACCTGTGCCCGTGCAACACCCGGCACTGCCGGCGTAGGGCCCTCCACGGGCGCTAGCGCCGCCGTCAGGTCGGATTTCCCAAGACGGAGCGTTTCGGGAAGCGGATCTGCCGTTTGCAACGGCGCGGCTTCAGGCGCCGGGACCGATGCAGGCGCCTCGGGCGCGGCAGCCACCTGAATGGCTGCGTCATCCTTTCGGCCGGCCTTCGATTTCGCCTCGGACTTTGCCGGCTCGGCAGCAGGCGACGCCACACCTTTTCGCTTGGGCCGGTCGAAGGAAATCTCGTCTGCGGGGATTCTCGGAGGCGGCGGCGCCTGCGCGCTCTCTTCCCCCACGATCACGCGCGGCGGGCTGGCGGCGGCAGCAGTCTTCTCGGCCATCGCCGTTGCGTCCGACTTCGGTTCCTTCAGGAGAACGGCGATCTCCCCGTTGGCGCTGACATCCCGGAATTCGGATTCCCGGTCGATATCGAACTCGATCGTGAGCTTGTCCCGCTCCGCGAATGATCGGGCACCCTTGATCCATGCGGGCGGATCTTCAGTGAAGCGCCGCAGGTCGACCTTGGCCGGCTTCGAGAAGGTTGCAACAAGCTTGTCACCATTGACGCGGAACGAATGCTCGACGCGGCCGGGAAAATCGAATTGAAGCCGCGTGCTTTTCTCGCGTTCGCTTACAATGACCGACAGCTCTCGATTGGGTGAGGCACTCTTGGGAACCGCAACGGCAGGTGGCTCGCCACGGAACGACGGCGGCAGCAGGTCGAACGCATACCGCACGGCAAGGTTGGTCGTCTTGAGCCTGACAGGTCCCTTGAGCGCAATGCGCAACCCCTTGCCGTCGGCATCCCGGCGCACCAGCGCCGCATAGGGTTCCAGCGTCTTGGCCATCGCATTCACGTCCGCATCGAACGGCTTGTCAAACCCGATGACAAGAACGCCGTCGACGAGCTGCGCCGAACCATTCACCTCGTCCGGCCAGTCGAACACGATGCGCGCAAAGCCGCCCTGAACGCTCGCCTCGACCCGTGCGGCCTGCGGCACGTCCTCTTCTGCCCGGATCCCCGGGACGAGGACCAGCATCAGGCAAAGCACCGTGAATAGTCGCAAAAAACCCATCGTGCGCTGGAGGCCCTGTAACGTCACAGACTAGCGTTGACGCGGTTAAACGGCCGTTAAGCTTCAACCGTTGGGGGGCGGTGGCGCGGCAGCCGCGGGTACGGCAGGCTCGGCTGCCGGCGCAGGGACAGGCGCCGCAGCCGGCACCGCAGGCGCGTTCAGGGTGACCTTGAGCCGCCGGGCAAGAAGCACGGTCAGGTCCTGCGCACGCGCCGGCTCCATGGCGGCCAGCACGGCACCGATCTTTGCCGGTTTCATCCGCGAGGCGACATCCACCATGATGCTGCGCTCGAGGCGGTTGAAGATGCGGGCCGCATCCTCCGGCTTCATGGACTCATAGGTTTTCACAAGACCAGTGATTTGGGCTTCCTCAAGCTCGTTGCGCTTCGTTACCAGGACGTCAAGCTTCTGTTCGAGCTGCTTGAGTTCCGAGAGCTTCGCGTCAACCTGCCTTTCAGCGGCCGCGAGCATCTTTTCACGAAGGACAACATCGCGTTCCCGCGCATCGAGGGCCGCACGCCGATCGGAAAGCCGCTCGAGAACATCAGCCTCACCGCGCGTACTGGGCAGCGACAGGTCGCTGCGCGACACCGGCGCCGACGGTTCACTGCCAGTACTTCCCTTGGCATCAGGCGAAGGCTTCGGTGCATCCACCGCAGGCTTTTCGGTCGAAGCCGCATCCTTGGCCTCATCAGGAGCCTTTGCAGCGCTCGCCTCCCCCGTCGGTGCCTCAGGCTCCGGCGCGGTGTCGGCGGCCATCGCCCCGATCCGCAGGCACAGGAGGACGCTGGCTGTGCCGATCAGCGTTGGCAGGAGGCGGACGCGCGAAGACATGGAACAGTCCTATCGTGAAGCGGCAAGGGAACGCAGCGCATCAAGCGCGGAAGCCTGGCGCACCGGCGCGGCAGGCCGTTGCTGTGGCGGAACCGGAAGCGGAATGCTGCTCGGCCGGACATCCGCAAGGCTCTCCGTACGCGCAACAGGCGCAGCTACCTGTCGTCCGGTCCGCTCCGTCGATTTCAGCAGCCGCGCGAGTTCGTCACCGGCAGCCCGTGCATTCCGGATCTGCTCCTCAAGCTCCTGTCCCGACGACTGGGCCGCCAGCTTCAAGCCCTGGATTCCGGCCTCCGCACGCGCGGCTGCAATATTCAGCTCGCGGATCACACCCGCAAGCTCATGCTGCACGCTGCGCACGGACTGCAGCCGCCGATC
>JAGWXR010000102.1 GCA_018969785.1 Alphaproteobacteria bacterium
TGTACATGCCGTCGAAGCACGACATGACCTGCATGCCGCCGCCATGGATGTAGTAGACGCACGGCAGTCGCTCGGGCGTATCCGGTCGGATGAACTGGATCTTGATGCTGTTTCCATCCGGCGATGACGTGAAGGTCTCGGTCGTGATCCTCAGGCCCTTCGACGGCGCGACCGCTTCGTTGTCGCAAAGGAAGTGCATGGTTGCAAGGCCTGCAATGCGGGCCCGGACAGCGTCTGTATTCTCCTCAGCCAGCAACTGCTCGCGGCTTTGTACATCACCGAGGTATTCCGTTTCTGGCAGGTTCGCAAAAATCCGCTTGATGCGCGGATCGATGCGCGGGTCATTGGCGATCCTTGATGCCATGGCTGCTTTCCTCCGGGTCGTTGGCCCCTCGCAAGTCTGTGGCGGGTCTGGCCGTGGAGAACGGTTCTACGCCATCCGATCCTCCGGCGTCCATGCAGGCAAGGCTTCGCAAGCAGGCGCGCGCCCGCTATCCTGATGCCCGAACAGGAGAGGCACCATGGATCTGAAGCTCAAGGGAAAGCGTACAATCGTGCTCGGCGGAACGCGGGGCATTGGACGGGCCATCGCCGACACGCTCGCCGATGAAGGCGCCCACGTCGCCATCTGCGCCCGCAACAAGGACCAGGTCGACCCTGCCGTGGCCGCACTCGCGGCCCGCGGGGTGCGCGCGACGGGCGCAGCGATCGACATGGGAAAACCCGCCGACCTCAAGGCCTGGATCTCGGAAGTTGCGGCCGACTTCGGTGGCATCGACATCCTCGTCTCCAACGCCAGCGCACTCGTGATGGGTGCCGGGCGCGAGGCATGGGAGAGCATGCTTCAGGTCGACATCCTCGGCGCGGTCGCCGCCTTCGAGGCCGCCCGCCCCCATCTGGAGAAGGCCGCAGGTGAACATGGGGATGCCGCTGTCGTGATGATCTCGTCGATCTCGGCCGCCGAGACCCAGAATGCAGGCGCCTATGGCGCGATGAAGGCCGCGATGATCCACTATGCCAAGGGCCTCGCGAAGGAATGTGCCAGGGCGAAGGTGCGCGTGAATGTTGTGTCGCCCGGCACGATCTACTTCAAGGGGGGCGTCTGGCACAACGTGGAGCAGATGGCGCCACAGATGTACGAGGCCACGTTGAAGCGCAACCCGACGGGACGCATGGGCACGCCGCAGGAAATCGCGAACGCAGCCGTCTTCCTCGCAAGCCCCGTCTCATCCTTTACCACGGGGGCAAATCTCATCGTCGATGGTGCAATGACCTCGCGCGTGAACTATTGATGGCGCCTGCGGGGGATTGATTCATCGCTCTTCAGGAGAGAAGCACATGATCCGGACTGCCCTCGCATCGGCGGCCCTTGCAGCAACGCTCGCGCACGCCGCCGCCGCCGACAGCGCAACCTTCATGCCGTCGAATGTGCCGGTCGAGATCAACGGCTACGAGATGGCGTGTACCGGGATCGGCGACGAGGCGCAGTCCGATCCGCGCTGGAAGGCGTTCCCTGTCCGCATCGAGTTTGCCGGCGGCAACGCGCAGTACCTCGCCGATGTCGAGGCGAGGATCCTCGACGCCGCAGGCAAGGAACTGGTGCGCGTGCGCTGCGACAGCCCCTGGCTCCTGCTCAAGCTCGAGCCCGCGAGGTACCGGGTCGAGGGCACGTTCCGCAACCTTGTCAAGGCGTCGAACTTCGTGGCGCCCGCCAAGGGGCAGGCGCGCATTATCGTCCGCTTCCCCGAGATCCGGGAAAGCGGCGGCAACTGAAGCCTATTTGCCCTTGAACGCGGCCTTCCGTTTGCCAAGGAAGGCCGCAACACCCTCCGTGAAGTCTTCGGCGCGGCCCGCCGTGCGCTGCGCCCAGCGCTCGGCGTTGAGCTGCTCCTCATAGGTGTTGTCCGGCGACTGCCAGTAGAGGTTCCTGATCGCGGCCAGCGCGATCGTGGGGCCACTCGCCAGTTCCTGCGCCAGCGCCTGTGCCTCGTCCATCAGCGTGGCGTCATCGTGGACGCGGTTGATGAGACCCCATTCGAGCGCCTTCTCGGCCGGCAGCTTCTCGCCCATGAGCGACAGTTCCTTGGCCCGCGCAAGGCCCACGAGCCGCGGCAGCAGCCACGTCGAACCGCCATCCGGCACAAGGCCGATGCGGCGGAAGGCCTGCAGGAAATAGGCGCTGCGGGCTGCCAGCACCATGTCGCCCATCAGCGCAAAGCTCATGCCCACGCCCGCCGCCACGCCATTGACCGCCGTCACGATGGGCATGTTCAGGTTGCGCAGCCGGCGCAGGAAGGGGTGGTACATCGTCTCGAGCGCCGCACCGGCATCGCGCGCATGCGTGCCTTCACCGGCCGAGAGGGTGGCTGGACCGCCGCCAAGATTGGCCCCGGCGCAGAAGCCGCGGCCGGCACCCGTGAACACCAAGGCCCGCAGGCCGTGCTTCGGGTCCTCGGCATGGTTGAGGGCCGCCTGCAGTCCCGACAGCATTTCGGGGCTGACGGCATTCAGCACGTCCGGGTGGTCCATGATCAACGTTCCGACATGGCCGTTGATCTCAAGTCGCGCGCGTTCGAATTGCATGGTCTTTCCTGTCATTTGCCTTTGAATTGTGGATCACGCTTGGTGAGGAATGCAACAACGCCTTCCTTGAAATCATCGGTATCGCCCAGGATGCGTTGCGTCCGGCGCTCGAGTTCCAGCTGTTCGTCGAGCGTGTTCAGCGGTGCGTCGTCCAGCACCCGCTTGAGCTCGCGATAGGCAAGCTGCGGCCCCCTGGCCAGCCGCTGCGCCAGCGACTGTGCTTCTGCCGCGAGCTTGTCATCGTCGACGCACTGCCAGATCAGGCCCCATTCCGCCGCCTTCTCCGCCGGCAGGCGATCCCCCAGCAGCGCCAGCGCCCGCGCGCGGGCCCGCCCCAGAAGCTGCGGGAAGAACCACGTGCAGCCCATGTCCGGCACAAGGCCGAGGCGCGGCACGAAGACCTGGACGAAATAGGCCGAACGCGCCGCCAGCACGATGTCCCCGCTCAACGCCAGCCCCACGCCGCCGCCGGCGGCCACGCCATTGACCGCAACGATGACCGGCTTGGGAAAGCCCGTCACGTCGCGCACGAGCGGGTTGTAGCCGATCTCCATGGCGTACGCGACGCCTTCGCCGACAGAGCGGTCGCTGCCATCATTGCCGCCGGTGGTCGTGAGGTCCGCGCCCGCGCAGAACCCGCGCCCGGCACCCGTCACGACCAGCACCTTCGTGGCGTCATCGCGGGCGAGCGCCCTGAGAGCCGAGCGGATCTCGTCGATGATCTCCCGGTTCAGGCTGTTGAGCATAGTCGGCCGGTTCAGGGTCAGTGTCGCGACCCCGTCTTTCGTTTCAAGCTGGATGGTGCTGTAGCTCATCGCGGTCCTTCAGATTGGTCGTGGGATGCAGGCAGCAAAAGCTCGGCTGCAACGCACCACAGCTTGGCCCACGAGGCAATGGGCTGCCCTACACGGGCATGCCCCTACGGCAGCAGGAAAGTGTTAACGCCCCTGGTGTGCCGGGCTTTGCGGCAAGTCCGGAATATCTCGTATAACCCACGCTCAGGAATCTTTGAAAACGAGGAACCCGCCATGAGCGCATCCGCCGCGTCCAAGCCCATCCCGGCCGACATGAAAGCCCTGCTCGACAAGCAGCGCGCCGCCTTCCTGTCGGATGGCCCGCCCTCGGCCGAGGTCCGCATCGACCGCATCAACCGCTGCATCGGCCTTCTGGTCGACCACCAGGAAGACATCGCCGACGCCCTGAACAAGGACTTCGGCAACCGCTCGCCGCAGATGAGCAAGTTCACCGACGTCGCAAGCTCGATCGGCTCGCTCAAGCACGCGCGCGACCACCTGAAGAAGTGGATGAAGACCGAGCGGCGCAGCCCGACGCCCGCGATCCTCGGCTGGCTCGGTGCGAAGGCCGAGATCCAGTACCAGCCGCTCGGCGTCGTCGGCCTGATCGCGCCATGGAACTTCCCCGTCAACCTGACTTTCTCGCCGCTGGCCGGCATCCTCGCGGCGGGCAACCGCTGCATGATCAAGCCCTCCGAGTTCACGCCCGCGACCTCCGACCTCATGGCCCGCATGTTCCGCAAGGCCTTCAGCGAGACCGAGATCGCCGTCTGCCTGGGTGGCTCTGACGTGGGCGAGGCCTTCAGCCGCTTGCCCTTCGACCACCTCCTGTTCACGGGCGCGACCTCGATCGCCCACCACGTCATGCGCGCGGCCGCCGAGCATCTCGTCCCGCTGACGCTCGAGCTGGGCGGCAAGTCGCCGGTGATCGTGGGCCAGAGCGCCAACATGGAGCTGGCCGCCGCCCGCATCATGAACGGCAAGACGCTGAACGCCGGCCAGATCTGCCTTGCACCCGACTATGTCTTCGTGCCGGAAGGCCGCCGCGACGAGTTCGTGGCCAAGGCCACGCAGGCCGTCACCAGCATGTTCCCCACGCTCAAGGACAACCCCGACTACACGTCGGTGATCAACCAGCGCCACTATGACCGCCTGCAGGGCTATCTCGATGACGCCCGCGCCAAGGGCGCGCAGGTGGTCGAGGTCAACCCGGCGAAGGAAGACCTGCGCCAGCAGCCCTACCACAAGATCGCGCCGACCTTCGTGCTCGACCCGACCGATGACATGAAGATCATGCAGGACGAGATCTTCGGCCCGATCCTTCCCGTAAAGACCTACAAGGCCGTCGACGAGGCCATCGGCTACGTGAACGCCAAGGCCCGCCCGCTCGGGCTCTATTACTTCGGCGAGGACGCCGGCGAGAAGGACCGGGTGCTTGAGCGCACCACCTCGGGCGGCGCGACCGTCAACGACGTGATCATGCACATCGCCATGGAAGAGCTTCCCTTCGGCGGCGTCGGCCCGTCAGGAATGGGTTCCTATCACGGGCTCGAAGGCTTCCGGCAGTTCTCACACCGCAAGTCGGTCTACCAGCAGCCGGTGTCGAAGATGGTCGAGGGCCAGCTCAAGAACCTGCGCCCGCCTTACGGCGAGGGGCTCCTCAAGCAGCTGGCGGCTTCGATCAAGCGCTGATCAGGCGACTTCGCTTTCCTTCTTGCGCCGCAGCAGGTGCTGCGGCACAGGACGGGCGAGGAACGCGGGCAGGTTCTCGCTGAAGGAGGCAGCCGGACCTTCGTCGCCGCCGCCCTCGCGCCTGTTGCGTTCGCGCGGGGCCTGCTTCTCGCGTTGCGGGGCAGGGCGGTCGCGCTCCTTGCGTTCATGTCCCTCACGCTCGCGCGGCGGCTTGCCGCCTTCAGGGCGCTCGCCCCGGTCGCGACGACGCTCGTTGCGCGGACGCGCCTGGCGCTCGGCGCGCTGCGGCCGTGGCGCTGCCTCGGGAGCAGCCGGCGCCACGTCTTCGACGGGCGTTACGACAGCCAGCGAGGCGTCGAAGGGTTCGGTCGATGCCACGCGGTCATGGCGCGGGCGATCCTCGCGATGACGGCCACGGCCGCGGTCGCGCTCACGCCCGCCGCGCTGCCGGTCACCGCGTCCCTGGTCACGGTCGCGCCCGCCACGCTGGCGGGTATCGGGTTCGACGTGCAGGTCCGTCATGTCGTCACGGTCGATGGTCTTCTTCGTGAGGCTCTCGATCGCATCGACGAACTTCGCATCGCGCGGACCGGCCAGCATGAAGGCATGGCCCTGACGCCCCGCGCGGCCCGTGCGGCCGATGCGGTGGACATAGTCATCCGGATGGATGGGAACGTCGAAGTTGAACACGTGGCTGACCGCCGGGATGTCGAGGCCGCGCGCCGCCACGTCACTGGCGACGAGCAGTTGCACCTCACCGGCGCGGAACTTGTCGAGCGTCGCCGTGCGCACGCTCTGGGGCAGGTCGCCATGCAGCGCTGCCACCGAGAAGCCATGCTTGCTGAGCGACTTCCAGACGATGTCCACGTCGACCTTGCGGTTGCAGAAGATGATGCCGTTCGAGACGGTCTGGCTGCGGATGACGCGCCGCAGCGCCTCGCGTTTGAGCTTCGGATCGGTTGATGAGAGCGTGACGATCTTCTGCTCGATGGTCGATGCGGTCGACGCGGGCCGTGCCACCTCGATGCGCACGGGCGCGCTCAGGAACTGGTCGGCAAGCCGCGTGATCTCCGGCGGCATCGTCGCCGAGAAGAACAGCGTCTGGCGCGTGAAGGGCAGCAGCTTGCAGATCTTCTCGATGTCCGGGATGAAGCCCATGTCGAGCATGCGGTCGGCTTCGTCAACGACCAGGATCTGCACGCCGTTGAGCAACAGCTTGCCGCGCTCGAAATGGTCGAGCAGGCGCCCGGGTGTCGCGATCAGAACGTCGACGCCGCGCGTGATCTTGGCGTCCTGGTCTTCATACGACACGCCGCCGATGAGCAGCGCCATGTTGAGCTTGTGGTACTTGCCATACTTCTCGAAGCTTTCGGCGACCTGCGCCGCCAGCTCGCGCGTGGGCTCGAGGATCAGCGAGCGCGGCATGCGCGCCTTGGCGCGTCCCGTCGACAGGCGCTGGATCATCGGCAGGGTGAACCCCGCCGTCTTGCCAGTGCCGGTCTGGGCGATGCCCATGACATCCTTGCCGCCGAGGACGACAGGGATGGCTTGCTCCTGGATGGGGGTAGGGGTTGTGTAACCGGATTCCGTGATGGCACGGAGCAATTCGGCGTTCAGGCCGAGTGTTTCAAAAGACAACGTCAAAAGACTCCAGCGAGAGCACGTCGGTATATCAAGGCCAGAACGCCCTCTCTCGCAGGACAGACCAACCACTTGCGGGTTCACGAGGCGCCCACCATGGGGAGCCCAGAAGAAAGCTCCGCGCCATCAGCGCGATCAGCTTGCCCGGCACCATAGAGTGCAGGGTCAGAATGTCAACCAAAGGTGAACAACCCGTTGACCATCCCGCCGAAACAAGGGCCCACCCCCATCTATTAACCATATGGAGGGCAGATCCGCGCCATTTTCATCACCCTGCGGCGAAACCATCGCGCCCGCCGCCGCCCGGGCCAGCCTGTTACACAAGATACACTTTCGTCGCTGTTTTCGCCGTGAATTGCCTAATATGGCGGGAATCGCTGGCAAGGCGTCAAACGGAACATTAGCAGAACATGAGGCACCCCGCAAGCGCCAAGATGACGCAAGCACCCCGACGCAGGGCAGGCGCCAACACGACAACGAGGCACCACACATGCGCCACCCCGTGAGGCGAGCATCCGCCGCCACCATCGCCGCCATGCTCTCGCTCGTCGCCTGCGCCGAACCGCAGGACCCCGCGTGGAACGCCGTCGAGGCGCGGGTCAAGGTCTGCCGCGATTCCGCCATGACCGACCGCGCGCTGCGCGAAGCCTCGCGCCGGCTGTCCTTTGGAGAGCCGTCACCCGCCCAGCGCGCCGACCGCGGCTTTCCCAATGAAGCCGAGGGCGTGTTGCTTGCCCGGCTGCATGGCCGGATCGCGACCTGCTGGAAACTGCGCCAAGACGCAGCGCCCGCGCTCAGGCCGCTGATGCAATATGCCTACACCGCGCATGCCTACCAGGCAGGCCAGGTCATCAACTACCTGGTCGACCGCGCGATCAGCTTCGGCCAGGCCAACCGCCTCCTCGCCGAGGCCGCAGAGGCCCTGCGCACGCG
>JAGWXR010000103.1 GCA_018969785.1 Alphaproteobacteria bacterium
GACCTCGGCGAAGCTGCGGACCTCCATGCTCCAAAAGCGGTTGCCCCAGGCCTCGTTCAGCGCCGCCGGGGTGCCATAGCGCTTCTGCAACCATTCGCGGAACGCGGCGGCGGCCGCCGGTGAATAGGAGCGGACGGTGTCGTGGCACCCGTACTCGTTGTCGGTCTGCCAGCCTACAAGCGCCTCGTGGCCGCCATAGCGGCGAGCGACGGCCTCGACGATGCGGCGGGACTCGGCCCGGTAGACGGAGCTCGAGAAGCAGTAATGGCGGCGCGATCCGAATCGCCTCGGGCGTCCATGGCGGTCGTGCGGGAGGATCTCGGGGTTCTGGTCCACGAGCCATTTGGGCGGGGTTGCGGTCGGCGTGCCCAGCACGACCCGCAGGCCCGCCCTGCCGAGCGTGTCGATGGCGCGGTCGAGCCAATCCCACGCGAAACGGCCGGGCTCGGGTTCGATCGCGCTCCAGGCGAATTCACCAATCCTGACATGGCTGAGCCCCAAATCGGCCATGCGGCGGGCATCATCCTGCCAGAGATCCGGCGACCATTGTTCCGGGTAATAGCAAACGCCCAGCATGAACTATCCTTCACTGTCAAAACGCCGCAATCTCGCCCATCCGATGGATGAGTGACAATGGCTGCTAGCCTATAAAATGGTTCGATGAAAATATACGGCGCAGGACTGGCGGCTCCACCGTTTGCCGCGCCATGGATGCAAGATGAACGACACGCCTTCCCATCCGCAGAATGAACCCGATCCCTGGGAGCAGGTGCCGCAGCGCGCGCAGCGACCCTGGTGGTTCTGGCTGGCGACCGGCTTTGGCGGCATGGTGCTGTTCCTGTCGGCCTGCTTCGTCGCGCTCTACTATGCCTACGCGCCATCGCTTTCGATCACGGCGGACCGGCTGGGCGAACTGAACCGGACGCCGTCGATCACGCTGACGGACGAGGCCGGGCAGATCTTCGCCACGCGCGGAGCCGCCTTCGGCTATCGCGTGCGGGTCGAGGAGATGCCGAAATACCTGCCGCTTGCGTTCATCTCGACCGAGGACCGGCGCTTCTATTCCCACAGCGGCATCGACTATCGCGGGCTGTTGCGCGCGCTGGTCACGAACTGGACGGCGGGCGGCGTCGTGCAGGGCGGTTCGACCATCACGCAGCAGCTGGCCAAGAACACCTTCCTGACGCCGGAGCGCACGTGGCGGCGCAAGCTGGAGGAGATGTTCCTCTCGTTCTGGCTTGAGCGGCACTATTCGAAGGACGAGATCCTGACGCTCTACCTGAACCGCATCTACCTGGGGTCGGGCGCCTATGGCGTGGATGCTGCCGCGCGCGAGTATTTCGACAAGTCGATCAAGGACGTGACGCTGGCGGAAGCCGCAATGCTGGCGGCGCTGACGCGTGCGCCGTCGCGCTATTCGCCGGATGCCAACCTGAAGCTGGCGCAGGAGCGTGCGGCGCTGGTGCTCGACCTCATGGTCGAGGAGCGCTACATCAGCGAGAGCGAGGCGCGCAAGGCGCGCGCGAGGCCGGCCAAGCCCGTCATCAAGCCTGAACTCGAGAGCGCCAACTATTTTGCCGACTATGTGATGGAACAGCTCAAGGCGCTGAACATCACGCCGAACAAGGACCTGATCGTGCGCACCACGATCGACATCCGCCTGCAGGGCACCGCGCAGAAGGCGCTGCGCAAGGTGCTCGACGGCGACGGCGCGAAGCGCAATGTCTCGCAGGGTGCGATGGTCGCCATGGAGCCGTCGGGTGCCGTGCGCAGCCTGGTGGGCGGCAAGGACTACACGGCCTCGCCCTTCAACCGCGCCTACCAGTCGAAGCGACAGCCGGGGTCGTCGTTCAAGCCCTTCGTGTTCCTGGCCGCGCTCGAGGCCGGGTTGACGCCCGACGACGTGCGCGAGGACGCCCCCTACGAGGCCAACGGATGGAGCCCCGAGAACTACGACGGGCAATACCTCGGTCCCATCACGCTGCGCGAGGCGCTGTCGAAGTCGATCAACACGGTGGCGATCCGGATCGCCGACGAGGTGGGACGGCGCAAGATCATCGCGGTGGCGCAGCGGCTCGGTATCTCCTCGCCGCTCGAGCCCAACCGATCGCTGCCGCTGGGCACGTCGGAGGTGACCCTGTTCGAGATGACCCGCGCATTCGCTGCCTTCGCCAACAACGGCAACCGCGTCGAACCCTTCGCGATCGTCGAGGTGAAGACGTCCGACGGCACGGTCCTCTACCAGTACCGGCAGCGTCCGCCCATCCTCGTCATGAACCGGCCGACGCTCGAGGAAATGAACCAGATGATGTACGAGGTGGTGCAGACGGGAACCGGCCAGCGCGCCGACCTGTCGCCCCGCCAGGTGGCCGCAAAGACAGGCACCAGCCAGGACTGGCGTGACGCGTGGTTCGTCGGCTACACGGCCGACTTCGTCGGCGGGGTCTGGCTCGGGAACGACGACAACTCGCCGATGGGCCGCGTGGTGGGCGGCAGCCTGCCCGCCTCGATCTGGAAGACCTTCATGGTCGAGGCGCACCGGCGCATCGCCGTCCATCCCCTGCCCGGCATCTATGAGTATGGCGCCGGGCCGGAGGGCCCCTATGCCGAAGGTCCGAACGGTGATGAGCCGTGGGTGGATCGCGCCGAGGACGGATCGGGCTACCGGAGCAACGACGACAAGGGCCTGATCGAGGACATCCTCGACAGCCTGTTCGGCGGCGAGGAAGAAAGGCCGGCACCGCCCCCACCGCCGCGCGGACCGACACCGCCGGCCTTTGGCCCGCGCCACCAGAGCAACAATGACGCTGCGCCTGTGGATGAAGCACCTTCCGAGGATGTCGCGCGCGCGGGCGAGCCTGCCGGTGACGTGCCCGCCGTCCCATGATGCCGCGCCTGCGCTGGCGGCGTGCCGGCGCGCCTGCTTTGGATTGAGGGCAGAGGTGTGCTAGTCAGGCCGCGTGCCGGGCGGGAACAGGCTTTCCGCCGGGATGCAGCGACCGAGGGAGCGCGCACGGGCTTGGGCTTCATCTTGAGACTTCTGGTTTCCATTGTTGTCGGCGTCGGGCTGGGGCTCGGGTCGGCCTACTACATGATCGTGCATGGCACCGGCCAGCAGGACGTCGTCATCAACGGGCCGTGGCGCTCGAACCTGGCGGCCGGTGGTGTTGACGCCGACATGTACACGCGCGCAAGCGTGGCGGTGTTCGGGCTGCTCGCGCTCAACAAGTCGGAGACCATCTACTACACGGCCCGCAGCGATAGCGCAGGCGAGGCTTTCGATCCGGCCTGCAGCTATCGCATCGAAGGCCGCGATCCGGATGCGCGCTGGTGGAGCATCACGGCCTACGGGCGCGACAGCTACCTGATCGCCAACCCGCAGAAGCGCTATTCGGTGGGCAAGACCAGCGTGGTGCGGGCCACCGACGGGAGTTTCGTGATCCGCCTGTCGCGCACGCCCGAGGCCGGCAACTGGATCGCGACGGCCGCGGACGGGTTCGACGTGAGCCTCAGGCTCTATAATCCCGGACCCGGCGTGATTGCCGGCCCCTCGACGGTGGCGCTGCCCTCGATCGTGAAGGAAACCTGCGAATGATGCGCCTTGTTTCCTGGACACTCTTCACGCTGGTGCTTGCCGTGACCACCCATGTGGTCGTGGTCAGCCAGTTGCCCTCGTTCATCATGGGCCGGGCCATGTCGGCGATCGGCGAGCAGGGAACGGGACGGATCAGGTTCTCCGACCGCCCGGACGAGACGGCCCGGCGCGTGGTGCGGCCCAGTCCCGACCTGCTCTACTCGACCTGTGTCTATGACGTGTCGAAGAACCCGCTGAAGATCACGACCGGCGCACCGCAGGGCACGTACTGGTCGGTGTCGTTCTTTGCCGACAACACCGACAACTTCTTCGTGTTTAACGACAGCAAGGCGCAGGGCAAGCCCGCCACGATCCTGCTCATCGGACAGGGCCAGCAGGTCCCGCCGCAGGATGGCTCGATGACCGTCATCAGCGCACCGAGCAGCCGCGGGCTGGTATTGTTCCGTACACTGATCAACGACGATGCCCGGCTGGCCGAAATCGATGCGCAGCGCCGGGAAGCGCGCTGCGACGTGATCCTGCCCAACGAGGTGCAATAGAATGATCCGCCCTGCCCTGCTTGCCTTTGGCCTCTTGGCCTCGGGCTTCCTCCTGGCGACTGCACCGGCCGGTGCCGCGGCGCCAAAGGCCCAGGCGCCTGTCAAGGTCACGTTCGTGACAGACTGGAAGGCGCAGGCCGAACATGGCGGGTTCTATCAGGCCCTGGCCGAGGGGACCTACGCAAAGGCCGGGCTTGATGTGACCATCAGGCAGGGGGGCCCGTCGGTGAACACGCCGCAGCTGATCGCGGCGGGTGCGGTCGAGTTTGCGATGGGATCGAACCATTTCCAGCCGCTGAACCTGGCGGCCGCCGGGGCCGACGCGGTTGCGGTGGCGGCGATCTTCCAGAAGGACCCGCAGGTGCTGATCACGCATCCCCGGGCTGACATCAAGACGATCGCTGACATCAAGGGCAAGCCGGTGATGATCTCGGATGCGACGGTCTCGACGTGGTGGACGTGGACGCGGTCTCGCTACGGGTTCGAGGATCGCCAGATCCGCAAGTACACGTTCAACCTTGCCCCGTTCCTTGCGGACAAGAAGGCGATCCAGCAAGGCTATGTGACGTCCGAGCCCTACACGATCGAGACCGAGGGCAAGATCAAGCCGCAGGTGTTCCTGCTCGCGGACTATGGGTATCCGGGCTATGCGAACTTCATCCTGGCGCGCGGGAAGGATGTGCGCGAGCGCCCGAAGGTCGTGCAGGCCTTCGTCGAGGCGAGCATCGACGGCTGGAAGAGCTACCTGAACGGTGATGCCAGCAAGGCCAATGCGCTCATCCGGAAGGACAATCCCGACATGACGGACGCCATCATCGCGCAGGCCATCCGGCAGATGCGCGATCGCGGCATGGTCGAGGGCGGCGATGCGGCGAAGCTGGGGATCGGCGCGATGACCGACGCGCGGCTGAAGGAATTCTTCGACATCATGTCGGCGAACAAGGTGTTCGACGCGAAGCTCGACTATCGCAAGGCCTTCGACACGCGCTTCGTGAACAAGGGGCGCAGCGGGGTTGTGTCGCCGGCGGGCGACAAGGCGCCGGTCGCCAAGCCGAAGCCCGGCAAGACCTGAAGCGGCCTGCACCCTTGCTCTCGTTCCAGTCTGTCAGCAAGTCCTTTGCCAGCGGGGTCGATGCGCTCTCCGGGGTTTCGTTCGGGCTTGCGCGCGGCGAGTTCCTGTCGCTTGTCGGCCCTTCTGGATGCGGGAAGAGCACGGCGCTGCGCCTGATTGCGGGCCTGACCAAGCCGTCGGCGGGAACGCTGGCATGGGACGGCGCGCAGCCGCGGACGGGGTTCGTGTTCCAGGATGCGGCGCTCATGCCGTGGGCGAGTGTCGCGCGCAACGTGCGCCTGCCGCTCGAGCTCAAGGGTCTGCCCGCGGATGCGGATGACAAGGTTGCGCAGGCGCTGGCGCTGGTGGGCCTGTCGGGCTTTGCGGGCGCCTATCCGCGCGAATTGTCCGGGGGCATGCGCATGCGCGTCTCGATCGCGCGGGCGCTGGCGGCCGATGCCGAACTGCTTCTCATGGACGAGCCCTTTGCCGCGCTCGACGAGCTGACGCGCGAGCGGCTGAATGACGAGTTGCGGTCGCTCTGGGCGTCGCGCGGGCTGACGGTCGTGTTCGTCACGCATTCGATCTATGAGAGCGTCTACCTGTCGTCGCGCGTGGTCGTGATGAGCGCGCGGCCCGGCCGCGTCGTGGCGGACATCGCCATGCCCGCGCCACAGGACCGGACGCCGGAGTTCCGGCTCTCGCAGACCTATGGCGAGCGCTGCCGTGCCGTGCGCGAGGTGCTTGTCGGACGTGGCGCAGAACAGGGATCGACCTCACCGTGAAGCTGGAACGCATCGCGAGCCTTGGCCTTCCTGCCCTTGTGGCGCTTCTTGTGCTGGGTGCATGGGAGTGGGCCGTTGCGGCCTTCGATATCTCGAAGTTCATCCTGCCTGCACCTTCGGCGATTGCTGTCGCGCTGCATGACAACGCGGGATCGCTTGCCGCCTCGGCATGGGTGACGTTGCGCATCACGCTGCAGGCCTTTGCCATTGCGCTCGGGCTTGGCCTTGCGCTTGCGATCCTGTTCTCGCAGAGCCGGACGATCGAGCGGGCGCTCTATCCTTACGCGATCACGCTGCAGGTCACGCCCATTGTTGCGATCGCGCCCTTGATCCTGATCTGGGTCGGGCTCGACAATGCCGAGCGGGCGGTCCTGATCCTTGCCATCATCGTGGCGTTCTTTCCGATCCTGGCGAACACCACGCTGGGACTGAAGTCGGTGGACCGGCAACTGCACGAACTCTTCGACCTCTATGGCGCGTCGCGCTGGCAAAGGTTGACCCGCCTGCAGTTGCCAGCCGCCCTGCCCTATATCCTGGGCGGGATGAAGGTGTCGGGCGGGCTTGCGCTGATCGGCGCGGTGGTGGCCGAGTTCGCCGCCGGCTCGGGAACGTCGACAGGACTTGCCTGGCGCATCGCCGAGGCGGGCAACCGGCTCGAGACCGAGAAGGCCTTCGCGGCCCTCCTGATCCTGTCGGTGATTGGCATCGCGATCTTCTGGGGACTGTCGCTGCTGGAGTGGCTGATGCTCCGGAAATGGCACGAAAGTGCCACGAAACGAGAATAACACTTCATTTCGCGTATTATAATTTAATTCACAAGCCAAATTGACTTTTTATGCAGGGTGGGCCATCTTTCCCTGAAAGGAAGAACCCATGCTCCAGGTCCTCACGGCGAACAGGCTGATCGATGGCGAGGTCGTCTATCTCGCGTCCAACGGCGCGTGGGTCGAGACGCTGGATGCAGCACGCGTGTTCGACAGCAAGGCCGACGCGGAGGCAGCGCTTGCCGTGGGTGCCGAGGCCGAGCGGCGGCTCGTGATCGTCCATGCTTATCTGTTCGAGGTGACACAGGCCGGTGACCGTCTGAAGCCCGTCAAGCAGCGCGAGGTCATTCGCGCTGCCGGGCCTACGGTGCGGCGCGACCTCGGCAAGCAGGCGGCAGCCTGATGTATCGCTATGACGAATTCGACCAGCGTGCCGTCGACGAACGCGTCGCGCAGTTTGAAGGCCAGGTGGCGCGCCGGCTCTCGGGCGAGTTGACCGAGGAAGAGTTCAAACCGCTTCGGCTGATGAACGGTCTTTACCTGCAGCTGCATGCCTACATGCTGCGGGTCGCCATTCCCTATGGAACGCTGTCCTCGCGCCAGCTGCACAAGCTTGCCGACATCGCGCGGCGCTTCGACAAGGGCTATGGGCATTTCACGACGCGCCAGAACCTGCAGTACAACTGGCCAAAGCTCGCCGACGTGCCCGAGATCCTGCGCGAGCTGGCGTCGGTGGAGATGCATGCGATCCAGACCAGCGGCAACTGCATCCGGAACGTGACGTCGGACCAGTTCGCGGGTGCGGCGGCCGACGAGGTGGAGGATCCACGCATCTGGTCGGAGATCATCCGCCAGTGGTCGACCTTCCATCCGGAGTTCTCGTTCCTGCCGCGCAAGTTCAAGATCGCG
>JAGWXR010000104.1 GCA_018969785.1 Alphaproteobacteria bacterium
GCTTCGATACGGGATCCGCATCCATCCCTTCGACGACACGATGCTCATGTCATATGTGCTCGATGAAGGCCTGCACAAGCACGGCATGGACGAGCTTTCGGTGCTGTTCCTGCAGCACAAGCCCATCGCGTTCACCGATGTTGCCGGCAAGGGGAAGGGGCAGGTGACGTTCGACCAGGTGCCCGTTGCCGAGGCCACTGCCTATTCGGCGGAGGATGCCGATGTGACGCTGCGCCTGCATGGGCTGCTCAAGCCGCGGCTTGCCGCGGAGCAGATGACGCGTGTCTATGAGACGCTCGAGCGGCCACTTGTCGAGGTGCTTGCGGACATGGAGCAGGCTGGTGTCCTGGTCGACCGGGATGTGCTGGCACGGCTTTCACACCGGTTTGCCCAGCGCATGGTCGTGCTCGAGGAGGAGATCCACAAGCTTGCCGGCGAGCGCTTCAACCTGGGTTCCCCCAAGCAGCTTGGCGAAATCCTCTTTGGCAAGCTGAGCCTGCCGGGTGGCAAGAAGACCAAGACCGGTCAGTGGTCGACCGATGCCGATGCGCTGGAGGAGCTTGCAGCCCAGGGGCATGACCTGCCGCGCCGGATCATTGACTGGCGGCAGATGTCGAAGCTGAAGAGCACCTATACCGACGCGCTGCCGACCTTCATCAATGCGCGTACGGGGCGCATCCACACGTCCTATTCGATGGCGGCAACATCGACAGGGCGCCTGTCGTCAAACGAGCCTAACCTGCAGAACATCCCGATCCGGACGGATGAGGGGCGCGAGATCCGCACCGCCTTTGTCGCGCCGAAGGGCATGAAGCTCGTCAGTGCCGACTACAGCCAGGTGGAGCTGCGGCTG
Source organism: Alphaproteobacteria bacterium (assembly GCA_018969785.1). Classification (GTDB taxonomy): domain Bacteria; phylum Pseudomonadota; class Alphaproteobacteria; order Micropepsales; family Micropepsaceae; genus SZUA-430. The sequence continues at coordinate 854 of JAGWXR010000104.1, forward strand.
CTGGCGCACATTGCCGACATCCCCGCCCTCAAGAAGGCCTTTGCCGAGGGCGTCGACATCCATGCGATGACGGCGTCGGAAATGTTCAATGTCCCGATCAAGGGGATGCCTGCTGCCGTCCGCAGCCGCGCGAAAGCGATCAATTTCGGCATCATCTACGGGATATCTGGATTTGGCCTTGCCAACCAGCTTGGCATCCCGCGCGAGGAGGCCAATGCCTACATCAAGACCTATTTCGAGCGTTTCCCCGGCATCCGTGCCTACATGGACCGGACGAAGCAGGAGGCGCATGCGCGAAAGCATGTAAGCACGATCTTCGGGCGGAAGATCAACCTGCCGGACATCGGTTCCTCGAATCCCTCGATGCGGGCGTTTGTCGAGCGTGCTGCGATCAACGCGCCGATCCAGGGATCGGCGGCGGACATCATCCGCCGTGCCATGATCCGCATGCCTTCTGCCCTGCGCGATGCGGGGCTCGGGGCGCGGATGCTGCTGCAGGTTCATGACGAGCTGGTCTTCGAGGTGCCTGACGCGGAGGTCGAGAACACCTGCCGCGTGGTGCGAAAGGTCATGGAGGGTGCCGCCGAGCCTGTGCTGAAGCTCAGCGTGCCGCTGGTCGTCGATGCAAAGGCGGGCCTGAACTGGGACGAGGCGCACTAGGGCGTCCTTTGCGTCCCGTCATTCAGGCCCTGTTGCCTGCGCCGCTTACTCCGCGGCTTCGGCCAGCTTGGGTGCCGCGGCCTTCACGTCGGCGCCGACATGGGCCTCAAACTTGCGGAAGTTGTCGCGGAACATCTGCACGAGCTTGATGGCCTGCTTGTCATAGGCGGCCTTGTCGGCCCACGTCTCGCGCGGGTTCAGAATCCTCGTATCGACGCCGGGGACTTCGACCGGCACCTCGAAGCCGAAGTGCTGATCCTTGCGCATCTCGACGGTCTTGAGCGTCCCGTCGAGGGCAGCAGAGAGCAGGGCGCGCGTGACCTTGATGGGCATGCGCGAGCCGGTGCCGAACGCACCGCCCGTCCAGCCCGTGTTGACCAGCCAGCAATCCACCTTGTGCCTGGCGATCAGGTCGCGCAGGAGGTTGCCGTACTCGGTCGGGTGACGCGGCATGAAGGGGGCGCCGAAACAGGTCGAGAAGGTGGGCTGGGGCTCCTTGCCAAGGCCCTTTTCCGTGCCGGCCACCTTCGCCGTGAAGCCCGAGAGGAAGTGGTACATCGCCTGGCTTGGCGTGAGCTTGGCGATCGGAGGAAGCACGCCAAAGGCATCGGCCGTGAGCATCACGATGTTCGACGGCTGGCCGGCAACGCCGGTCGTGCTGGCGTTGGGAATATAGCTGATGGGGTAGGCGCCGCGCGAATTCTCGGCGAGGGACGCGTCATTCAGATCGAGTTCGCGCGAGCGTTCGTCGATCACCACGTTCTCGAGTACCGTGCCGAAGCGCTTGGTGGTGGCGTAGATTTCGGGCTCGGCCTCCGGCGAGAGGCGGATCATCTTGGCGTAGCAGCCGCCTTCGAAATTGAAGACGCCATGCTCGGACCACCCGTGTTCGTCGTCGCCGATCAGCGTGCGATGCGGATCTGCCGAAAGGGTTGTCTTGCCCGTGCCTGACAGGCCGAAGAAGATCGCGCTTTCCTTGGACTTGCCGACATTGACCGAGCAGTGCATCGGCATGACGTTCTTTGGCGGGAGCAGGTAGTTCAGGATCGTGAAGACCGACTTCTTCATCTCGCCCGCGTAGGACGTGCCGCCGATCAGCACCAGCTTCTTCTCGAAGGAGACTGCGATCACGGTCCCCGAGGCCGTGCCATGGATGGCGGGATCAGCCTGGAAGCCCGGGAAGTCGATGATCGTGAATTGCGGGTCGAAGGTCAGGCGTTCACCTGCCTCAGGCTCGATCAGCAGGTGCTGGATGAACAGCGAGTGCCATGCAAACTCCGTCACGACCCGGACGGGCAGCCGGTGCACCTTGTCGGCACCGCCGAAGAGATCCTGCACAAAAAGCTCACGACCCTGTGCATAGGCCCGGAATGACGCGAGGAGCGCATCGAAATGCGCGGGCGTCATGGACTTGTTGTTGTCCCACCAGATGTGCTTTTCGACCGAAGCCTCGCGGACCACGAACTTGTCGCCTGCCGAACGGCCGGTGTGGATGCCGGTCTTGACGACCAGCGGACCGTCCTTGGCGAGCAGGCCCTCGCGGCGCTCGACGGCCTCCTGGACCAGGCTGGCGAGCGGCAGGTTCCAGTGAACGCGCTTGAGGTTCGAGAGGCCGGCGCTGTCGATGGCGTTCTGCGGGTGGGCGGTCGGGTGCATTGGTCGTGGTCTCCGGGTCGCCCGGTGCAGGGGCGAATTGGCAGAAATCTCAGGTTTTCAATTCGGGGCGCTAACATAGGGGCCGGGCCCATCGGACGCAATATCAACGGACCTTTCCTGCCAGCCTGCGGCCGCAAATTGGCCCAAATATCCCAATAAATCGGGTGACATGGAGCCGGCGCAGAGTCGCCCTGCCTCGCCGACGGGGTTGCCTGCTGTTACGGAACCAAGGGGGTGGGGCCAGTAACCCTTGTCCCCGACAATGGTTATGGACGGGTGGTGTGCCTATACTGGCCTGCGACACCAGAATCTGTCCGGATCAGGGACCAAGCCTCACATGACCACTATTGCTCTCGTCGACGATGACCGCAACATCCTCTCCTCGCTGTCGATGGCGCTGGAGCAGGAGGGGTTCCACGTCCGTACCTATTCGGACGGGGTAACGGCGCTGTCGGCCCTGCAGGCGACACCGCCCTCGCTTGCGATCCTCGACATCAAGATGCCGCGCATGGATGGCCACGAGGTGCTCAAGCGCCTGCGCCAGTCGAGCGACCTTCCCGTCATTTTCCTGACATCGAAGGACGACGAGATCGATGAGGTCGTGGGCCTGAGCCTGGGGGCAGACGACTACATCACCAAGCCGTTTTCCCAGCGCACCCTCCTGCAGCGTGTGCGCGCGGTGCTGCGGCGCGCCGAGGCCCGCAGCGCGCCCCCGGGAGCTGGCGGCCCGCGCGAGGTGATGGTCCGCGGAAAGCTGGTGCTGGACCAGCAGCGTCACTCCTGCACATGGGATGGCAAGGACGTGCAGCTCACGGTCACCGAATTCCTGATCCTGCAGTCGCTTGCGCAGCGTCCTGGCATCGTGAAGAGCCGCGATAACCTGATGGACACGGCCTATGATGACCAGGTCTATGTCGATGACCGGACGATCGACAGCCATATCAAGCGGTTGCGCAAGAAGTTCAAGCAGGTGGACGATTCCTTCGATTCCATCCAGACGCTCTATGGCGTCGGCTACAAGTACGTCGAAGTTTGAGCGACACGGGGGCCCCTGCAAGTCCTGCTCCGGCTGATGGCTCCGGTCCGCCCCGGGCGGGCGGGTGGGCTGCGCGCCTTGCCATGTGGTTATTTCCGCCGCGTGTGCGTGCGAAGGGGCTTGCCTTCCGGCCGCGGCAGCGACGGCTTTCGCTGCTCACGCTCAAGGTCATCGGCTTCAACATCATAGCGCTTGTTGTCTTCCTCGTCGGGATCTTCTGGCTGCAGGAAGTACGCGTCTCGCTTGTCGACGAACGGTTCCGGGCGCTCAAGGCGCAGGCTGAAGTCATGGCCGACGCCATTGCCCGCTATGGTGCCAAGGGCGAAGTCAACGCCGAGGATGCCACCGAACTTGATAACCTCAAGACGACCGCGCTGCTGAACTGGCTGCTGAAGCCGACCGGCATGCGTGCGCGCATCTACAGCCCCGAAGGTGGCCTGCTCCATGATTCGCGCTTCATCCTGATGCGCAACCAGGTCCTGACGCGGGAGTTGCCTGCGCCGGGACAGGTCGATGTGCGTGAGCAGATCGAGCGAACCATCCGGCAGGGGATCGTGCGGCTGCGTCCCGGCAAGGACCTTCCGTCCCCGAACCTCGAGGAGCTTTTCATCCCCGGCGAGAGCTTTGCTGAAGTTCGCGCGGTGATGCGTTCGGCAGATTTCGCCAGCGCGGAGCGGATCAACAAGGATGGCAAGCTGATCCTGTCGGTGGCTGTCCCGATCCGCCGGCTGCGCTACGTGATGGGCGTGTTCATGCTTTCCACCGAGGCCGGTGACATCGACGATGCGCTGGCGAGCGAGGCGGCGCAGCTGGTCGCCGGTGCCGTCGTTGGTTTCGGCGTGATCTTCGCCGCCTCGCTCCTGTTGCTGTGGCACGTCACGGGACCGATCCGCAGGCTCTCGCATGGTGCCGAAGTCGTGCGCAGTGGTGGGCGGGCGCTTGATGCCATTCCCAACCTTGCCTGGCGGCGTGACGAGATCGGTGACCTGTCGGTTTCGCTGCGCGCCATGACCTCGGCGTTGCATGCCCGCATGGATGCGATCGAGCAGTTTGCCGCTGATGTTGCCCATGAGATCAAGAACCCGCTGACGTCGGTTGCGAGCGCGATCGAGACCTTGCGGCGGACAGCAGATGACGAGAAGCGTCAGAAGCTGATGGGTGTCATCCGGGATGACGTCGCGCGCCTCAACCGGCTGATCAGCGATATCTCGGATGCCTCGCGGCTGGATGCCGAGCTGTCGCGGGCGAAGGCGCACACCGTTGATCTCGGGGGGCTTGTTTCGGCGGTCGCCGACATGTTCGATGACCCGGACGTCCAGGGTGCGCCGCGCATCCGGCTTGACCTTGCCACACCGTCGCCCAAGGTGAGGGGACTTGAGGGACCGCTGGCACAAGTCTTCCGCAACATCATCGAGAACGCGCTGTCGTTCAGCCCCGCGGGCGGCGAGATCCGCATCGCCATGCGGCGGCGGGATGGCTGGGCGGTGGTCACGATCGAGGACGAGGGGCCCGGCATACCAGAGGAGAACCTCGAGGTCATCTTCCGGCGCTTCTACACGTCGCGGCCGCTGGCGCATGGCTTCGGCAAGAATTCAGGGCTCGGGCTCTCGATCTCGCGCCAGATCATCGACGTGCATGGCGGCCGGATCCACGCGGCCAATGTCCTCGATGGCGAGGGTCGTTCGACGGGCTCGCGGTTCACGGTCGAGCTGCCGCTGGCGGGCGAGGGAGCAGGCTGACGTGCTTGTACACGCGAGCTGTGTTGATATCGCCGGCGCCGGGGTCCTGATCCTCGGGCCGTCCGGTGCGGGCAAGAGCGACCTCGCACTTCGACTTGTGGCCGACGGCGCCTTTCTCGTGGCCGATGACCAGGTGGCGCTCGAGGCGCGTCATGGGCAGGTTCTTGCGCGCGGACCGGAGAGCATCGCAGGACTAATCGAGGCCAGGGGCTGCGGCATTCTTCGGGCGCCGCGGAAACTCTCTACCGTGCTCAGGATTGTGGTGCAGCTTGTCAGCGCCGTGCCCGAGCGCCTTCCAGCGCCCGCCTCGTGGGAGCCCCCCGGTGCCGGACTGCCACGCCTTCCCCTGCTTCTGCTGCGGGCCGAGGAAGCATCTGCGCCCGCAAAAGTGAGGATATGCCTTGCGGGTTTGTTCCATGGTGGCGTGCAGGCTGACTGACTGGCCGACGCGTTCGGTCGTTGAGCGGGGGCGCGAAGCAGACTATTAAGGTCGCCTGCCGGAGGGCAGGCAGCGGGTTGCGCCGATGCAGGTGCTGGAGTGTCATTGCATTCATGATTGGCGTCGTTCTTGTCACGCATGGCCGCCTTGCCGACGAACTGAAGGCTGCGACCGAACATGTTGTCGGGCCGCAGGCCGACTTCTTGACTGTCTGCATCGGACCGCAGGACAACATGGAAACCCGCCGGGAGGAAATCCTCGCGGCGATCCGCTCCGTCGACAGCGGCAGCGGCGTGATCCTGCTGACCGACATGTTCGGCGGAACGCCGTCCAACCTTGCCATCTCCGCCATGGAGAATGGCCGGATAGAAGTGATCGCCGGGGTCAACCTTCCGATGCTGATCAAGCTTGCCTCGGTTCGCCCCGCGTCAAAGCTCATGGAGGCGGTCGAGAAAGCGCAGGATGCCGGACGCAAATACATCCGGGTTGCATCGAAGGAACTGACAGGTGGCTGATACGCCGGCGTCCGGGATCCGGAATGTCCGGATCGTGAATGCGAAAGGCTTGCACGCAAGGGCGTCTGCGAAATTCGTCCAGACGGCTGGGCGCTTCGATGCCCAGGTCACCGTGCACAAGGATGGCCACCACGTCACCGGAACCTCGATCATGGGTCTCATGATGCTGGGTGCCGGGATCGGGTCGGAGCTTGGGCTGTCAGCAGAAGGGCCACAGGCCCGTGAAGCGCTCGACGCGCTGCAGGCGCTCATCGAGGCGAGGTTCGGCGAGGATTCCTGAGCATGGGCAGCCTGCTGTTGCGGCTTGTGTCTGGCTTTGTTGCGTTTGCCTTTCTTGCGAGCCACGCGCTGGCGCAGGATATCCCGCGGTCTGCCCAGCCCGCTCTCTGGATGGTGGAGGAGGGTGCGGGGCGCATCTATCTCCTGGGATCCATCCACCTGTTGCCTCCCGAAACCCAATGGCAGACGCCGGAGATCAAGGCGGCGGTCGCGGCATCCTCCGTCTTCGTCTTCGAGGCGCCGATCAGCGATGCCAATGACGCCATGGCCCGCTTCGTCGAGCGCCACGGGCGCCTCGACGGCGGACGCTCGCTGCGCGACCTCATCGGAACAGAGGCGCATGACAGGGTTTCGCAGGCGGCCTGGCAGGTGCAGTATCCGCCGCGGCTTCTCGACAGGCTGAGGCCATGGCTTGCTGCGATCTA
>JAGWXR010000105.1 GCA_018969785.1 Alphaproteobacteria bacterium
CTGCGCGAAGTAACGGGCTGCGCGAAGTAACGGGCTGCGCGAAGTAACGGGCTGCGCGAAGTAACCGACAACAAAAAAGCGGCGGCCTCGAGGGCCGCCGCCTGGTGTTTCCACCTCCCGCGCGCCGGATCAGATCCGGCGCCGAGGCATTAGTGGTGGTGACGGTTGATGTACCACTTCAGCGCCGCAACGATCTCGGGGATGTTGTGCGAGGCTTCGACCTTCTTGTGAAGCTCGGCGAGGTCCGGCGTTGAGCCGTAGTCGTGGATGATGCGGTCGAGTTCGTGGAGGACGTGCGCCTTGGCGTGGTTGAAGTCCTTCTCGTGATGCTCGACGTGGTCGAGCAGGTGCTCGATCTCGTCCTCGATCTTGTCTTCCTTGCTGTCGTTGCTGGCGCCACGCACGTCCATGTGCGGCGCGTAGCGCGCCGAGGCCAGCGCGTGAATGACTTCCATCGGCACCTTCACGTCGCGGCTGCGCGTGGCACGGCCGAGGAGGAAGCCTCCGGAAAAGACGATCATCACCAGCACGGTCGCGATAGCGAAGAACTCGAGTTGCGCCGTCGACAGCTCGTTAATTGCGTTCAGAAATTCCATGGAAGCCCCCAAGAAGAAAACCGAGACGTATCTAACAGAATGGGACGGGCGAATCAGTTGGCGCGTTTGTCACGTCGCGCCATTTGCCTCTTGATGTGTTTAAGCAGCGACAGTTGCGCGGGCCTGTTTCGCGCTGTGGAAGAAGACGGCTTGCGCGCTTCATCGTTGAGGTTAGGCGACGTGCCGGTAACACGCCCGCGCCGCGACTTCGGCAGCTTGTGTTCGCCTGAGAGGCGAATGCCGGAACCTTGCTATTCGACCGCCTTCTTCAGGGCGACGGATTCACCGCAGCCGCAGGCACTTGTCTGGTTGGGATTGTTGAAGACGAAGCGCGCCTGCATGCGATCGCGCACGAAATCCATCTCGGTCCCGATCAGGAACAGGATCGCCTTGGGATCGATGAGGATGCGCACGCCCTGGTCCTCCACAACCTCGTCGAGCGGGTTCTGCTGCTCGGCATAGTCCATCGTGTAGCTCATGCCGGCACAGCCTGCGTTCTTGAGACCGATGCGGATGCCGACGACGGGCTTTTCGGACTTTTCCATGGCGCTGCGGATCTGTTCGGCCGCAGCCGTGGTCAGGCGCAGCGCCTTCGGGCGCTCGCGTCGCGCGGGCCTTGTTTCCCTGGTCTCGCTCATGACGTCTGCCCTGCCCTTCAGAACATGTTCAGTTCGAGGCGTGCGGCCTCTGACATGCGTTCAGGTGTCCATGGCGGATCGAACACCATGTTGACCGTGACCTCACCCACGCCCGGGACACGGGCCACGGCTTCCTTTACCCAGCCCGGCATTTCGCCGGCCACCGGGCATGCGGGTGCCGTCAGCGTCATGTCGATCGACACATCCCTGTTGTCCGCGACATCGATCTTGTAGATGAGGCCAAGCTCGTAGATGTCGACCGGGATCTCCGGGTCGAATACGGTCTTGAGCTGGCCGATCAGTTCCTGCGTGAACGGATCGACGCTGGCCTCGTCGGCTGCGGGCGCATCAAGGTTCATTTCCAGCTGGCGGGAGGCGCCGTCGCTCATGCGAAGATGCTCCTGGTCCTGACGAGGGCTGCGATAAAGTGGTCGACTTCCTCGTGCGTGTTGTAGAAGGCAAACGAGGCGCGCGCGGTGGCCGGCAGGCTGAAGCGCTCCATCAGCGGCTGCGCGCAGTGATGTCCGGCGCGCACGGCGATGCCCTGCTGGTCGAGAAGGGTCGCCACGTCGTGCGCATGCGCGCCTTCCATCGTGAACGAGATGATGGCCCCCTTGCCGGGGGCCGTTCCCTGGACGGTGATCCAGTTCAGGCCCGCCAGCCGGTCCATCGCGTGCCGGAGCAGCGCTTCCTCGTGCCTGACGAGGTCCATGCGGTTGAAGCTGTTCAGGTACTCGATCGCCGCGCCAAGGCCCACGGCCTGCATGATGGGCGGCGTGCCAGCCTCGAAGCGCTGGGGTGACTTGCCGTAGGTCACGCGGTCGCGATGCACCTCGTCGATCATCTCGCCGCCGCCCCTGAAGGGTGGCAGCGCTTCGGCCCAGCGTGCAGACATGTAGAGGACGCCGATGCCCGTGGGACCGTAGAGCTTGTGGCCGGTGGCGACGTAGAAATCGCAACCCAGGTCGGCAACATCGACGGGCGCATGAACCGACGCCTGGCAGCCATCGAGAAGAACCGGGATGCCCCTGTCATGGGCCATGCGAACGATCTCGCGCGCGGGCGTCACGGTGCCCAGGACGTTGGACATGTGCGTCAGGGTGACAAGCCTGACCTTCGGGGTCAGCAGGCGCTCGAAGGCGTCAAGATCGAGGGTCCCGTCGTCACGGACCGGCGCCCATTTCAGGACCGCGCCATGGCGCTCGCGCAGGAAGTGCCAGGGGACGATGTTCGAATGGTGCTCCATCTCGGAGAGCACGATCTCGTCGCCCGGCCGGATGGACTGGCCCAGCGCATTGGCCACGAGGTTGAAGGCATCGGTCCCGCCGGCGGTGAAGATCACCTGCGAGGGATCGGGCGCATTGAGGAAACGGGCCACCGCATGGCGCGCGGCCTCGTAGGCGTCGGTTGCGAGGGTCGAGAGCGTGTGGAGGCCGCGATGCACATTGGCGTTCGAGGTCTCGGCGAACTCCCTGACACGGTCGAGGACGAAGGCCGGCTTCTGGGCCGAGGCGGCATTGTCGAAATAGACGAGCGGCTTGCCGTTGACCGTGCGCGAAAGGATGGGGAAGTCGGCGCGGACGGCGGCCACGTCGAAGGGGCGGCGCGTGGGGACGGCGGCGGTCGAGGCTTTCATGCGTGTCCCTCCTTTTGAAGCAGGTGCCGCGTGGCCCACGCCATGAGGTCCTCGCGCAACGCGTCCGGCGCGTGGTCCGTGACCTGCTGCACGAAGGCTTCAAGCAGCATGTCGCGCGCCTCAGTCGCCGGAATGCCGCGTGACTGCAGGTAGAACATCTGCGTCGGGTCGAGCGAGGCGATCGTTGCCCCATGGCCGCATTTCACATCATCGGCATAGATTTCAAGTTCGGGCTTGTGAAAGATCTCGGCGCCCTCCGCGAGCAGCAGGCCGCGCGCCATCTGGTGGCTGTCGGTGCCCTGGGCGGCTTCGTCCACGACGACCCTTCCCTGCACGACCCCGCGGCCCTTGCGGGCGGCAATACCCTTGGCCAGCAGGCGGCTTGTCGTGCGCGGCGCCGCGTGATGCAGCGTGATCGAGAGATCGACCTGATGACCGCCGGGCGCTGCATAGGCACAGGCGATATCGCATTGCGCGCCTTCGCCGGCGAGCCGCACATTTGCCTGCTGGCGCAGGAGGCCCGCACCGCGTGAAAGCGCCACATGCCCGTAACGGGCACCGGCGGCAAGCTCGACGCTGCCATCCTGGACGAGGGCGGCACCTTGTGTTCCGGACGACAGGCGGATGTGCACGAGGCTTGCGCCACGTCCAAGGTTGATCGCCAGGCGGCTGGTGGCGAGCGCATCGCGCGTCGCATCCGCTCCGGTGATCTCGATCAGGGTCAGGCGGGCATCTTCCTCGAGCACGATCGCCGAGCGGTCATGCGACATGGTCCCCGAGAGGCTTGCGCTGTTGTGCACCACGAGCGGGCTTGCGACCGTCATGCCACGGCCCACGCGCACCAGAACGCCGTCGGTTGCGAAGGCAAGGTTCAGGTTGTCGACCACGCTGCCCGAGGGTTCGAGGAAGGGGCGCAGCCAGAGCGAGGGGACATCGAGCGTGTCGGCCAGGCGCAAGACCTCGAACCCGTCCGGGAGTGAATCGGGCACCGGGATTTGTGTGACACGTCCATTTGCAATGCTGACATGATGCGCGTCGGCCGACACGGCGGCCTTTGCCTCTACGGGGACGCGGACGGCCTCTGCCAGCGGCAGCGCCATGGTGCGCATGTTGGCGAGGTCGGCATATTTCCAGGCTTCGTCACGGCGGCCCGGCAGTCCGCTGCGCACGACGCGCGCCAGCGCGTCCGCCCGGATCTGGCGCATCCAGTCGCCGCCGGGGAGGCTGGCTGCGGCCTGCGACCAGGCATGGTCGAGGCCGTTCCCGAAGGCCTGGCGTGCCGCGGATGGTGTTGCGGGGCGTGCGGACATCAGGCGACCTTCACGATGCCGTCATAGCCTTCGGCCTCGAGGCGGCGTGCCAGCTCGGGTCCGCCCGAGGTGACGATGCGGCCCGCAGCCAGCACGTGCACGAAATCGGGCGCGATATAGTCGAGCAGGCGCTGGTAATGGGTGATCATCAGGAAACTGCGGTCGGGCGCGCGCAGCGCGTTGATGCCGCCGGCGACGACCTTGAGCGCGTCAATGTCGAGGCCCGAATCCGTCTCGTCGAGGATTGCGAGTGCTGGCTTCAGGATGGCCATCTGCAGGACCTCGTTTCGCTTCTTCTCGCCGCCTGAGAAACCGACATTGACGGGTCGCTTGACCATCTCGTCGCTCATGTTGAGCTTCTCGCGTTCTTCCTTCACGCGGCGCAGGAAGGTGACGGCGTCGGGTTCCTTCTCGCCACGAAGCCTTGCCTGAGCGTTCACCGCGGCGCGCAGGAAGTTGATCGTGGTCACGCCCGGGATCTCGACCGGGTACTGCATGGCCAGGAAAATCCCGGCGGCGGCGCGTTCCTCGGCGGGCATGGACAGCAAGTCCCTGCCCTGCCAGGTCACCGTGCCTCCCGTGACTTCGTAGCCGGGCTTGCCGGCCAGCACATGGGAGAGCGTCGACTTGCCCGAGCCGTTCGGGCCCATGATCGCGTGGACCTGGCCCGGCGCGATGGAGAGCGTCAGGCCCTTGAGGATCGCCTTGTTGCCGGCGTTTGCGTGAAGGTCCCTGATATCAAGCATCATCGTCGTTCCTGTAGGGGACGGGGGCGCGGTCGCGTCCCCGGAAGAGGCGCTGCACGGCCCACCAGGCGCCGGACAGCAGGGCTGCCACGAGGGCCACCACGAGCAGTGTCGAGGCGATCGCGGCCACGAGCACGATCACGCAAACAGCCAGCACGATGGAGGCCAGCACGGACAGCCAGCCCCGCAGCGTGACGGGCCTGAGCCGGCGCCAGTTGATGTAGATGCGCGTGTCGCCGTCGTGGTGGGTCATCCCACACTTCCCTCGAGGCTGACGCCGATGAGTTTCTGCGCCTCGACGGCGAACTCCATCGGCAGGTGCTGGAGCACCTCGCGGCAGAAGCCGTTGACGATGAGCGTCACGGCTTCCTCGGCCGGGATCCCGCGCGACAGGCAGTAGAAGAGCTGGTCGTCGCTGATCTTCGAGGTGGTGGCCTCGTGCTCGAACTGGACGGTGGGGTTGCGTGCCTCGACATAGGGGACCGTGTGGGCGCCGCAGCGGTTGCCGATGAGGAGCGAGTCGCATTGCGTGTAGTTGCGCGCGTTCTCGGCGCGCGCATGCGCGCTGACGAGCCCGCGATAGGTGTTCTGGGCGCGCCCGGCGCTGATCCCCTTGGAGATGATGCGCGAGGAGGTGTTGCGGCCGAGATGGACCATCTTGGTGCCGGTGTCGGCCTGCTGGAAGTTGTTGGCGATGGCGATCGAGTAGAACTCGCCCACCGAGTGGTCGCCGCGCAGGATGCAGCTTGGGTACTTCCATGTGATCGCCGAACCGGTCTCGACCTGCGTCCAGCTGATGCGCGAGCGCGCGCCGCGGCAGTCGCCCCGCTTGGTGACGAAGTTGAAGATCCCGCCCTTGCCGTTCTCGTCGCCGGGGTACCAGTTCTGTACGGTCGAGTACTTGATCTCGGCGTCCTCGAGGGCGACGAGCTCGACGACGGCTGCGTGGAGCTGGTTCTCGTCGCGCATCGGCGCGGTGCAGCCTTCAAGGTAAGAGACGTAGGAGCCCTTGTCGGCGATGATGAGCGTGCGCTCGAACTGGCCGGTCTGGGCCTCGTTGATGCGGAAATAGGTCGACAGTTCCATCGGACAGCGCACGCCCGGCGGCACGTAGACGAACGAGCCGTCGCTGAACACGGCCGAGTTCAGGGTCGCGAAGAAATTGTCTGTGTTCGGCACGACGGTGCCCAGGTACTTGCGCACGAGGTCGGGGTGCTTCTGCAATGCCTCCGATATGGGGCAGAAGATGACGCCGGCCTCGGCGAGCTTGCCCTTGAAGGTGGTCGCGACCGACACGCTGTCGAAGACGGCGTCGACGGCCACGCCGGCGAGCAGCTTCTGCTCGGTCAGCGGAATGCCGAGCTTCTTGTAGGTCTCGAGCAGCTTGGGGTCGACCTCGTCGAGGCTCTCGAGCTTCGGCTTGGCCTTGGGCTCGGAATAATAATAAGCGTCCTGGTAGTCGATGCGCGGGTAGTTGAGCTTTGCCCAATCCGGTTCGCGCATCGCAAGCCAGCGCTCGAAGGACTGCAGGCGCCATTCGAGCATCCATGCCGGCTCGTTCTTCTTGGCCGAGATGTAGCGCACGATGTCGGCGTTGAGCCCCTTGGGGGCCTTCACGCTCTCGATGTCGGTGACGAAGCCGTACTTGTAGCGCTCGCCCGCCTGGGACTGGACTGTGTCGATGGTTGCCTGGTCAGCCATGTTGTTTTCCTTATGCGGCTGCGCGGGAACGGGCCCGCTTCACGATCTTGCCCCAGGCGCCCGCGAAGGCTTCGATGTCCTGTTGCGTGGTCTGCCAGCCGGTACTGATGCGGATGGCGCAGCGCGCAAGATCCGGATCGATGCCCATCGCGTCAAGTACGTGGCTGCGTGCGACGCGGCCTGACGAGCAGGCCGATCCGGCGCTGACCGAGAAGCCGTCGAGGTCGAGCGCGATCACGAGCGTCTCGGCCGTGACGCCGGGTGCGGCAATGCAGGTGGTGTTCGAGACGCGCGGGCTGTTGCTGCCGACGATGACGGCTTCGGGGCAGGCTTCGCGCAGGCGCCGCTCGAGTTCATCGCGCAGCGACGGTGGCGGCGGCGCCAGGGCGTTCAGTGCCGCGGCAAAACCGGTGATGGCAGCGGTCGGCTCGGTGCCAGCCCTGAGGCCGCGCTCCTGGCGCCCGCCGTGGATCTGCGGTGCGATGCGCACACCCGGGCGGGCGACGAGGGCGCCGGCGCCTTGCGGGCCACCCACCTTGTGGGCGCTGTAGGTGATGATGTCCGCGCCGAGATCGGCAAGGCGCGCGGGGATCTTGCCGGCGGCCTGGACGGCGTCGGCATGCAGGAGCGCGCCATATTGCGCGCAGGTGGCCGCGATTGCCGGCAACGGCTGGATGACGCCCGTCTCGTTGTTGACGGCCATGACGGAAACAAGCGCCCTGCCCTTGCCTTCGCGCAGGTGAGCCTCAAGCGACTGGGGGTCGATCGCGCCTGCGGGCGTGACGGCAAGCTCGCTCACGCGCAGGCCCGGGAACAGTTCGGCGGCGCGGCGGGCCGCGCTCAGTACGCTGTCATGCTCGATGCCCGAGACGATGAGGCGCGTGAAACGCTGGCCCTGCTCAGCGGCAGCCTGGAGTGCGCCGAGCAGCGCCAGGGTGTTG
>JAGWXR010000106.1 GCA_018969785.1 Alphaproteobacteria bacterium
GTCAACGCCAGCGGGGGCTGCGTGACGGGCCTGGTAATTGTATTCGGACATGGATGCTCCCTTTCGTGCGGCGTACGCGCATGGACGACGCCAAGTATTGCCTGTGTAATGTGAGGCGCAGTGCTTTCCGATTCAAGGCCTTAGCCGGAAAATTGCGAACGGATTTCAGCTGTGTACTTAAGTGAAATTCAAGGAATCGGACAAAACTCAGGCCGTTCGCAATGTACGCGCCGCCGGTGTTGAAAGAGCCGTCCATGTTGATGCGATTCCAAGGGCCATCGCGGCCAGCGTTCCGCCGATTATCACGACAGCCAATGTGGTCAATGACGGCACAAATCCTGTCTGCATGACGAACGCCGCCACGGCCCAGGCCGCGAGCGTTCCGCTCAGGGCGGCGACGAGGCCTGCGCCAAGGCCGAGAAGCGCGAACTCCATCAGGTAGGTCGCCATGACCTGGATCTTGGTCGCGCCCATGACCTTGAGCACGACGGCGTCGAACAGGCGGTGGCGGTGGCCGGCGGCGAGTGCGCCTGCGAGCACGAGCAGGCCTGTCAGCAGGGTCACGAAGCTTGCGGCCCTTACGCCGCCGGAGAGCTGGCGGACGAGCTCGCTCGCGGTCTCGAGGGCTTCGCGCACACGGATGACGGTGACGTTCGGGAAGGCGGTCGAGACCGCGCGCTCGACATCGTCCTCGACGTTGCGCCTGGCATGGATGGTCGCGAGGAACTCGTGCGGCGCCTTCTCGAGGACACCGGGCGAGACGATCATGATGAAGTTCATGCGGGCGCTGGAGAAATCGACGCGCCGGAGGTTGGCGATGCGGAAGGTGAACTCGCGGCCGAGAACGTTGACGCTGAGCGTGTCGCCGACATCGAGGCCCATGCCCTCGGCGAGGTTGGCGTCGAAGGAGACAAGCGGCGGGCCGCTGTAGGTGGCGGGCCACCACTTGCCCTTGACGATCTGCGCGCGTGCGTCAGGGGTGGCGCCGTAGGTCAGGCCGCGGTCGCCGTTCAGCGCCCAGCGCGCTTCGCGCGCGACCTCGGCCTTTTCTGCGTCGACGCCGTTGACCTTTGTGATGCGGCCGCGGAGCATCGGTACGAGGGCCAGCTCGGACGTGCCTTGCTGGCGCGACACGAGGGTGCGGAACTTCTCGGCCTGGGCCGACTGGATGCCGACGAAGAAAAAGCTCGGCGCGGAGACGGGCGTCTCCTCGGTGATCACGCGCCGGATGTTGGCGTCGATGAGGGCGATGGCGGCGAGCAGGGTCAGCCCCAGTCCCAGCGAGAGCACGATCGAGGAGGTCGGGTTGCCCGGTCGATAGATGTTGGACAGGGCGAGGCGGGCCATCATGAAGCGCGGCCTGGGGATGCTGCGTGCGATCCACATCAGCGCCATGCCGGTTGCCCGCAGGAGCACGAAGGCTGCCAGCGCGCCCACGGCGAAGCCGGCGGCAAGCTCGACATTGGGCGTCAGCATCACGGCGAGCGCCACGAGGGCCGCAAGGGCCAGCCCCGTTGCGATGATGTAGGGCCAGCCGGGCCTTCGCCGGGTGGGGGTGATGAGATCGCGGAACATGACGGCGGGGGCGATTTCCTTGGCGCGCGCGAGCGGCCAGATCGCGAAGGCGAGCGCGGTCAGCAGACCGTAGGCCATCGCGGCGCCGAGCGGGGCCATGTAGACACCAAACTCGGCCTGGAAGGGGAGGAAGCCTGACAGGAGAAGGCCTACGACCACAGGCAGGATTGCGCCGATGACGAGCCCTGCCCCGACACCGAGAACCGCGAGGGCCATCACCTCGGCGAGGAACATCAGGAAGATGAAGCGGCCGCTGGCGCCCACGCATTTGAGCGTCGCGATGTCGTCGCGGCGGCGGTCGAGATAGGCCTTCACGGCGCTGGCGACACCGACGCCGCCAACCACGAGGGCGGTCAGTCCAATGAGGATGAGGAAGGCGCTGACCTGCTCGATGAAGCGGCGCACGCCGAGGGCTGCGTTCCAGCGGTCACGGACCTGCCAGTCCTTGTCGGGCCAGGTGTCCTTGACGAAGGTGAGGAAGTTCGCGACGCCCTCGCGGGAGGTGATCTCCTCGGGCAGTGCCACGCGGTAGGAGAAGTTGATCAGGCTGCCGGGCTGGATGAGGCCGGTCGCGCGCAGGGCAAACTCGGAGATCAGCACGCGCGGGCCGGTCGAGAAGCCGCCGGCGATGCGGTCGGGCTCCTGGCGCACGAGCGCCCGCAGGCGGAAGCGCGCGTCGCCGATCCTGACGATGTCGCCCTGCCTGAGGCCCAGTTTCTTCAGAAGGCGGGGCTCGACGGCTGCGCCGAAGATGCCCTCACGGTTGGCGAAGAGCTCGGCGAGGGGCTGCCGCGGGGACACGTCGGCGACGCCGTAGAGCGGATAGAAGCGGTCGACGGCCTTGAGTTCGATGTTCGCGCGGGCCTTGCCATCGAGCGTCACGGCCATCGCACGCAATTCCGCGACCATCGACACCTTGCCCTGGTCGCGCAGCCATTTCAGTTCCTCGTCGGTCATCTCGCGCTGGACGAGGCGCAGCTCGATGTCGCCGCCGAGCAGGCGCTGGCCTTCGACGGCCAGGCCCTCGAGCAGGGCGGCCGAGAGAGAGCCAACGGTCGCGATGGAAGCGACGCCGAGCACAAGGCAGGCGAGGAAAATGCGGAAGCCCGAGAGGCCCTGCCGCAATTCGCGCCGGGCGAGTGCAAAGGCGAGCCTGAACCGTCCGATCATTCGACGCGGGCCGCCGCCGGTGCTGGGGGTTCTGCAGCGGGCGCGTGTTCGCTGGCCGGCACCGGGTCGATGGCCGCGAGCGCGTCGGTGGGAACCGTGTCTTCCTCGACGAGGCGGAAGGGCTCGGCGGAGGGCTCGGGCGGCGCCGGTTCGGCTTCAGCCGACAGTGCGGGTGCGGGCGGCTCTCCGGTCGAAGGTTCGGGTGCGGCCGTGTGGGGCCGGTCGGCGGGTGCCGGGTCAGCCTCGGGTGCTACGTGTTCGACGGCGGCGGCTGCGGCGGGTGCCACGATTGCGACGGTGGCGAGGGGTGCTGCGGGTTCGGGGCTCACGGAGATGCCGACCGGTGCCGGCGCGGGTGCCGGTTCGACCGAGGCCTCGCCGGGCGTGTCCTCGATCGCCTCGATGCGGCCGTCGCGCAGGCGCACGATGCGGTCGCAGCGGCGGGCCAGCGCCTCGTCGTGGGTCACGAGGACCAGCGTGGAGCCGCGCTCGCGCTGGAGGCGGAACATCATCTCGACGATCTCGGCACCGGTGCGGCCATCGAGATTGCCCGTGGGTTCGTCCGCGAAGACGAGGCTCGGGCGCGGCGCGAGGGCGCGGGCCAGCGCCACGCGCTGCTGTTCGCCGCCGGAGAGCTGGCTTGGATAGTGCTCGAGCCGATGGCCGAGGCCGACATTCACGAGCTCCTGGCGCGCCTTCTCGAAGGCGTCGGGCACGAGCGCGAGTTCGAGGGGCACGGCCACGTTCTCGAGGGCGGTCATGGTCGGGATCAGGTGGAACGACTGGAAGACGATACCGACATTGCCGCGGCGGAAGCGCGCGGATTCGTCCTCGGACATGGCCGAGATCTCGCGCGACTTGACGAGGACGCGGCCCGATGTCGGGCGCTCGAGGCCCGTCATGACCATCAGCATCGTCGACTTGCCCGAGCCCGAGGGACCCACGAGGCCGATCGCCTCGCCTTGACGAACGACGAGCTCGATACCATTGAGAATGTTGACGGGGCCGGCCAGGCTCCCCAATGTGAGCCGGACAGCCTCGAGCTTGAGCACGGGTTCAGCGTCGATCAAACGCACCATGTACGTCGGACTACCAACAAGAGGGTCTGGAATGACATTCCGTTACCGGAATACGAGGGCGAGGGCCAGCGGCTCAAGCTCGTTCTTTAGCCTTCTGGCAATTCTCGCGATCTTTCTTTCCGGAATCAACGATCTTCGGGCAGCGGAGGCCCCGGCGTTACGGATCCTTGCCCTGGGGACAAGCCTGACGCAGGGTTATAACCTGCCCCCCGGTACGGATTACTGCGCGGTCCTGGAGGCGAAGCTCAAGGCGCGGGGCCACAAGGTGCGAATCATCAATGGCGGGGTGTCGGGTGACACGACGGCCGGCGGGCTGTCGCGGCTTGAGTGGCTGCTGGAAGAGAAAGTGGACGGTGTCATCGTCGAGCTGGGGTCCAACGATGCCCTGCGCAGCTTCGACACGAAGGAGACCGAGCGCAACCTGGACCGGATCCTCGAGATCCTGGGAGAGCGCGGGCTGCCGGTGCTGTTTGCGGGGATGAAGTCGCCGCGCAACCTCGGGGCCGACTATGTGAAGGCGTATGACGCCATCTTCCCTGCCCTTGCCAAGAAGCATGGCGTGCTGTTCTTTCCCTTCTTCCTCGAGGGCGTTGCCGCGGATCCAAAGCTGAACCAGAAGGATGGCATCCATCCGAACGAGAAAGGCACGCAAGTCATCGTGCGCAACATCCTGCCTCATGTCGAAGCGCTGATCGCGCAGATCAAGTCGCGGAAGAAACGCTGAACCCTTCACTCTCCTGAAACGAGACCGAACATGGACTACCGCGAGCTTGGACGCACGGGTGTAAAAGTATCCGCCCTCTGCCTTGGAACCATGACCTGGGGCGAGCAGAACACCGAGAGCGAGGGCCATGCGCAGATGGACATGGCGCTGGACCACGGGATCAACTTCTTCGACACGAGCGAGATGTACGCGGTGCCGCCGAAGCCGCAGACACAGGGCGCGACCGAGCGGATCATCGGCTCGTGGTTCAAGGCGCGCGGCAAGCGGGACAAGGTCATCCTGGCGACCAAGGTTGCCGGCCGCTCGCCGATGACGTGGCTGCGCGCGGATGGCGCGCCGACGGACCAAACGGCCAAGCAGATCGCCGAGGCGGTCGATGGAAGCCTGAAGCGGCTGAACACCGACCATATCGACCTCTACCAGCTGCACTGGCCGGACCGGCTGACCGCGCTGTTCGGTGCCACAGGGCTGACGGACCGGCGGCTCGATGCGCCGAGCGTGCCGATCGAGGACATCCTGGGCGCGCTCGAGACGCATGTGAAGGCGGGCAAGATCCGGCATGTCGGCCTGTCGAACGAGACGGCGTGGGGCACCATGGAGTTCCTGCACCATTCAAAGGCGCGCGGGCTGCCGCGCGTGCAGTCGATCCAGAATGCCTACAGCCTGGTCAATCGCGTTTTCGAGCTGGGCCTTGCCGAGATCGCGCACCGCGAACAGGTGGGGCTTCTTGCCTATTCGCCTCTGGCGCAGGGTTACCTGACGGGCAAGTACCAGAAGGGCGCCATGCCCGAGGGGTCGCGCAAGAAGCTGTTCAACCGGCTGCAACGCTATGAGCGGCCGCAGACCGAGCCTGCCATCGATCGCTATCTTGCCATCGCGCAGCAGTTCGGGCTCGACCCGGCGCAGATGGCGCTTCAGTTCGTCACCACGCGTCCCTTCGTGACCTCGACCATCATCGGCGCGACGACGATGGAACAGCTGAAGACCAACATCGAGAGCGTCCAGATCAAGTGGACCGAGGCGCTCGAGAAGGCCATCGACGAGGCGCATCACGCGCAGCCCAACCCGGCCCCGTGAGGACAAGATGATCCGGCTTTTCACCGCGATCGGCCTGCCGGGGGACCTTGTCACGCGCCTTTCGCTGATGCAGGGCGGCGTGCCGGGGGCGCGCTGGTCGCCGCCTGAGAACCTTCACCTGACATTGCGCTTCATCGGCGAGGTCGACGAGGCGGTTGCCAATGACATCGACGAGCTGCTTTCGGGGCTGCGTGCGACGCCGTTCGAACTGACGCTTACGGGCTGCGGCAGCTTCGGGAGCAAGGAGCCGCACTCGCTGTGGATTGGCGTTGCGCCCTGCCCGCCGCTGCTGCACCTGGTGGCGCGGATCGACAGCCTGCTGCAGCGCATGGGGCTTGCGGCGGAGACCCGCAAGTACACGCCGCATGTCACGCTGGCTCGGCTCAAGGATGCACCTGCGCCAAGGGTCCAGGCGTTCCTGGCCGACCATGCCGCGTTCGCAGGCGCGCCGTTCACGGTCAACGCGTTCGGGCTCTACTCAAGCCACGCGGTTTCGCAGGGAAGACACTACGTGCGGGAGCGGCGCTATCCGCTTGGCTGAGATCAGGTGTCGGTGACTTCGGCCTCGATGCGCTCCATGTCGTCGTCCGAATAGCCGAAATGGTGGCCGATCTCGTGGATGAGGACATGGGCGATGATGTCGCCGAGTGCGATCTCTGAATCAGCCCATTCATCGAGGATGGCGCGGCGGTAGAGATAGATCACGTTGGGCTCGCCGGTCGCGCCTTCCTCGACGCCGGCCTGGGTGATGTCGATGCCCTGAAAGAGGCCGAGGATGTCGAAGGGCGATTCCAGCTCGAGTTCGGCGGTGACGTCGTCGTCCGGCAGGTCCTCGATGCGGAACAGGATCTGGCCGCACTTCTGGCGGAACTGTCCAGGCAGGCGGTCAAAGATCTCCCGTGCCAGGTCCTCGAAGTCGTCCAGGCTTGGCGCCACCAGATCATAGATCGCGTCGGTGCTCATGCGGTCCTCGGATGGATATTCTCAACGAGGCAGAGCATAGCCTATGATCGGCGCCAAAGTGGAGAGGCTTCGTGACCAGCAAACTGAATTCCGCCGAACGTGCCGCGCTTGCGGGTGACCTGCCGTCATGGCGCCATGAACCCGGGCGGGATGCCCTCGTGCGGACATTCGTGTTCGCCGATTTCGTCCAGGCTTTCGGATTCATGAGCCAGGCTGCACTTGTCGCCGAGCGCATGGACCATCACCCGGAGTGGTCAAATGTCTACAAGACCGTGCAGGTGCTTCTGACAACGCATGATGCCAGCGGGCTCACGCGGAAGGATGTCGACCTTGCGCTGGCGATGGACCGCATCGCGCGCGGCTTCGGCGTGACGTAAGGACCGGCCCGCCCCCTGTCGAGGGGCGGACCGGCGCGATGGCGGGGCTTACGGGTTGGTCGCCGGCGGCGCAGCGGGCGCGGTCGCCGGCGCATCGGTTGCGGGTGCCGGGGTCGCGGCGGGTGCTTCGGCTGCGGGCGCGTCAGCCGACGGCGCGGCCGGCGCCTCGGTGACGGGCGCGGGCAGCGGTGCGTTCTCGGTCAGGACCTGGACGTCGATGCTGTTGAGCTTCGCGATGGTTTCAAGCGCGGTTCCGCCCGAGACTTCGACGGTGACCGTCACAGGCACGAGGCCGCCATCGCGCAGGTCCTTGTCGGCGGCGATGTAGGACACGGCCTTCGACAGGCGGCGGTTCAGGCCCGTGCCGGTGTGGTCGCGCCATTCAGTGATCGACGCGTCGCTACCCACAGCGACCGAGATGCGGACGGTGCCGTCGCCTGCCACGGGACCGGCGGGTGCCGCGGGCGCTGGCTTGGCTGGCGCTTCGGCTGGCGTGGCGGCAGCGCCATCGGCGGGCGGCGTTGCGGGAGCCGCCCCGGGTGCTTCCGGCGTGGCGGCGGGTGCGGCTGCGCCATCGGCGGGCGCGGCTGCAGGCGCGG
>JAGWXR010000107.1 GCA_018969785.1 Alphaproteobacteria bacterium
GACGACGTCGAATGTATGGTCGGTGATGGTGTATGCGGACATGGAACAGGCCCCCGGGGGTTAGACGATGATGCGAAGGACAGAGACAAGGCAGGTCACGGCGATCGCAAGCACCGCAAAATGGACGAGCACGAGAAGCGCCACCTTGGTCCCCTCGTTATGGATGTAGTCCTCGATCACGACCTTCACGCCGAGCAGCATGTGGAAGAGACCCGCGATCACGAACATGGAAATGCCGATCGCATTCAGCGGCTGCGCGAGGAAGATCAGCACATCCGCATGCGGCGCACCGACATGGCTGACGACCGACCAGACGAACCAGATCGTCAGCGGCAGCAGCACGAGCGCCGACAGGCGCTGGTGCCAGAAATGCATCGTTCCGGACTTGGCCGAACCATGGCCGCGCACGCGGCCGAGCGGGGTACGGATGGTCATTGCCAGGTCCCCATCGATTGATAGGCCGCAATCCAGATGAAAAGCGTGGTCACGAGCGTGGCGCCATAGACGATGAGGCCGGAGCGGTTGGCAGACTTCAGGTCGAACCCGAGGCCCGCATCCCAGAACAGGTGCCGCACGCCATTGAACGCATGATAGACGAGCGCCAGCGTGAACCCGAACAGCACGAGCTGCCCGAACCAGTGGCCGGCGACACTCTCGAAGACCGCATAGGATTCAGGCCCGTCCGAGGCCGCATAGAGCCACCACGCAAGCAGCAGCGTGCCGCCCGTGAGCCCCACCCCCGTGATGCGATGCAGGATCGACGTCCCCATCGTGATGGGCCAGCGATAGATCTGGAGATGCGGCGCGAGCGGCCTTGCGGCAGCGCGCCCCTTTGCCGGAGCCTCAGGCATGGTGGGCGGTCCTCGGTCGTGTGCAGGAAAGGAAAATCAGGAACATTCGGCTACTAATTTTCACAAGCGGACTGTATGAGCAAGCAGGACTTGCCCGGACGCAGGTTGCCAGCGGGGACACTTCGATGTTTGAAGCCGTGATATTCGACTTTGGCGGTGTGATCACCGAGAGCCCGTTCGAAGCATTTAACCGCATGGAAACACGCCTCGGAATTTCGCCGGATACCGTGCGCCGAATCAACGCGACAAATCCGGACACCAATGCTTGGGCCTTGTTCGAGCGTTCCGAAATCGACGCCGCCGAGTTTGATCGCCGGTTTTCCGCGGAAGCCGCAGCGTTCGGCGTGAACCTTACGGGCCGCGACGTGCTGTCATGCCTCCAGGGTGCTGTTCGTCCACGCATGCTTGAAGCTCTCAGGCGCATCTCGGCCCGTTACAAGACTGGCTGCATAACGAATAACGTGCGTACCGACGGCCCGGACCATGCGACACGCGATGCAAGGGTTACCGAGGCGTTCGCCCTGTTTGGCCACGTGATTGAGTCCTCGAAGATCGGCATCCGCAAGCCCGACCCTCGGATCTACGCCCTGATGCTGGATCACCTGAAGGTTGAGCCCGCCCGCGCGATCTATCTCGACGACCTCGGCATTAACCTGAAACCAGCCAAGGCGATGGGCATGACAACGATAAAGGTGGCGACGGGAGATGACGCCATCGAGGCCCTCGAGGGCCTGCTCGGGATGCCCCTCGCCTGAAGGTTAACAGGGCCAGGTACCGGAACGCCTACCTGGCAAAAATGGCACTTTCATCTTCGAACGCCTTGATCTCCAGCGCATTGCCGGAAGGGTCGAGGAAAAACATGGTGAATTGTTCGCCCGGCTGCCCCTGGAAGCGAACCTGCGGCTCAATGATGAACCGCACTTTTTTTGCCTTTAGGGAATCGGAAATTTCCCTGAATTTTGAAGGACTTACGATAAGTCCGAAATGCCGCACCGGCACTTGCTCTCCGTCAACCTCGTTTGCCCCTTCACACGCCCCCGCCGAAGCGCTCAAATGGGCAACGATCTGGTGCCCGAAGAAGTCGAAATCGACCCACTCTGGCGACGATCGCCCTTCCGGACATCCAAGCACGTCGCCGTAGAACCTGCGCGCAGCTTCAAGGTCATGGACGGGAAAGGCGAGATGAAATCGGGGCCGCTCGTTCATGTCGTCTCCGGGATCGGAAATGTTGGTGCGGTTGAGTGGACGTCAAACGTCGGAGGTAGGCAAGAGGTGGCAAAGGCGCATCAGAGGACGTTGAGGATCGCAGGCCAGTCCGTGCCGGTAAAGGTACGGCTGAACCCGCGCGCGCGTCGACTGATCGTCAAGGTCCACCCCTCGACAGGCGAGGTCGCCGTCGTCGCCCCGACAAGCCGCTCCCTTCCCAAGGCGCTCGACTTCGCCCGCCAGGAGGGTGAATGGATTGCCGACCGCCTCTCGCGCGTCCCCGAGCGCATCAACCTGCGGGCAGGTCAGACGATCCCCTATCGCGGCGTCCCGCACATCATCCGCTCCACCCCTGACGAGCGCGCCGGCGTGTGGATCGACCTCGAGGCCGACAAGCCGCTCATCCGTGTGTCCGGCTTCTGGGAACACATCCCCCGCCGCGTGGAGGACTGGCTGAAGAAGCAGGCGCGCGCGCAGATCACCCGACGCATCGCTGTCCTCGCCGAGCAGTTGGGCGCCAGCCCCTCGCGCATCACCGTGCGCGACGCCGCAAGCCGCTGGGGATCCTGCTCGACGCGCGGCGCCATCTCGGTATCATGGCGCCTGATCCTCGCGCCTGGCTTTGTGCTGAATTATGTCTGCGCGCATGAGGTGGCGCACCTGCGCGAGATGAACCATGGCCGCCGCTTCTGGCGCCTCGTCGACGAACTCGTAGGCAAGGAAGAAGCAGAAGCCGCACAGGCCTGGTTGCGCGACAACGGCGCCGAGCTCCACCGCTACACGGCCTCGGCCGACTGACCGTCAGTTCCGGCCGGCCTCTGGCTCGCTTTCCTTGAGGATCTGCCCGAGCAGCTCGTCGAAGTCGGGCGTCGCGGCGATGCCAGAAGGCACGTCGGCCGCGACCTGGTCGAGCCCCGGCAGCGGCATGATCGGCTGGTTGGCCGAAGCGCGCAGCATGAAGGCTTTCCACGCCTGCGCCGGCAAGGTTCCCCCGGTGATCCGCACGCCGCTGGCCGGCCCGCGATCACTTCCGATCCAGACGCCTGCCACGAGCTGGCGCGTGTAGCCGATGAACCACGCATCCTTGTAGGCCTGCGTCGTGCCTGTCTTTCCGGCCGCAGGCCGCGCTCCGAGATCGGCCTGCCTGCCCGTGCCGTTGCGCACGGCCTGCATCAGCATCTGGTTCATCTGCCCGACATGCAGCGGGTCGACGACCCGCCCCATCCCCGATCCCGATCGCGCATAGATCACCTCGCCGTCCTGCGTGCGGATGCGCAGGACACCATGCATGATGGCGCCATCACCTCCGCTGGCAAAGGGCGCATAGGCCGTGACCAGTTCGGCAAGCGTCACCTCTGCCGTGCCCAGCGCAAGCGAGGGAAAGGCAGGCAACTCGGACACGATGCCAAGGCGCCGCGCGACGGCGACCACCGCCTCCGGCGATTCCTGCAGGCAGAGTTGCGCCGCCACCGTGTTCACCGACTTGGCCAGCGCGTCTGACAGCGTCATTTCGCCTTCATGCCCCGGCGTGAAGTTTTCCGGCTGCCAGTTCTTGTAGCGCACCGGCTGGTCGATCACGATTGTCTCCGGCGTGGCACCGGCTTCCAGTGCAGCCAGGTAGACGAACGGCTTGAACGCGGAACCGGGCTGCCGTCGCGCCACCGTCGCGCGGTTGAAAAGCCCCTGTCCGTTCTCGCGACCGCCGATCATGGCCCGAAGCGCGCCATCCGGCGTCATGGCCAGCATCGCCACCTGCAGCGCCTCGCGCTGCGGTCCGGCAAGCACGCCCATTGCGGCCTCTTCCGCCTGCCGCTGCAGGCTGAGGTCAAGCGTGGTCTCAACGATGATGTTCTTGTCCGTATTGCCGACGAGGTCCTGCAGCTGCGATTGAACCCAGTCGACGAAATAGACACTGCCCTTGCCGAACAGGTTCGGCGCGAACTTGGGGCGTGTACGCAGCGCCTCGCTGTAATCGGCCTGCGTGATGGCGCCCGTCTCGAGCATCGCCTGCAGCACCACGCGCGAGCGCGACAGCGCAAGGTCATTGCCATTCGCCGGCGAATAGCGCGACGGCGCCTTCAAGAGCCCGGCGAGGATCGCCGCCTCGACAAGGCTCAGCTGGCTGGCCGGCTTGTTGAAGTAGCGCCGCGCGGCCTCGTCGATGCCCTCCGCGCCCGCGCCGAAATAGACCTTGTTGAGGTAGAGCGACAGGATTTCGTCTTTCGAGAACGAGGCCTCGAGATAAAGCGCGAGCACCGCCTCCTGCACCTTGCGGAACATCGTGCGGTCCGGCCGCAGGAAGAGGTTCTTGGCAAGCTGCTGCGTGATGGTCGATCCGCCCTGCACCACCCGGCCTTCCTGCATGTTCACCCAGAAGGCCCGCCCGAGCCCGCGCAGGTCGATCCCGAAATGCGACCGGAAGCGCCGGTCCTCGCTGGCGATCACGGCCTGCATCACATGCGGGGGAAGGTCTTCGACGGTAACGAAGCTCTGCGAGAGCCGGCCCCGCCGGGCAATCACCTTGCCGTGGAGATCGAGGAAGGTAACGGTCTGGCTGTTCGCCCCGCCGATCAGCCCCTCCGTTGACGGCAGGTCCTTGGCGATGAACGCAAGCAGGCCCGCAAGCCCGACCGTTCCCCAGACAAGGACCAGGGTCAGCGTATAGGCAATCCGGCCGAGGATGCCGCCCTGCGGCGGCACGTGTGCGCCCTCGGCCTTGCGCCCCCGGCGCGCGCCACCACGCGGGTCGGACGGCCCCTTGCCGCTCTTCTTCTGAGTTTTGCCCATGGCCGATGGCTGACCCGCTGTTCAACTCAGGTTTAGGCCTCCAGCCTTAACACCCCTTGAATCGGTTTCGCGGCCCCCCTTGGAACCAGTTCAATGCTGTGGAAAATGCTGCTACAACAAGGCGACGGGCCGCCACCGTGCGCGCGGTCCGCCAAACCGGGAGACAGGACAAAAGCAATGCGGACAGTATGGGCGCTTGCGCTGGTCACGCTTCTGTGGGCCGCGGGCTCGGCATCGGCCGAAAGCAAGAAACCTTTCGGCGGTATCTTCTCGGGTGACCCGATGACCGAGGCCGTGCGCAAGGGATCGCTGGAGGAAACGAAGGCCGCCTTCATCGAAGGCGCCTCGGTTACGAAGAGGACGGCCGAAGGCACGCCCATCATCATCCTGGCCGTCCAGGCCCAGAGCCTTGAGATTGTCCGCTTTCTCATCGAGAACGGGGCAAGGGTCGATGACAGGGCCCGCGACGAGACCACCGCCCTGACCGTGGCCTCCGAGATCGGCAACGCCGACATCGTGACCTATCTCCTCGACAAGGGTGCCGACGTCGACGCCCCGGGCTCGCTCCGCGAATCCGCCATCATCAAGGCGGCCCGTGCCCGCCAGAACGCAGTCATCAGGATCCTCATCGCACGTGGTGCAGACATCGAGGAAACCGATGCCACCGGTGCCACCGCCCTCGAGATCGCCGAGCGCGCAGGATGGAAGGACACGGCTGAGCTTCTCAGGAAGGCAGGCAAGAAATAGACGCGCCCATCGACACGCCACCGGCAGCAGCGGCGGCATCGCAGCCCCCTCGCGAGTCGGCCCTCGCCCAGCAGCTGAAACTGGCCTTCAGCAACACGGCAAGCTCCGGCATCCGCCTGCGCACGCTTGTCTCCATCCGCTCGCTTGGCATCGTGGGCCAGATCGTGGCCGTGCTGATCGTCTTCTTCGGCCTGAAGTACCAGATGCCGATCGGACAGTGCCTCGCGGTGATTGCCGTCGCGATCACGTTCAACACCGCCCTGATGGCGCTTTACCCGAGTGTTCACATTCTCAGCGAACGTGACGCGGCGGCGCACCTGGCTTTTGACATCTGCCAGCTGACAGCGATGCTCGCGCTCACCGGTGGCATCGAGAACCCCTTCGCCATCCTCTACCTCGCCCCGGTCGTGATCGCCGCGAGCAACCTTCAGCTCGGCGCCACCCTGTCGCTCGCCATGCTCGCCTTCGGGAGCATCTCGTTCATATCGATATTCCACTGGCCCCTGCCCTGGGATCCCCAGGCACCGCTTCTGCTGCCCTCGCTCTACGTTGCGGGAAACTGGATTTCCCTGAGCCTCGGCATCGGCTTCAGCGTCATCTATGCATGGCGAACGGCCGACGAGGCCCGCCGCATGCAGGCAGCCCTGGCCGTCACGCAATCGGCCCTGTCCCGCGAGCAGCGCCTGTCCGACCTCGGCGCCCTCGCTGCCGCCGCGGCCCACGAGCTTGGCACGCCGCTCGGCACGATAGCCGTCGTCGCCCGCGAGCTTGAAAGGGAGATGGGTCCGTCCGCCAGGTGGGTCGATGATGTTCGCCTCCTGCGCAGCCAGGCCGAACGCTGCCGCGAGATCCTCTCCCAGCTCTCCCAGCAGGACACGGACGAAGACAACATCTCCAAGCGCCTGCCCCTCGTGGCCCTTCTCGACGAGATCGCCGAGCCGCATCGGGGCTTCGGCATCGACATCAATGTCATCGCGTCGACCCAGGGAGCCCTGTCCGTGGTGCGCGCGCCTGAAGTGATCCATGGCCTGGGCAACCTGGTCGAGAACGCTGTCGATTTCGCCAAGACGAAGGTGGACATCGACGCCCGATGGGACGATGGCACGGTTCGCATCGACATCGTCGATGATGGTTCGGGCTTCGACCCGGAGATCCTCGGTCGCCTCGGCGAGCCCTACGTGACGTCCCGCGCGGCAACCGAGGCATCGCGACCCTCCAACCTCAATAGCTCGACCCACGCCGAGGGCCACGCAGGCCTGGGCCTTGGCTTCTTTATCGCCAAGACCTTGCTGGAACGCATCGGCGCGCAAATGACTTTTGGTAACCGGCAAGGCGCGGGTGCACATATCCGGTTAACAATTCCGCGGGAAAGCCTTGAGACCCGGGGCCGGATCCACGCAGAATGACCAGATACGGTGCTGGCAAATCGAGGCTGCCAGATTTATATTCACCGCATTGGATAATCGCTGAGGAGGGATCTTCCAGTGGCACTTTCCGCTGAGGGCCTGCCCGACAAGTCACTGCTGCTCGTTGATGATGACGCGCCTTTCCGCCAGAGACTGGCTCGCGCGATGGAGTCCCGTGGCTTCGTCGTCACCGCTGCGGAAACCGCCGAGGAAGCCATCGCCATCTCCCGCCGCTCGCCGCCCGCCTTTGCGGTCGTGGACCTTCGCCTCGGGCAGAACGGCAACGGCCTCGACGTGGTCGAGGTGATCCACCAGACACGGCCCGACGCACGCGTGGTCATGCTGACGGGCTATGGCAATATCGCGACCGCCGTCGCAGCCGTGAAGCACGGCGCCGTCGACTACCTGTCCAAGCCGGCCGACGCCGATGACGTGGCTGCAGCCCTCCTCGCCCTGCCCCGCACCAAGCCAGCGCCGCCGGAAAACCCGATGTCGGCCGACCGCGTACGCTGGGAACACATCCAGCGCGTCTACGAA
>JAGWXR010000008.1 GCA_018969785.1 Alphaproteobacteria bacterium
AGGGGCCATCGCCGCCGTCAACGCATTTGGTTCGGCCGTGATGCCAGGGACCTCAACGCTCTGGGCCTGGCCCTTCGAGCAGGGGGGCGAACTGGGCCACCAGCACCCGCCGCAGGCGCAAGCATCAGCTGCCGGCATGCCCGACGACATCAAGCGCCCTGCGCAACCCGCACAGAACACGACCATCGCCTGCATTGCCGTCAACGCAAGCCTGACCCCGGCACAGGCCCGGCGCATCGCCATCATGGCGCATGACGGCATGGCCCGCGCCCTGAGGCCCGTACATGCCCCCTTCGACGGCGATGTCGTCTTCGTGCTGGCAACCGGGGCAAGGCCGCTGGACGAACCGCACCCCTGGCACCTCGCAAGGCTGGGCACGCTCGCGGCCGACTGTCTCGCGCGCGCAATCGCCCGCGGCGTATTCGAGGCACAGGCGCTTGGCGGCTGGCCCGCCTACCGCGACCGGCACGCAAGCGGGTTCGGGCGCGTCGGTCTGAGGCAAGCCTAGCGGACGTAGATCCGCACCTCGTGCGCGCCGATCGTGGGGCTCGACGAGTTGAACACCCGGATCTTCACCGGATCGACCCCAAGGCTCGTGAGCGTGTTCACCACATCCGTTGCATTCGCCGTCGCTTCAGGCACGACACTGCGCCCGGCCGACACGCCGACGACATCAAATACCGCATCAGGCTTGCGCCGGCGCGCCGTCGAAACGGCGCTCGCCAGCGTCTCGCGATAGGCGACGCTCGCGCTGTCGAACTTGATCTTGACGAAGGCCGGCTGCGACATCGACGGCGGCGGCAGGCTTGAAGCAACGCCTGTCGAAGGCGTCACGGGCGGCGCTGGAAGGCCAAGTGCCGCCAGCGCGGCACGCTCCTTCGCAAGGAACGCCGACTGCGCCGCCCACTCCGTCGAGATCTCGTTGACCATGCGGTCGAGCTGGTTGGCCGTCTGCCCGATTTCGCCCCTGAGCGTATTGAGCTGCTGCTTGTCCTCGTCATTGCCTTCGCGGATGCCGACCGTCTCGAGCATCAGCTTGTTGGCCTCCGCCGAGCCGCGCGCAATGATCCGCATCTCGCCGTCGAGCGCGTTCGTGGCAGCTGCCAGTCGCTCGAGCGCAGCCGTCGCCTTCTGATAGGCTTGCGGCGAAGGTGTGGCGGTTGCCGACATCTCGTTGCGGGCAATCCGGTAGGTCGCCCCCTCGCCCGCCGCCCGCTGCCGGATCTCCGAGAGTGTGGCATTGCGCGCCGACACCTCGCCCTGCAGCGCCACGAGCCGGCTGCGCAGCGAGGCGATCTGCATGCTCTGGGGAGAACCGCTGTTGACCCCCGGCGTCACGCCCACCGGCGTGAAGATGGACGTCCCGGTCTGAGGCATCGGCGCGGTCGGGCCTTGCGGCGTAGGCGCCGCATCGGGAAACAGGCCACTGCTGACGGTCGAGCACCCCGCAAGCGTCGCGCACGCGAGGGCGCCGGCAGCAAGGCGCACGGATTTCAGGCGAAGCATCGTGTCTACCCCACGGGATTGGACAGCTTTTCAGCCCGGACTGCCATGCAGGCCGGGCCGCAACCGGTCAGCTCTGGGCTTTCGTTTCGGCGACAATAAGGCCGATTCCGTGCGATGCAATCGGGCGCAGTGCCATGGCCCGCGTCGAAAGGCCCGGAATTCCCCCTTTTCTGCCCTTGCGCAAGCAGCGTACCCGCACTAAGTTCCGCGCCTCCTGCGGCAGGCACCCGTAGCTCAGCTGGATAGAGCACCAGACTACGAATCTGGGGGTCGGACGTTCGAATCGTTCCGGGTGCGCCATTTCCTGCGCCGAGCCATTCAGCCGGCGGCGCGCGCCGGATGCAGGACCGGAATCAGCGCAAAGCAGACCTGACCCAGCAGCCCCAGCCCATGGCTTGCCTCGCCATAGAGCGCGACATGCGCCTCCAGCGTGCGTCCCATGAGCACGACCGAAAGCCCGGCCTCCGCTGCCATGAGCAGCAGGAACGCCACGCCACCCATCGCCAGCCGCGGCGCCAGTCCGTCTCCCACCGACAGGCGGCGAACCACGAACCCGGCAACCAGCCAGCTCGCCCCAAGCATGATCGGCAGCTCGATGACCACGGCCATTAGCCGCCCGACCCCAAGACCAGCCTCGATGCCAAGTGTTCGGACGGTCCCAATCGGAAAACCGACTGCAAACACGAGGAGGAAATAAAGGAACCCCGCCCAAACCGGGGAAACGGAATGTCCACCGCCACGAGCCATCTGCCACTCCGCAATACGAGGAGGCCCCGTTACCAGTAATCCTTCATGATCTCGCGCGCCCAGGCGGGCTCGCGAACCTCGCTGCGCGGCAGGAAGCCCGACATGACCGGCTTGATGTCGATCACGGGCGTTCCATCGATCGCATCAAGCCCGCTGACCTTGAGGACCCGCCCCTCGACGGCAACGATCCGGCAGATCGTGGCCCCGATCCGGTTGGGACGGTTCTTGCCGCGCTGCGCGAAGATGCCGACCCGGGGCCAGTCTTCCCGCCCGCGAGGATGCCGTGCCCCCGTGACCACCGCGTCTTCACCGACCTGGTCGAACAGGTAGATCACCTCCACATGCGAAAACGCGTCGAGCCCCGCAAGAGCATCCACCCCGAAAACCGCCGCATCGAGCGTGATCTCGGACGGAACCGAATCCCAGTCGTCATCGATCGCCTCCCGCCGCGCGCAGGACACGCGCCCGATGGCATTCACAGTGAACGATTGCATGCGCCGACACCCCGCCTTTCGTCACGGACATGACAGCATTACCGTTTTCCGGCAGCCGAAAACACTGGTTTGCACGCAGCGCCCACTTGCGTTTGAATGTGTCCGACACACACAAAAGGAACTGCCCATGACCGACCACCTCATCGAAACCTTCGAGGACGGCATCGCCATCCTGACCTTCAACCGGCCCGACGCGCGCAACGCCCTGACGCAGGAGATCATCGAGGCCCTGTCGAAGGCCGCACCACGCCTCGCCGTCGACCCGAAGGTGCGCGCCGTCGTGATCACGGGAACCGGCAGCGCCTTCTGCGCCGGCGGAGACGTTAAGGGCTTCGTGGCCACCAAGGCCGAAGGCGCCGTCGCACCCAGCTTCGACGAGCGCGTGAACAGCCTGCGTGCCGGTGCCGACTTTGCGCGCTGGCTCCACGAGATGCCAAAGCCAACGCTCGCCATCATACCCGGCGCCTGCGCGGGCGCCGGCATGTCGATCGCGCTGGCCTGCGACATGCGCATTGCCGCCGACACCGCCAAGCTGACGACAGCCTTCTCGAAGATCGGCGCATCCGGTGACTACGGCGGAAGCTATTTCATGACCAAACTCGTCGGCCCCGCCAAGGCACGCGAGCTCTATTTCACCGCCGACGTGATCACAGGCGCCGAAGCCGAGCGCCTCGGCATCGTCAATCGCGCCGTGCCCGCAGCCGACCTGCCCCGTGAAGGCGCCGCTCTCGCTAGGAAGCTCGCCGACTTGCCGACCGTTGCCATCGGCTACATGAAGAAGAACCTGAACATGGCCGAACACGGCACGCTCGCGAGCGTCCTCGACGTGGAGGCGATCCACATGGTGCGCACCATGCAGACCGAGGACCACAAGCAGGCCTCCCTCGCCTTCGTCGAAAAACGTCCCCCGGTATTCCGCGGCCGCTGATCCGCTGCCAGGGCGCCATCACGAGGTCCGTCAAGGCCGGGGGACGCGGCAGCGCAACCCGGCCAACACTTGACCTCACCCGATGACCTCCCGCGTAATTGTCCGGCCGCCGACCGCACGATAGTCAGCAAGACAGAAAGGATCTCAACCCATGCTCATCCTGCGAACTGTCCTTGTAGTCCACCTCGCCGTGCTGACAGGCTATACGCTCATCGTGATCCAGAACCACGGGATGAACCTCCTGCCCGTCTTCTTCGGCGACATGGCCGCCATGGCATGGCCCGGACAGTTCAACCTGGACTTCCTGGGCTTCCTCGTCCTGTCGGCCCTCTGGACCGCCTGGCGCAACGGCTTCTCGGCCCTCGGCCTCGTGCTCGCCGTCATAGCCTTCTTCGGCGGCATGGCGTTCCTGTCGATCTATCTGCTGATCCTCAGCCTCGGCACCGACAGCATCCGGGACATTCTCCTCGGTATCAACACGCGCTAGGCACCGCCGGACTTTGCCAACCGCTGCGCCTCGCTGCTGAAGACAAGGGCCATCAGGAGGAAGCCCGAAAGCATGAGCACGTAGCGCGCGAGCCCCAGCATGGCATGATACGCCTCGGGCGTCGTGTAGTGCAGCACGCCAACGACGGGCAGCACAACGCGCATGCTCCAGACAAGCACGAAGCTCACGATACCGCGGACCGGAATCACGAAGCTCGCCGCGAACATGGCAGCATAGGCGATATGCCACTTCATGAGGCTTGACCACATGCGCGACCCGATTTCTGCCTCGCTGACCGGAATGCCCGCCGCAAGGTTGGCATACATTGTCAGGAAGTGCAGGTTTTCTGCATAATCGAGCAGTCCGGTCGCCACCATTCCAACCGCCGCAGCGCCGGCGATCCACGCGGTCTCGATCGTACGCAGGCCTGCCATCGCAAGGCAGATCGCGCCGACATAGGCGAGGATGAAAAGGTTATCGAAGGACAGCGTCACCATCATCGATTGGCGCGCAGCCTCAAGCTGCGCACTGTAGCTGGCGATGGCAATGACGGTCTCGAACCGTTGCTGCGTCACGCCCGCATCGAGCGCAACCACCAGCATCGCGCCGAGGATTCCCGCCGCCAGAACCGCAAGATAAGACGCAATCCCCAGTAAACGCACCATCACACCCCTCGTAATGATTTTTCTATCACCTTAATTGATGCTTATATCACCAATATGGACAGAGTCAAATCCCGCAAGCGGCCCGATGGTACCGCCCGCAAGCCACGGCCCCGCAACCCTGCCGCCACGCGCGAGGCGCTGATGACCGCCGCCGCCCGCATCTTCAACCGCGAGGGTTACTTCGCAACCGACACGAACGCGATCGCACGCGCCGCCGGCTACGCGCCGGCAAGTTTCTACAAGCACTTTGCCGATAAGGCCGCGATACTGCTCGCGGTCTACGAGGACTACGTTCGCCGCGAATGGGCAGGGCTCGAGGCGGCCATGGCAGGCGAAACCGTGCTGCAGAAGCGGTTGCGCCGCGCACTCGGCTTCATCATCGGCTTCCACGGCGAATGGGCGGCATTCAGGACGACCCTCAGGGCCGTGGCCCGCATCGAACCGGCGGTGGCCGAAGCGCTGAAGGCCTCCCGCGCGCGCCAGCTCGGCTATCTCGCGGCGGCCACAGGCCTCTCGGCGCAGCGCCACCGCGCAACACTTCTGATGATCCTGGGCATCGTGGAACGCCTCGCCGAGACGGTGCAGGACGCGGAGGCAACGAGCCCGCCGATCAGGCGGGAAGTACTGCTGGAAGAAGCCGAACGCGCCCTGCTGGCGCTGGTCGAACGTCAATAGCCGCATCCATGGCGTCGGCTACATCGCCCGCCGTGCTGCAAACGCCGCCGCCAGCGTACCCTCGTCGAGATAGTCGAGCTCCCCGCCAACCGGCACGCCATGCGCAAGCCGTGTCACGGAAACGCCGCTGCCGGCTATCAGGTCGGTGACATAATGCGCCGTCGTCTGCCCCTCGACCGTCGCGTTGAGCCCGAGCACGACCTCCCGCACCCCGCCCGCCTTCACCCGCTCGACGAGGCCTGCAAGATTGAGCTGTTCCGGACCGCGGCCATCCAGGGCCGACAGCGTCCCACCGAGCACGTGATAGCGCCCGCGGAATACACCCGCCCGCTCGAGCGCCCACAGGTCGGCGACATCCTCCACCACGCAGATCAGACCGGAATCGCGCCTGGGATCGGTGCAAACCGAACAGGTCTCCGCCGAATCGAGGTTGCCGCAGGTCTGGCACGACTTGATCTTGCGCCCCGCCTCCTCGAGCGCAGCGGTCAGCGGCACCAGCAGCGCTTCCTTCTTCTTGAGGAGGAACAGCACCGCACGCCGCGCCGATCGCGGACCGAGCCCCGGCAGGCGCGACAGCAATTGCACGAGACGCTCGATCTCGGGTCCGGAAAGCGCACCCGCCATGCGTCAGAACTTCATGCCGGGCGGGAGCGGCAGGCCGCCCGTGACCTTCGCCATCTCGTCCGATACGCGCGCATCGACCTTCGTGCGCGCATCGTTGATCGCGGCAAGCACGAGGTCTTCCAGCATGCCGACATCCTTGGGATCGGCGAGCGAAGGATCGATCTTCACGCTGCGCGCAAGCCCCTTCCCGTTCAGCGTCACCTTCACCATGCCGCCACCCGACTGCCCCTCGGCCTCCACCAGCGCCACCTTGTCCTGCGCCTCCTGGAAGCGCTGCTGCAGCACCTGCGCCTGCTTCATGAGTTCGTTGAAGTTCTTCATTCGCCCTCCCCGCCTTCACCCGGCGCGCCATACCCGTCCTTGTCGCGGACAGCCACAAGCCGGGCGCCCGGGAACATCGCAATGGCCGCCTTCAGCAGCGGATCCTGCTCGGCCGCCTCGCGCCGGGCCTGTTCATGCGCCGCACGCTGCGCCGCGACAGTAGGCGCACCTTCTGCACCCGAAACCGTGACGATCCAGCGCTCGCCCGTCCACTTCGACAGCCGGTCCGAAATCTCGCCGGGCAAGGTGGCTGGCGCTGCAGGCGCAAGCCGCACTTCAAGCCGCGTCCGCTCGAACCCGACAAGATGCACCTGGTTCTCGAGCGCGTAGAGAAGCCGCATCTCCCGCTTGTCCCGCACGTAGGCGAGCACATCGGCAAAACTCTCGAGCCGTGGGGCCGCATCAGCCTCGGCGCGCACCACCGGCACGGGCGCCACGCGCGGCTGCGACGACACAAGGCTGGCGCTGGGCTCGCCCCCCGATGAGGCCGAGCGAAGGGCAGGTGCCGGCGGCGGCGGCGCGGGCGTGGCAGCCGCTGGCGCCCCTGCACTGCCGCGCGGCGCGGCCGTGCCGCTGCCGGATCCGAGCGACCGGATGATCTGCTCCGTAGGCGGAAGTTCAGCCACAAACCCGATCCGGATCATGGCCATCTCGGCAGCAGCGGCGGCATCGGGTGCAGACTGCACCTCAGTCAGCGCCTTCAGCAGCAACTGCCAGGTGCGCGCCAGCTG
Source organism: Alphaproteobacteria bacterium (assembly GCA_018969785.1). Taxonomy (GTDB): domain Bacteria; phylum Pseudomonadota; class Alphaproteobacteria; order Micropepsales; family Micropepsaceae; genus SZUA-430. The sequence goes on from JAGWXR010000008.1 coordinate 7,179, forward strand.
CGGCACCGAGAGTTTTGCGCCAAGCTCGCCAATCCGCCGCGCCTCTTCGGCAGGGGCCCCCGAAATCGAAAGTCCGCCCGTGACCTTGACGCGCGTGACTTCGTGGCAGATCTGCGCGAGGTCCTGCATCACCGACAGCGGATCAGCACCTGAATCATACTGGCTGCGGAACTCGGCCAGTGCCTCGGGCACCGCACCGCGCATCAGCCGCTCGAAAAGCTCAAGCCCGCGGCTGCGGTCCGCCAGCCCCATCATCTGCCGGACCGGTTCCTCCTCGATCCGCGACCCGCCGGCATGCGCAAAAGCCTGGTCGAGAAGCGACAGCGCATCGCGGACCGAACCCTCGGCCGCGCGCGCGATCAGCCCCAGCGCCTCGGGCGCGGCAGGCTGGTTTTCAAGATCGCAGATGCGCGCAAGATGCGCCGCCAGCTCGTCCACACCCACCCGCTTCAGGTCGAAGCGCTGGCAGCGCGACAGCACGGTGATGGGAACACGGCGAATTTCCGTCGTGGCGAAGGCAAACTTCACATGGCCCGGCGGCTCCTCGAGCGTCTTCAGGAGCCCGTTGAACGCTGCCTTCGACAGCATGTGCACTTCGTCGATGATGTAGACCTTGTAGCGCGCCTGCGCCGGGGCATAGCGCACGCCCTCGATGATCTCGCGGATGTCGTCGATGCCCGTGTGCGACGCCGCATCCATTTCGTGCACGTCGACATTGCGCGACTCCGCGATGGAGACACACGGCTCGCAGACGCCGCACGGCGTCACGGTCGGCGCGGTGCGGGTCCCGTCAGGCCCGATGCAGTTCAGCGCCTTGGCGATGATGCGCGCGGTGGTCGTCTTGCCGACCCCGCGCACGCCCGTCAGCATGAAGGCATGTGCAATGCGCCCTGCCGCAAAGGCATTGGCCAGCGTGCGAACCATGGCCGACTGGCCGATGAAGGCATCCTCGAACGTCTGCGGACGATATTTGCGTGCAAGTACCCTGTAGGCGCCTTCAGCCCTCGCCGGGGCCGTCGCGGCATCGGCCTGCGCCGAACCCTTGTCCTTCTTGTTCGCCATGCGTGTCGTGGAGATCCAAGGTGAGAGGCTGACGAACGACCCGAGTCGAAACTCGTTGCGGCTGCTTCCTTCCGGACCTGACCGGGTTGGCGAGGAACTCGTCCGCCGCCAACCTCCCGGGGGAAGTATATCGGCTCAGGCGCGGCAAAACGCAAGCGCCCCGACATTGCAGCGCCAAGCCCCGGCATGCGAAGCTGACCGCGTCGAAACCTGTGGAAAGACACCCCGCCAGATGCGCCTGGTCCTGCCCAAGAATCCCAATGTTTTCGCAAATTCGCAACTGGACAGGGCGGCCCACCGGCGCAGCGACGGGGCGTGGCTCTCGAGCGCGATGTCGCAGGGAAATTCCGTGTTCATGCCGCTCTGGAAGCTGAACCCCTTCGTCATTCGCGGTCGCGAGGGAAGGTCTGAAGCCGGCTGGGTCACGCCGGAACTTGCCCGCCCGCTCATCCGCCCCGGGACGCTCACGATCTTCCTGGGCGAGCACAGGAACAGCGCACATTTCGCCATCGACATCTCGGCCGAGGCCGACCCGGAACGCACCGGCCCGCTCGCAAGCCTCGGCACCTTCGCCGACCTGCGCACCATCGCCGAGGAGATCGATCCGTCGGACGCCGCCATCCTCGCGCAGGCGAAGTCGCTCGTTGACTGGCACCAGCGCCATCGGTTCTGCGCCAATTGCGGTAACCGCACCGAGCCCGCGGAAGCCGGCTACAAGCGTGTGTGCGCATCATGCAGCACCGAGCACTTCCCGCGCACCGACCCGGTCGTGATCATGCTGCCGACGCACGGCGACACCTGCCTCATGGGCCGGCAGCCGAAATGGCCACCCGGGTTCTACTCGGCACTCGCAGGCTTCATCGAGCCCGGCGAGGCCATCGAGGAAGCGGTCATTCGCGAATGCAAGGAAGAAGCCGGCATCGAGGTCGACGAGGTGGCCTTCCACTCGACGCAGCCCTGGCCCTACCCCTCTTCGCTGATGATCGGCTGCTACGCGCGCGCGAAGACGACCGACATCCATCTCGACGGCAACGAGCTCGCAGACGCAAGATGGTTCACGCGCGACCAGATCAATGCCGCCATGCAGCGCGGCTCGCGCGAGTTGCGCCTGCCGCCGCCGCTCGCCATCGCCCACCAGCTCGTCAAGACCTGGGCGAACGAGGCAGGCTGAAGCCTCAGCCGCCCGCCTGCACGATCGTCTTGCGGAAGGGATGGGCCGGATAGACCCCGAGCACCCGCAGCGACGACGAGAAGAACTGCAGCTCCTCCAGCGCGAGGCGCACATTGCGCTGCTCGGGATGGCCCTCGATGTCGGCGTAGAACTGCGTCGCGTTGAACGAGCCCTCGAGCTGGTAGGATTCCAGCTTCGTCATGTTCACGCCATTTGTCGCAAAGCCGCCCATGGCCTTGTAGAGCGCCGCCGGCACGTTGCGCACCCGGAACACGAAGGTCGTGACCACATCCCCGCTGCCCGGCTCCGCGTCATCTGCCTCGCGCGCCATGATGAGGAACCGCGTCGTGTTGTGCGGCGCATCCTCGACATCGGCTTTCAGGATGTCGAGGCCATAGATCTCGGCCGCAAGCCGCGAGGCGAGCGCCGCGACGGTCGGATCCTTCGTCTCGGCGACCTGGCGCGCCGATCCGGCCGTGTCAGCCCCGATGACCATCTTCAGCCCGAGGCTGCGGATGATGTTGCGGCACTGCCCGAGCGCCGGAATCTGGCTCATCACCGACCGGATGCCCTCGAGCTTCGCACCCTTGACCGCCATGAGCTGGTGATGGATGCGCAGGAAGTGCTCACCCACGATGTAGAGCCCCGACTCCGGCAGGAGGTGGTGGATGTCCGTGATGCGCCCATGCAGCGAGTTCTCGATAGGCAGCATTGCAAGCCGCGCCTGCCCGTCCTTCACCGCCGCGAACACGTCCTCGAACGTGGCGCAGGGCAGCGCATTCATGCTGGGAAAGACCTCAAGGCACGCCATGTGCGAGTTCGCGCCGCGCTCGCCCTGGAAGGCAATCGTGTTGTTCGGGTCAGACGTCATCTTGTCGTTTTCTTCCTGCGGCCAATGAGATCGCGCGCCCGCTCGAGGTCGGCGGGTGTATCGACGCCCAGCGGAACGGCATCGACAACCCGGACGGCAACCGGCATGCCCGCCTCGAGCGCGCGCAGTTGCTCGAGCTTCTCGCGCAACTCGAGCGGCGACGGCGGAAGCTTTACGAACCGCTCGAGTGCAGGCCGCCGATAGGCATAGATGCCGATATGATGGTAATGGGGCCCCTCGCCCCAAGGTGCGGTCGCCCGTGTGAAATAGAGCGCGCGCCCCTCCTGCCGTCCCGGTGGCAGCGCAACGACTGCCTTCACGACATTTGGATTGGTGCGCTCCGGCTCTTCCACGATTTCTGTGACAAGGGTGGCGAGGTCCGCACCCGACTGCTGCAGCGTTTCGATCACGCCGCGCACCAGCGCCGGGTCGAGCGTGGGAAGGTCACCCTGCACATTGACGACAACCTGGTGGCGCCGATCCGGATCAAGCCGCGACAGCGCCTCGAAGATCCGGTCCGACCCGGAGGGGTGGTTCGGATGGGTCAGCACGGCCTCTCCGCCGGCGGCCGTGACGACGTCGACGATTTCGGGCTCGGCTGCCGCAACGGCAACGCGACCCGAACCGGCCTCGCGCGCGCGTTTCCACACATGGACAATCATCGGCTCGCCGAGGATGTCCGCGAGGGGCTTCCCGGGCAGGCGGGTTGATGCCATCCGGGCAGGGATCAGGATCAGTGGTTCGCTCATGGTCAGGACCATGTGTTCTAGGCTTCTGCGGAGAACCAAAATGCGACGTTCCGCCGCAATGACCATGCAACGCCCGAAGCTATTGTCGGGCCGCGCATTTCAAGGTGTTGCGTAAGCGCTGTCCGGCGCGCTGCATCGCATGGAATCCGCCGCCTCTTCCGCCAAAGCTACCCTGCAAGGATTGCGCAATGGACTCCTTCGAGTGGAACAAGATCTTCGGCGCCGTGCTCGGCACCGTGCTGTTCGTGGCCACGCTGAACATCCTGATCAACGGACTGATGTCGCCCCACAAGGCGGAAAAGCCAGGAATGGAAGTCGCTGTTGCTGAAGACACCGAACCATCTGCAGGGGGCGGAACAGAGCCGGTTGCCGACGTGAAGCCCGACTGGGGCACGGTCATTCCCGTCGCCGACCTCGCGGCCGGCGAGAAGGTCCACACGCGCTGCCAGCAGTGCCATGACTTCTCCAAGGGCGGTCCCAACAAGATCGGTCCGAACCTCTGGGGCATCATCGGTGCCAAGCACGCGCACATGGCGAACTATCCCTACTCGCCCGCCATCGCCGCACTGAAGGACAAGGACTGGGGCTACGACGAGTTCTACGCTTTCATGAAGAACCCCAAGGTCGCGATCAAGGGCACCAAGATGTCCTACGCGGGCCTGTCGAAGCAGGAAGACCGCATCAACCTGATCGCCTACCTGCGCACCCTGTCGGATGCACCGCTCGCAATCCCCGCACCGAACCCGGCGGCGCCGCCGCCAGCCGAAGGCGCAGCTCCTGCAGAAGGCGCAGCCCCTGCCGATGGCGCGACGCCGGCGGAGGGAGCAGCTCCGGCCGAAGGCGCAGCCCCCGCGGCAACCCCGCCGGCGGCAACACCAGGCACGGCGCCTGTAGCGCCGGCAGCCCCCGCAGCACCGGCAAAGCCAACCGGCGCGCCGAAGTAACGCGCGCGCATCAGCCATGGCCAATGGGGCACTGCTGTTCCAATCCATTGGCTATCCGCTTGAGCTCTGGACGCCACACCTTTCAAGGTTGCGCCCGGATCTCGACATCAGGACAGAAGAAAACCCCGGCCGCGCGGACCAGATCCACTACTGCATCGCGTGGAAGCCGAAGCCGGGATCCCTCGCGGCACTGCCGGCGCTGAAAGTTGTCTTTTCCATGGGCGCCGGCGTCGATGCGATCGTCGCCGACGCAACCTACCCCCGCCACGTGCCTCTCTCCCGCGTCGTCGACCCGACGCTGAGCCAATCCATGACCGAATACGTCGTCATGAGCGTCCTTTACTGGCACAGGCGCATGCACGACCTCCAGTCATTGCAGCGCCTGCGCAAGTGGCGCCAGATCGCAAGCCCGCGGGCCGAAAATGTCCGCGTCGGCATCCTGGGCTTCGGGGCCCTCGGCCAGGCGGCGGCAACGGCGCTGCAGGCCCTGAACTATCGCCTCTCCGGCTGGAGCCAGACGCCGAAGCAGGCTCAAGGTGTCACCACATTCCACGGCCGGGAGGGCCTCGAACCCTTCCTGAACCAGGCGGACATCCTCGTCTGCCTTCTGCCACTGACGCCCGGCACGCGCGGCATCCTCGATGCGCGCCTCTTCGCAAGCCTTCCGCCAGGCGCCTGCGTGATCAACGCAGCCCGCGGCGGACATCTCGTCGAAGACGATCTCATCCGTGCCCTCGACTCAGGGCACTTGCGGGGCGCAACGCTTGATGTGTTCGCGACCGAACCCCTGCCCGAGACGAACCCGCTCTGGGTCCACCCCAAGGTCGTGGTCACGCCGCATTCCGCCGCCGCAACCGACCCGGCCGCGTTCATGGCCCATGTCGCCCGCACCATTGCGCGCGTGGACCAGGGCCTGCCGCCGGAAAACCTCGTCGACTTCGCCCGCGGCTACTGACGCCGCCCGTGACGGGACTGCAGCACGCTGAAGATGGCGCGGATCGCCTGCGCTTCTGCGCCGATCGGCCGCCCCGGACGGGCACGGTCGTTCCAAGCCGCGATGTCGAAATGCGCAAAGCTCTTCGCCTTCTCGACAAATCGCTCGAGGAACAGCGCCGCGGTGATCGCCCCGCCATTCGGGCTGCCGGGGCTGTTGGTCAGATCGGCGACCTTGCTCTCGATCAACTCGCCGTAGCCGCGCCACAGCGGAAGCCGCCACATCGCATCGCTCTCGCGTGCAGCAGCCGCAGAAAGCTCGCCGGCCAGCGCATCATCCTGCGTGAAGAAGGGCGGCAGGTCGAACCCCGTGGCAACCCGCGCCGCTCCCGTCAGCGTCGCCATGCAGATGAGAAGGTCCGGCGCCTCGGCATCGGCCTCGGCCAGCGCATCGGCAAGAACCAGCCGTCCCTCGGCGTCTGTATTGCCGATCTCGACGGTCAGGCCCTTGCGGCTGCGGAAGACGTCACCCGGACGATAGGCGTCCCCGGAAATGCTGTTCTCGACAGCAGGGATCAGCACGCGCAGGGCAACCGGAAGCTTCGCATCCATCACCATATGCGCGATGCCAAGCACGGCCGCGGCCCCGCCCATGTCCTTCTTCATCGTCAGCATCGCGCTCGACGGCTTGATGTCGAGCCCGCCGGAGTCGAAGCAGACGCCCTTGCCCACCAGCGTTACCCGCGGATGCCGCGCCTCGCCCCAGCGCAAGTCGATCAGCCGCGGCGCACGCGTGGATCCCGCGCCCACCGCCCAGACGAGGGGGAAATCCTTCTCAAGCAACTGCCGCCCTTCGATCACCGACGACGTCGCGCCATGGGCAGCCGCCAATTGCAGGGCCGCCGCAGCAAGTTCCGCAGGCCCCATCTCGTTGGCGGGCATGTTCACGAGATCGCGCGCGAGGAACAGCCCGTCGGCCACGCGCAGCACCTGTGCACGATCGGCATCCGCGGGCCACGCAAGGACGGGACCATCCTTCGGCTTGTCCGCACCCTTGAAGCGCGAGAACCTGTAGTGCCCCATCGCCCACGCAAGGGCCAGCATCGTGCCTGATCGCCCGGCAGGTACGGTTGCCAGACGATAGCGTCCGTCCGGCAGCAACCCCGGCAGGGCCGCGCACTGGAATGCATCCTCATCCCGCCCGACGCCGAACACGACACCCGCCACCCCGCCATCCGTGCCAGGCAGATACTGCACCTTTCCCGCCGTCGCCCGGAAGCCGCAGGCCTTCAGCCACGTTGCATGCGCCAGGAGTTCGCCCTTCAGGCTCGCCTCCAGCATGGACGGTGTCAGCACATGGATGGGAATGGCGCCTGTGGCATCGGCGGTGAAGTGGCTTTGGTTGCGCATCGCGAGGCTTCCTGGCATGCGGTGGATGACGGATCGGAAAGAGGAGCCGGCGCTTCAGCCTGCCCGCGCCGGAAGGGCGGCAGCGGCCATGGCCAGAAGCGCGAAGGCGGTTGCGTAGTAGCCCACAACCTGGGGCGAGGCAAAGCCATTGAAAACCAGCAACCCGCAGCCTGCCCCACCAAGCAGCACACCTGCAGCCCGCGTCACGCTGAAGCGCTGAACCCCTTCCGCGCGCCACAGCAGCACACCCGCGGCAAACAGCAGCACCGCCATGGCCGGCAGGATCATGGGCTTGATGGCAAGCTTCAGGCCCAGCGCCTGCGTGACAAGCATGATGCAGGTCAGGTTGATCGCCACGATCTGCGACAGGTTGAGGATCAGGAACGGCCTGAGGCTTTGGGCGGCCGCCAGCGCCTGGTGGCGCCACAGGGCGAGGAACGCGCCCGCAAGGCCCGCCAGCGCAGCGAAATTGGCAACGAGCAGCACCGAGCTTGCGCGGGTGCCGATGACGGTCATGCGCCCCAGCACGTCCCACTGGATCACCGTCCGGTTGGGAATGATGTCATAGTACTGCGTCACCAGAACCGTCGGCGCCAGCCCGAGGATGACCATCACGATGCAGCTGAACACTGGCACCTTGTGCTTCACGGATGCGGCCCCCCTTTGGCGTCCGTTACGGGCTCTGGCCACCGTAGAAGCGCTGAGCCCCTTCATGCAAGGGCAGAGGGCCGACAACGGCAGCCTTCCTGGCATCGAGGAGGGCAGCAAAGTCCAGCCGTGTCTCCAGGTCAGCCCTGTTTTCTGGCGCCCAGAAGGCCTTCAGGATTTGCGTCACGATGGCTGCATCCTGCGACCGGTGCACGACCCAGAAGCTGGCAACGCCGAGCGCCTGCACCTGGCGCGACGAGCGATAGGCACCCGCCGGAAGACTGGCCTTTGCATAGAAGGCACTCCCGCGGACGAGGCGCTGCAGGGTCCGGTTGTCGACGCCGACAAGGCGGGCCTGCCCGCGGCGAAACAGTGGCTCGAGGCTGCGCACGGGCGTGAGGCCCAGCACCAGGATCGCATCGACCTTGCGCGCCCTGAGGCTCTCGGCCGCCTGCTCCGCCGGCAGGCGGCGAACGGTCAGCGATGAAAATCGCACCCCGGCTGCCGCAAGCAGGTTGCGCGCGGTGACCTCGGTGTCGCTTGTCGAGGCGTCGATCGCAATGCGCCGGCCCTTGAGGTCCGCAAGCCGGCGGATGGAGGATTGCGATGATACGACGACATGCATGACCTCGTCATGCAGCCGCGCGACCACGCGCAGGTTCGACAGCGCGCCCGCCTTCACAAACGGACCGGAGCCTTTCACGGCGGCGGCCAGCACATCGCCCTGCACCAGCGCGGCCTGCACAGTCCGGGCCTCGACAGCCAGCGCATTGGCGACCGACCCGCCGGATGAGCGCGCCGTGGCGATCAGGCCCCGCGGTCCGCAGATTCCGGCGCCCTCGCAGCGCCCAAGCCCCGGCGGATGGCTGATGGTGATGGCAATCGCTTCCCCGGCCCGCATGTAGGACCCGCCCACGGGCCCCGTCGCAATCACGAAGGCAATGCGGTCCATTTCGGGCGGTTCCTGCGCAAGCCCGGTAGCAATACCCGCCGCAGCGACCAACGCCACAACCAGCACGCCCCGCACGATCGCCTTGATCAAACCAGTCGCAAGCATGGCGCCGATCATCCCCTTTGCAGGCCCCTTCGGTCAAACCGCGTTTACGCGGGATTAGGCTTAAACATTTGTTATGCGCTTGGAAGCCAGATTGGGGCGCTTTCGCCGGGCGCCATGCGCGCCGTCGCCATCGTCCGGCATGTCTGTCCAGGAGTGACAAGAGATGGGTACGAATATTCGCCGCCGCCTGACCCTTACTGCCAGCCGCATTGCGATTGTTGCAGCCGCCATGGCCCTGAGCGGTTGCAGTGGCTTGGGGTTCCTCGCCGGCTCGGACGAGACGGAAGCCCCACAGCTCGTGATGCCGAACCCGCAGGACGCCGCGGGCAGTGCGGCCTATTGGGGCGCCCTCTATGACGCCGACCGCAACAATATTGACGCAGCCGTGCAGTTTGCGCGCCACCTGCGCCAGGTTGGCGGCGCCGCCCAGGCCGTGACCCTCCTCAAGGAGGTCGTCATGCGCGCCCCTGACAACGCGTCCGTCCTGTCCGAATACGGCAAGGCGCTGACCGAAGTCGGTCGTCCGGCCGACGCAGTCCCCTTCTTCTCGCGCGCCCTCCAGTCGGAGCGTCGCGACTGGACCGTTCTGTCGGCCTACGCCGTCGCCCTCGACCAGACAGGCAACCACAAGCAGGCGCAGGCCAATTACGACAGCGCCCTCAAGATTTCGCCGCGCAATCCCATCGTGCTCGCCAATCTCGCGATGTCGTTCGTGCTGGAGGGGAACCTCGGCCGGGGCGAGGAAATCCTGCGCGAGCTTGTGTCGCGCCCCGACGCAACCCCGCAGGCCCGCCAGAACCTGGCCATGATCGCCTCGCTCAGGGGAAACCGCGCCGAGGCCGAAAACCTCCTGCGCCAGGACCTGTCGCCGGCCGACGCCCGCAACAACATGGCCGTGATGCAGCAACTCGGCAGCGCGACCACGCCGGCCCCGAAACCCCAGGCCGGCAGCGAGCCCGTCGTGAAGGTCGCCCCGCCTGCAGAGAAAGCCAAGCCCGCGGTTGCGGCAAGCACGTCCGGCGCCGTCACCGCCCCGACACCGGTCATTCCCTCCGGCCTGCCGGCAGCCACCAAGCCCGCAACGGTGACAACGGAAGCAGAACAGGCCGACAAGTCAGCCGCCCTGACAAGCCCCCCGGCAAGCCTGCTCGAGCGCCCCGCCGACAGCGTCATTCCGCTGGCCAAGCCGAAGGATACGTCCTCGCTTCCCTTGCCGGCCCGGATGCGCACCGACACCGTGGCGCAGCAGGCGGTTTCCATGACGCCCGCCCCCAGCACTGCGCCGGTCACCCCACGGCGGCCCGTTGCCACCATGCAGCCGATCCGCGACGACGCCACGGCCTCTTCATCCGCAGCACCAACGCCCGTTCAGGCGGCCCCGGCCCCCGCACAACCGGCGCCCAAGGTCACCATGACAGCCCCGGCGCCTGCCCCGCTCGCCCTGCGCCGCTCCCTCGCGCCCGACACGCTGTCAGGCAACGAAGGCATCGAGGTCGCCGCCAGCACCTACTGATCCTCAGCCACCCCGCCAACCCAAAGCAAAGGCCGCGCCTTCCGGGCGCGGCCTTTCTGCATTTTACGGATCAGCGCCGTGCCGGCGCCTTCCCTAGAGCTTCATGATCTTGATGACCGCAGGCCCGATGATCACCGCGAACAGGACCGGCAGGAAGAAGATGATCATGGGAACCGTCAGCTTCGCCGGCAGGGCGGCCGCCTTCTTCTCGGCCTCCGTCATGCGCATTTCACGGTTCTCCAGCGCCATGACGCGCAAGGCCGTGCCCAGCGGTGTACCATAGCGCTCCGCCTGGATCAGCGACGTGCAGACCGCCTTGACGCCCGGATGGCCGCAGCGCCTGGAAAGGTTCTCGTAGGCCTGCCGTCGGTCCGGTAGGTACGACAGTTCCGCCGTTGTCAGGGCAAACTCCTCGGCAAGTTCGACCGATTGCGACCCGATCTCGTTGGCCACCCTGTTGAACGCGCTTTCGACCGACATGCCGGACTCCACGCAGATCAAAAGCAGGTCAAGGCCGTCAGGGAAAGCTTTCATGATCGACGCCATGCGCTTGTCGATCACGTTCTGCACGAACAGGTCTGGCAGGTAGAACCCGAGGAATGCGACGCCAACCGCGATGGTCACCTTCACAATGGGCGCCATCCCGAGCTTCGCGATGAAAAAGAGATAAAGGATCCCCGCCACGAACATGATGATCGGCATGACGAAGCGGAAGAAAAGGAACGTGTAGACGGCCGACGGGCTCCGGAAGCCTGCACGCCCGAGCTTCTCTTTCGTCGTGGCCGTTTCCATCAGGCTGCGCAGGTTCAGCCTCTCGACGATCTGTCGAATGAAATTGACCGATGCCGGACGCATCTGTGCCCGCCGGCCGGTCGAATCGCGCAGTGACGCCCGCAGTTCATCACGCCGCGCCGCGACCGACTTCATGCGCGCGGCAAGCCTGTCGGTCTCGAAATAGGGCAGCAGCATGGTGATCACGGTGGCAAAAACGGCCACCATGACAAGCGCCGTAACCATGAACTCCGGATCGAGAAGCTGCCTGATGATCTTGTCCATGTTCGCCTGCCCCACCTCAGAACTTGAAGTTGATCATTTTCTTCATCACGAAGATGCCCATCGACATCCACACGAGGCTGCACAGCAGCACGAAGTTGCCGACCCGCTCCGTGAACAGCAGGACGATGTAGTCCGGCGACGTGAAATAGACGAGCAGGCCGACAATGAACGGCAGCGAACCGATGATGCCTGCCGAGGCCTTGGCTTCCGATGACAGTGCCTGGATCTTGCCCTGCAGGCGCTTGCGGTCGCGCAGCACCGCCGAGAGATTGCTCAGCGCCTCTGCAAGGTTGCCGCCCGTCTTTTGCTGGATGACAAGCACAATCTGGAAGAAGTTCACCTCCGCCAGCGGCATGCGCTGGTACATGCGCCTGAGGCCCTCTTCCAGCGTGACACCGACCTTCAGGCCCTCGATGATGCTCTTGAACTCCGGCCCGACGGGCTCAGGCGATTCCGCCGCGATGATCTTGAGGCATTCGTTCAGGGGCAGGCCCGATTTCACGCCGCGCACGATGACGTCGATCGCGTTTGCGAATTCGCGCAGGAACGCCTTCTTGCGCCGGCCAACCGAAAACATCAGGAACCAGCGCGGGAACCCAAACCCGGCAACCGCGCCCGCACCCAGCGCCACATAGAACTCATAACCCATCAAGACGAAAAGCAGGATCGCGCCAATGCCCAGCGTTGCCGTCATGATCACGAAACTGCGCGGATCCATCGACCAGTCGGCCTGCTGCAAGAGCCCCGACAGTGTCGGCTTTGGATTGGTCTGACCCTGCTTGCGCTCGGCTTCCTTCAGCGAGGCTTCCACCTGCTTGCGCCGCTTCGCCGCCAGGTCGCCGGCAGACTCTCCCCGCCCCGGCGCATTGTTGCGCGTGCCCGAACCGCGCGTCACCGCGGCCACGCGCTTTCCCTTGCGGACAGCCGGTTCTGCAGCCTCCACAAGGAACAGCGCCATGCCGCCGACGAACAGGCCGACCGATACCGCCGTGAAGAGCATGACAAGGATGATGGTATTCATGGCGGAAACAGGCCTCTTTCGATAAACGCCTAACTCTTGCGCGAGGCCGCCTCGATCGCCTCAAGCAATTCCTGCTCGCGGTTGTAGTAGCGCGCCCGCTCCCAGAACGCCGGCCGCGAAATGCCCGTGCTGACATGCCGCCCGCGAACCCGTCCGCTCTCGTCCTCACCCTGGATCTCGTAGAGGAACAGGTCCTGCGTGATGACGACATCGCCTTCGAGGCCGATGACCTCGGTGATGTGTGTGATGCGTCGCGAACCATCGCGCAGGCGCGCCGCCTGCACGATCACGTCGATGGCGCCCACAACCATCTCGCGGATGGTCTTGGAGGGCAGGTTGTACCCGCCCATCGTGATCATGGACTCGATGCGTTGCAGGGCCTCGCGGGGGGTGTTGGCATGCAGCGTGCCCATCGATCCGTCATGGCCCGTATTCATGGCCTGCAGGAGGTCGAAGGCCTCCGGTCCGCGGACTTCGCCGACGATGATGCGTTCAGGACGCATGCGCAGACAGTTCTTGACGAGGTCACGCATGGTGATTTCGCCTGTACCCTCGAGGTTCGGCGGGCGCGTTTCAAGCCGCACCACATGCGGTTGCTGCAGCTGGAGTTCCGCCGCGTCTTCGCAGGTGATGACGCGTTCATCCGAATCGATGAAGCCGGTCATGCAGTTCAACAGCGTCGTCTTGCCCGAACCCGTACCACCCGAGATCAGCACGTTGCAGCGCACATTTCCGATGATCCCGAGGACCGCCGCACCTTCGGGCGAGATCGAGCCGAACCGCTGGAGGTCCGACATCTTCAGCTTGTCTTTCTTGAACTTTCGGATGGTCAGTGTGGGACCATCGATCGCCAGCGGCGGCGCAATCACGTTGACACGGCTGCCGTCGGGAAGGCGGGCGTCGCATATCGGCGAGGATTCGTCGACGCGCCGGCCAACCTGGCTCACGATGCGCTGGCAGATGTTCATCAGCTGCGCATTGTCGCGGAAGCGGACATTGGTCAGCTGCACCTTGCCCGAGACTTCGATGAACACCCGGTCGGCACCATTGACCATGATGTCGGCGATATCATCGCGCGCCAGCAGAGGTTCGAGCGGTCCATAGCCAAGGACGTCGTTGCAGATGTCCTGCAGCAACTGTTCCTGCTCGGCAATCGACATCGCCACGTTCTTGATGGCGATGATCTCGTTGACGATGTCGCGGATTTCCTCGCGCGCCGAGGCCGCATCGAGCTGCGCCAGCTGCGCCAGGTCGATCGTGTCGATCAGCGCATTGAAGATCGTCGTCTTGACTTCGTAGTATTGTGACGAGCGACTGTCGACATGAACCGGTGGTGGCGGAAGATCGGCGGCACGCGGCGGCGGCTTGACCCCGCCGGCCTTTGCGGCGGGGGGTGGCGGCGGCGCAGGCGCACGCTCACGCTGCGCAGTTTCGGCACCGGGTCCTGATCGCTTGCCGAACATGAGCCGCTACGCCCTCTTGCGCCGCAGGAAATCGAGGCTGATCCCCCGCGTCGGTTTGGCGTCAACGCGCGGCGCACGTCCGGTCAGCACCTGCCCGAGGTCGCGGAAGAGCTGCGCCGGCCGCGACTGCGCATTCAGTTCGGCAAGCATCTGACCGTTGTTGTTGGCCGTGGCAAAGATCTGCGGATCAAAGGGCATGACGACCGAGGGATCACAGCCCATGGCATTGGCGAAATCCTTGACGGGAATCTCGGGCCGCTTGGGCACGCCAACCTGGTTCAGCGCAAACTTCAGCGGCTGGTCATTCGGTCTCGACTGCGTCAGCATCTCGTGCAGGTTCTTGCCGTTGCGCAGGCTCGACAGCTCGGGCGTCGCCGTGATCACGATTTCGTCGGCGGACGACAGGACCTGCTTGACCCAGTTCGACCAGCTGTGCGGCAGGTCGATGATCACACAGGGCGAAATCTGGCGCACGGCATCGATGATGATGTCGACGGCCTCAGGCGAGATGTCCATCTCCCGGTCGACCAGCGCCGGCGAGATCAGCAGGCTCAGCCGGTCCGTATGCTTCAGGAGCAGGCGCTCGAGCATCACCTCGTCAAGCCGCTCCGGACTCGTCAGCGCTTCCGCGATGCCCTGCCCGATGTCCTGGTTGAAATCGAGACCTGTGGTGCCGAACGGCACGTCGAAATCGATGACGGTCGTGGCAATCCGCTGGTCTTCCGCGATCGACCACGCCACATTGTGCGCGAATGTCGAGGAGCCTGAGCCACCACGCGCCCCGTAGAACGCAAAGACCTTCCCGATCGGCCCTGAAGACTGCCCGTGATAGAGCGATGCAACCGCCTCGATGACCTGGATCGGATTGAGCGGAGACACAAGATACTCGCTGATCCCCTGCCGGATGAGCTCGCGGTAGAGTGCCACGTCGTTCGACCGCCCGATCACGATGACCTTGGTTCCCGGATCGCAGACCTGCGCAAGCTTCTCGAGTTCCCCGAAGATGGCATTCCCCTGCTCGCGTGTCTCGACCATGATCACGTTGGGCGTTGAGGAGTCGCCGAAGTATTCGACGGCCCCGAAAACGCCGCCCATGTGCACCGTAAGATGCGCCTTCGCCAGCCGTCGGTCCTGTCCCGCGCGCTGGATGACCGCACCGGTCTCCGGCGACTCGCAGAAGGCATGGATCGACACCCGCGGGATCGGTCGGTCCTGCAATGCGGCACCGAACGGTGTCTCACCCCTGTCCTGTGACCTCGACTTGCTCATGATGCGCGATACCTCAGATGTCAGACTTGCTCAGGCGACCATCATTCCTTGGCAACATTCGAGACCTCGCCACTCTCCTTGGAGGTGTCGGTCTGCGTTGCGGTCGGCTCGCCCTTGCGATACTTGTCAAGCACGACGCCACGGCGCATGGCATCCGATGGATCCTGCTGGCGCGGCTGTATGAGGTCGCGCGGATCCTCGAGGATCGCAGCAAGGTTCTGCTGGCTGCTGCAGGCGAAGTTCGGATAAGGCAGGTTCCGCGGCTCCTCGCCCATGTCCTCCGACCAGTTCCCCGCGCAGCTCTCGGCAACAGCCGTGTCCGTCATGAAGGTAAGTGATACGCTCGCACCCCGTCCGGCATCGCCTGCACGATCCCCCGACACACGCATGGAGTTCTCGCCCACATTGGCGGCCGCAAGGATAGCGCGCACGTCACGCAGGGCGACCTCGGGTGCGACCGGCCCCTCTGACGACACGCCGAGAAGACCATAGCCACGCAGTTTCCACGCATCCGCAAAGACCCGGACCCGGTCGCCATCGCGTGCCTGCAGGCTGCCATCGGCACCCACCGGCACCACGATCGTCGCAACTTGCGGCTCCACCCGGATGGGGAAGCGGTTTTCCACCAGCGGGAGTTGGTCCTCGCTGTTCGCCAACGGCAACGTGCACCCGGCAACCGATGTGGCCAGCAGCAGCACGCAAATCCTGGACGTGATCCTCATGATCCTGATCCTAATCCTGTCTCAATTGCCAAAGTCTTGAACGATGCGAAAACCATTGTTTATCGGGGTTACTGGATCGTGAACCCGGCCGGTCCCTTGAGCTTTCCGTCAACCTTCTCGCCCTTCCCGTAGACGGCATTCAGCCGGGACAGGAAAACGGTCTCCGCATCGGTGGGAGGCACGAAACCGTCGGCCGGCGTCGACAGCGCAGTCCGCGCAGCCGGTTTGACGAGGTAAGGCGTGACAATGACGACAAGCTCGGTCTCGCCCGACTGGAAGTCGCGGCTCTGGAACAGCGCCCCGAGGATCGGGATGTTGCGCAGCCCCGGCAGGCCGTCGATATTCTGCTTCATGTCCTGCTTGAGCATGCCTGCCATGACCATGCTGCCACCGGACGGCAGCTCGACAGTCGTCTCGGCCCGCCTGACCCTCAGCGCCGGTATGGCAACATCGCCCAGGATCAGCGCGTCCTCTGCCGAAAGCTCGGAGACCTCTGTCGAGATCCGGAGGCTGATGCGTCCGTCCGAAAGCACGACCGGCGTGAACCCGAGCCCGACACCATAGGGCTTGAACTCCAGCGTGATGTTTCCATCCTGGTCGCGCCCCACCGGCACCGGATACTCGCCGCCCGCAAGGAACTTCGCCGACTCGCCGGAAATGGCCGTCAGGTTGGGTTCTGCAAGCGTCTTGATCATGCCCGATCGTTCGAATGCCCTGATGACGGCCGCCGCCGGAGAGATTGCATTCCCAAGCGCGTCAAACTCGCCCAGCACGATGTTCGATCCCGGTGCCAGCGCCGACCCGAGGAGCGAGAACGGATTGACGTTGGTGATGCTGCCGGGCGCGCCATTGCCAAGGTCAAAGCTGCCATAGACATTGGTGCCGATCTGCTTGGACAGGGTCCGCTGCATCTCGGCGACACGCACGCTCAGCATCACCTGCTCGCCGCTGCGGATGCCCACGCGGTTCACGACCGACGTGTCGACGGGTTCCTTCCCCGCCTCCGTGATGTAGCGCATGGCAATCTGGCGGGCGGCTTCGGCATCGCTGGCGCTCTTGACAGAGCCGTTCAGCACGACGCTGTCATTGATGGTTTCCACGTCCACCGTGGAGCCCTGCACATTCCGCTCGATGATGTTCTTCAGTTCCGTCATGTCGCGTTCGACGCGGATCTCCAGGTTCAGGATCTGCTTGCCGTTCGCCGCGAAGAAGAACGCATTCGTCGGCCCGGTCTTGCGGCCGACGAGATAGATCTGGCGCGGCGTGCGAACGATGGCATCAACAATGTCAGGGTTGGACACAAGCACGTCGCGTGCGTCCTGTGGCAGTTCCACGATCATGCCCTTTCCGGCCGACATGGTGACACGGCGCGATTGTGTACCCGAGCCGCCCGCATCGATCTTGAGGTGTTGCTCGGGAACGGCAACCGGCTTGGTCGGAGCGCCGGTCGGCTTGGCGGGCGCGGCCACCTTCATGCCATCCGCCTGCGCAGCAAGCGCAAGTACGAGGCTGGCAACCGAAGCAGTGAAGAGACGCAGCATGGTCATCGTTGTCACCTGTTATTGGCTGGGTGTCGCAGTGGACATGCCCTTGATCCCGTATCGCACGACGGTCACACCCGCCGCGGCGCCCTGGTTGAGTGCATCTTTTTCGTTGCCACCCTCGCCCTGCTCGTCCGCCCGCGCCAGCGACCGCAGTGTCAGCGACAGGTCTCCCATCGCGTCCGCAAGCGCCAGCGTCTCGGCTTCCCGTTCGCTGACTTCAAGCGTCGCCGTCTTTGCCACGATCGCCTTCGAGTCCGCGTCCTCATCCGAAGTCTGGTCTACCGCCAGCACCCGGACATTCCGCAGGACCGTGATCGCCTGATAATTGCTCTCGCCCGACGAGTCTGTTCCCAGCTTGCGCGTCATGAGCACATCGACGCGGTCATTGGGAAGGATGAAGCCACCCGCACCGCGCTCGGCGTTGAGCTCGATGCCATAGGCGCGCTTGCCGGCACTCAGCGTCGCAGCCATGAAGCCACCGCCATCCGCCTTGACAACATTCTGGCCCGTGATGGGCTGCCCCTGGCTCAGCGGCGAGCGCGCAACTGCGCCCAGCGCCACCTCTTCAATCGCGGTCGGCTGGGCATCCTGCGTGATGAACGTCGAGCCCACCGCAGTTTTCGGCCAGTCCATCCAGCGCACGTCAGGAACGGTCAGCCGCGTTCCAACCTCGATCTCGCGGGCCGCAACAAGCACTTGGCTGAGCTCCATCTTCGGCGCCGCTTCGGCTTCCGATTGGGTGCCCATGAAGTTGCGAACCAGCAGCGCGGCAATGCCGGCAGCTGCAACGGCGGCAACCAGAACGAGGATCCTCGTCAGGCTCATGGGTGTCATTCTCCGGTCGGTTCAGGCGGTTTCACGCCATCGGCACGATCTATGGGGCAGCAAGTCTCAAGCTATGGTTAATTCTGGCAGTACATTTGTGAATGCATCGGAAACGCGTGTCCGGCATGCACCATCAGGCTGGCAGCAGTGCGGGGGCGAACAACTGTGTCTCGGGCAGGACGACCAGCGCGCCCACGGCAATGGCAATGCCATAGGGGATCACCGAGCCATCCCGCGTATGCTTCAGGAACCAGTCCATGGAAACCCCGAAACCCGCGATTTTCTTGGCGGCCATGATAAGCAGAGCGAGTACGCCACCAGCCAGGATGACGACCACCGCATAGCTCGCCAGGTCCGACAGCCCGACATACAGGGACACGGCCGCGAAGAATTTCGCATCCCCGCCCCCGATGAGATTGAAGGCAAAAAGGATCATCCCCGCCAGCAGGGCGGCGAAACCGATCGTGAGGTGGATGCCGATGGACGTGAAATCCGAACCGCTGCACAGCGCAACGACCGGAAAAAGCGCCACGAGCACCAGCGAAATCCAGTTCGGGATGGTCAGCGTCGCCGCATCATAGATGGCGGCGATCGTGACGATGAAGCCGACCGACAGCAAAAGCGCGAGCATGATCATCGAGAGGTCCCTCCTCCTTCGGAAGGATGGGAGCATATCCGCGACATCGCTAACCGGGAATTAAGTGAGCGGAACGTGCAAACGCCAGCCGCGGAAGCATCCGGGGCTGGCGTTGGCAGTCGCAACCACCCCCCGGCAAGGCCGGGGGAAAGGCGAATTACTTCGCCTTGATGTTCGTGCCGACCTTCGTGAACGTGCCGCTGAGTTCAGTACCCACGGTCGTCACGGCCGCGATGATCGCGGTCGAAATCAGAGCGGCAATCAGGCCGTACTCGATGGCCGTCGCACCAGACTCGTCCTTCAGGAAACGGGAAAAGAGATTCATTGAGGCCTCCATTGAATGACACCACTACACCAGTCTTCCGAAGAGGGTTCATCCCGCTTTCGAAAACTGGGATCAGTGTAAGACGGGGCCCTTAACGGAACCTTACTTCGGCGGCCAAAACACAGGAGGATGGCGTTGTACGTGACTTATCGCCGATCATGTTTAACAGCGCACTAACGACAACACGACAAACTGTTTCGAGGACCCATCCCCCCTCGCCAGGGCAGCTGCAAGCAAACGGCCTGTGGCAGGACGCAAGTCTGGCAACAAGGGAAAGTGGAACAGAAACGGGCGGGGCGCAGCGGCCAGATCAGTGGCCCTGCGCCCCGCAAGCGCTGCAGCGGTTCCTCGCAATCGGTCAACAGGCCGTCAGGACTGCCCCGATCCGTGCGAGACTACTTCGCCTTGATATTCGTGCCGACCTTCGCGAAGGTCCCGCTCAGGTTCGTACCGACCGTCGTCACGGCCGCAATGATTGCCGTCGAAATCAGCGCCGCAATGAGGCCGTACTCAATCGCGGTCGCACCAGACTCATCCTTCAGGAAACGGGACACAAGCTTCAAGACACCCTCCATTCTCAGACACCACCCAATGCACAGGATCGGGATATTCCCGTCCTGCGACTTGCACGCAAGAGTAGTCGCCGGAATGCTAATGAGGCGTAAACACGGTCGTGAAAAGACGAACTTTCGGCATGCTGCCGGCAGACTATGGAATTATCCCTAACAGGACGTAAACGAGTGCCGTCTCCCTGCGCCATCGCATGGGCATCACGGTTCATGAAGCCTTAAACGCTTTCGCGCACGATACCGGCTGCATCCATTTAGCGATCTGGAACCGAAAATGACGTCAATGCGCAAGGCCCTGAGTGCGGCAGCCACCCTGTCCCTGCTGATCCACCTGGCCCCGGCCCATGCGACCGAGGCAGCCAGTGCCACGCCCGAAGCGCCGCCGGAGGCGCCGGTCGAAATGCAGTACATCCGCGTTGCCTATGACCAGGCCAAGCCTGTCCGTCTTGAGGTTCCCGTCAAGACAATCGTCATCGGCAATGCATCCGTTGCCGAGGCCATGCTGGTCAACGACCGCCTCATCTACGTGCAGGGCCGCATCTTCGGAACCACCAACCTCGTCGCGCTCGACCATAAGGGCAAGGAAATCTACAAGGCGCTTGTCACCGTTGGCGCCCCGGACACCGCGCAGGTCACTCTCTATCGGGGTCCCGCTCAGTTCACGATGGTCTGCTCGCCCCGCTGCGAGCGCACCGTCACGATGGGTGACGCAGACATGGAAGTCCAGGCCAAATCCGGTACCGGCAAGATGGATGTTGCCAAGGTCGGCGCCGGCCTGTCGACGGCCCCCTGATCTCCAAAGGCCGTCAGGCCCGCAATCCGCGGGCCTGACATTCCCGTTTTCTTCAAGTATCAGGCAGACAACCAGCGTCTGAGACCCGTCAGCAGGCGCTATTTCGTGATGCGCAGGTCGGTGACGCCGACCGCTATCGCCTCGAAGGCCTTGGTGAGCTGCGACGAGTTGCCGGCATCGAAGAAGAAGCCGCTGCCCGAACTGCACTTCTCGAGCATCTGCTTCGTTGCTGGATCGGTGACCTCGAAGGCGATCGCATAGATCTCGATACCGTCCTGCTTGATGTTGCTGCAGATATCGCGCGTCACCTTGTCGGCCGCGACACGGTTTGTGCCGGTGTGTAGCGGACCGGTGCCTGTAAGCGAAAGCGAGTTTGTGCCATCCGTCATCAGCAGCATGACGCGCCGCGGCTGTGACGATGCCCCATAGGAGGTCGCCTCCGTGAAGGGGATCCGCGGGGTCAGCACATGCCACCCAATCTGCAGGCCCGCAGGAATGTAGGTACTCCCGCTGGCCGACAGCGCACTGATCGCATTGCGCAGCGTGGTCACCGAATTTGTCAGCAGAGTGACGGGCCTTCCGCACGAGACATTCATCAGTCCCGGCAGTGAAGTTCCCGGGAACTGCTGGTCCGATGCATTCAGCGGCGGTGGGCGCGATCCGACGCAACCACTCCATGTCTGAGATGTGCACTGCTGCACAGGCCGCGTCGTCGTGGTGCAGCCGGTGCCGCGTGTCTTCGTGCAGGGATAGCTCTGGGTATCATAGACCGTGCAGGGAACCTGCGCACCATCGATCGTACAGGTCCCCGGACGCGGATTGATCTGACGTGTGCAGGTCGTCTGGTACTGCTCCGTCCCGGTGCACGTCGTCACATTCTGGTTGACGGTCGTGCAGTTCGACGTGTTGGGCGGAACCGAGACGCCAGCGATGGAACGGTTGCCGGTCCCGATGTTGACGTATTGGGCGAAAGGAACGATCGCAAGCCGGACCGAAGGATCGACGGCAACACTGTTGACAAGCGTGGTCGCCGCCGACCGTAGGGTGGTGATGCGCGGCCCCTGCATGGACGCCGTCGTGTCGAGCACAAGCGCCATCTCGAGCCCGCGTGCCGCACGCATCACTTCTGTCGTCGCGCTCACCTCGACGTCGTTCAGGCCGGCAACGGACATGAACGCCGTCGAAACCCGGGAAGTTGCGGAAAGCTGATAACCGGACCCCGTGGCCGCCGGCACGACCGAAAGCGACGTGACGGTCCCGACGTCACTGCCGGCGTAATTCGAATAGAAATAGGCGTGGGCGACCTGTGTCAGGCTTGTCGTATTTGTTGTCGGCGTGCGGGCAACGGCAAGCGCTGTCGCATCGAGCGCATCCACAAGCCGGCTCTTGGCCGCAACCGCACGGCTGATGTCGACGCCGCACCCAATTGCCAGCACCATGGGAATGAGCGCCAGGCCAAAGGTGAGCGCAACCTGTCCCGACTCCGCGCCGGCCAGGTCTAGCAAGCGCGAACGAAGCCTTGAAAGCAGTGACAATCGCATGTTTTCCGAGCCCTGCAGGATGCCCGCAGCACATGCCGCGGTCTTCTGGCACAAGGCTAGGCGCGGGATGCTTTACCGATCCTGTCTGGATTGGCGAGAGATGAACCTATTCCTGCAACAAGGTTACGCAATAGCAAACGATGCCGAAATGCGTTTACTCGACCGCAACCATCCCCGCAGGATCCGGGGCAAAGAACGCTGTCTTGCAGTATTTCTAACGAGGGGTGCGTCATCCTCATGGGGCCCACCTCTTCAACAACCATGGATCAGGCGTGTACGACATGAGCAAGAGATACGTTTTTGTCGCGTTCCTGCACCGTTTCGCAAGGCGAAAGGACGGCGCCGCCGCCGTCGAGCTGGCGATGGTTGCCATTCCCTTCTTCGCGCTGATCTTCGCGATCTTCGAGGTAGCCCTGATCTACCTGGGAACCTCGTCTCTCGACAATGGCCTCACCGCGGCAGCACGACAGATCAGGACCGGACAGGCCCAGAGCAGCAACATGACGGCGACACAGTTCCGCCAGCTCGTCTGTGACCGCATCACCCCGCTGCTCGCCTGCGACAGCAGGCTTGTGATCGACGTGCGTCGCTTCGGCAATTTCGGCGGCATTGTCGTGCCGCCTCCGCTTGATGGAGCAGGAAACTTTGCCGGTGGCAACGTGTTCCAGGCAGGTGCTGCCGGCGACATCATCGTCGCCAGGGCCTACTACGCCTGGCCCCTGGTGTCGCCGACCAGCTACGTCTTCTCGAACATGACCGGCAACCAGTTCATGCTCTCGGCGTCGACCGCCTTCCGCAATGAACCCTTCTGATAAAAAGGGGAAACCAATGAAGACCTTCACGCGCAGGTTCCTGTCATCGGTCAGTGGCGTGAGCGCCATCGAGTTCGCCATCATCCTTCCCGTGATGGTCACGATGTTCCTCGGCATGGCGGAAGTCTCGAACTACATCGAGATGTCGCGCCGAACCGCATCCCTGGCGTCGACCGCCGCCGACCTTGTTGCCCAGGAAGCGAGCGTCGACACCGCCGACATCAACGACGTCTTCGCGACCATGGCCATCGTCGGGTCGCCAATGCCGGCAGGCAGCATCAGGATCGCCATCACCTCGGTCGTGGCGGACCCGGACGGCGTGACGAACCGCGTCGCCTGGAGCGATGCAAGGAACAGGACGCCCAGGGTCGTCGGAAGCGTGGTGTCCTCGGCCGAGTTCCCCAGCGGCATGCTGCTCGCGTTCCAGGGCGCAATCATGGTCGAGGTGGAGTATCCCTTCACACCCATGTTCACGGGCATCATCCCGAGCAGCACGCTGCGTAGCGTGTTCTACCTGAAGCCACGCCGCTCACTCACGGTGTTGCGCACGACGTGAGGTGCTTTCACTTACGCACTCTTTACCTCTGCCCTCTAGCTTCAGGCTCTCCATTGGCCGTCCACGCGCACAGCGCCCGAGCAAGAACAGAAAAATGACATCCGTGCACTCGTCGCCGAGCACCGCGCCCACCTTCACACCGGCGGTCCCCGGCAACCTTGAAGCCGAAGCCTCGGAACTCGAAGCCCTCAACGCGGGCCTGAAACGTCATGTCATCGCATGGCGCACGGCACATGACAGCGCGGTCTGCGAATTGACAGGCCTCCTCGCCCGCATGGACGCGCTTCTTGAGCGCGCCGAACGCAATTTGCGCTAGCCGGAAATCGCAAGGCCGGGATTTTCGGTCGGCCGCGCCCTGAATTGGACGCTCCAGCCGGTAATTCTTCCACAGCCTGATTCCCCTCGCCTAGAATGCAGGTACGAATCACAGCCTGCGCGGGCGAGTGTCCGTTTCCGGGGGGATCAGTGCGCACGCTTTCTTGGATCAGCCGCCTGTTTGCGGCAGGAGCCGCCGTCGCTGCGATGGCGCTGGTTGTCGGGGGCAGCTACTACGTCGGCTTCGTCGGCGAGGTCCAGCGCGGCCTCAGCGATCCCCAATCGGCAAGCGCGCTTGCCATCAGCAGGATTTCCACGATCGAGCAGGCCCTCGGCTATCAGGGCTACCTGCGCGCCTACCGCAGTTTCCGACTGACCGGCGACATGACGGCACGCCAGCAATTGACCCAGCGCTCAATGGAAGCCGCGCGGACGCTCGACGGCTTGAGGAGCCTCTTTTCGGCCTCTCCCGCGGCGACGCTTGCGATCAAGGACATCGAGGCCGTGGTCGAGGAGTTTGCCCGCATCGCACGCAGCGCTCCCGAGACACCGCCGGCAGCGCTGCGCGGCTCTGCCTCGATGGATGCAATCGACACCATGCCGGCAGTACCCCAGCTTGAAGCCACCTATCTCACGCTCCGCAGCGGCCTCGATCGCCTGAGGGCACAGACCAGTTCCTACCAGATGGGCAGCATTGCCTGGGCACTGACCTGGAGCCAGATGTTGATCATCTGTGCCTTCGCCGCCATCGTCTGCGGTCTCTTGGCCGCGGCCAGCCTGTTGCAGATCGGAATCACGCAGCCAATAAATTCACTCGCCCGGAGCCTGAAGGGCGCTGCCGAAGGGCGCCTCGCCAATCCCATATGGGGAACGGACCGCTCCGATGAGATAGGCGAGATGGCGCGCGCCAGCGAACAGATGCGCAAGTCGCTGACGGAAACCGAAGCCCTCCAGCAACTGGCCCGGAACGGACATCTGAGCATCCGCATCGAAGGCGAAGCCTCTGCCCTTCTCGAGCGGACGGTCGGTGAAGTCGTCGCCAATGTGCAGCAGGCCGCCGAAGCCCTCAGGCACGCAGCCGGCGAACTTCAGGAAACCCAGGCAACTCAGCGCGACATCATCGACGCCCAGAAGATCACGGTCGGAACCTACGGCGAGAGGCTCGAGGACATGGCCGCAGGCTTCTCGCGCGCCGCCTGGGGTGCCGTCGAGACGGCAACGTCCGACCTGCGCGCCGCCACGGGCCGGATCGTCGAGACCGCAGCGACACAGGGCACGGCACTCGCAGCTGTCACAGGCAGGCTCGATGAACGCAGCCGCGAGGCGTCGGACGCCTTCGACAACATCAGGTCCAGGACCGGAGCCGCCATTGACGGACTAACCGGCGCAATCACGGCCTTCAGCAAGGCCGCCGAAAGCACCGGCACGATCCAGGGCGCTCTCTTTGCTTCATGCGACCGCATCTCGTCGGATGCCGCGACCACCGCCGACACGATCCGCACGCTCGCCGGCAGGCTCGAGGACGTTGTCGCCACCGCCGAGACCAGGCTTCAAGCACTGCCGCAAACTGTCCCCGCGGCCAGTGCCGAACAGGACGAAATGGCGGCAATCCTGCGCCTGTTCACCGACGGGGCAACCGATGACACGGGCGGCACGCTTCGCGACCGGCTCGTCGACCGCATCGCCACGGCCCTGCGCGACCGCCTCACCCCGGATGAAGCCCTGCACCAGCAGGTCGAGGCGATGCGCAGCGACATCCGCGAACTCGCCCTGCGCATGACCGAGGAACGCATCCTCATGACGGCCGAGATGCCGGCACCCGCGCTGGCCCCCGAGGCACCGATCCTGCCGTCAGGCCCGCAGCGCACGCTCGCAGACGTACCCGCGGACGAGATCCTCGAGCGCCTGCGCCGTCTCTCCGACGAAATGGCGGCACCGGCCGCATCGTCACCACAGCCTGAAGATGACAACGCCGATGACGACATCACCGGCCGCCCGCAAAGCCTGACCGACAACCTCAAGGCCTTCGCCCTCAGCGTGAGGCCGCTGGTCTGCGCGCCCGAACCCGCCGGCGAACTGCGCGACATGGCACAGGATTTCGCAAGGCACGCCGAGGCCATCGCGCTGAGCGCCCGGGAAGTCGCCCACGCCGCCGCCCTGCGCACCGAAATCGACGCCATCACGTCCGGATTGCGCGAACTCGCCGCGAGCCTACAGGCGCCTGGCACCGAACCCGCCGAAAACCTGCAGGACACAGCGATCGATCTCGGCGCCCGCGCCGAGACGCTGTTCAGCTACCTCAACCAGCGCGAGGTCGCAGCCGGCAAAGGCGCCGTCGTCGAAACCGCGCCTGAGGCTGGCGGAACCGAAACGATCACGCGCGCGACGCAGGACCTGATGACCCTCGCCCGCATCATCGGCTCGCTCGAGCAGCGCACAGCCCTGCTCTCGGACGCTGCCGTCGCCGCCAACATGTCCAGGCAGGCAAACGGCATCGATGCGCCGGAAACGGACGAGGCCGATGCCCAGGAAACCGAACAGGCGATCAGTGTCGTCTACGACGCCGTTGAGCGGCTGAACAACATCGCTTCAGCCCTCGCCCGCGCTGCCGACGCCGGCCACCAGCGCCGCGCCGCATCTGCCTGAGCGCACGAAACATCCACTGGACTGTTTCAGGGAGAAAAACAGGCGGGGGCGTGGATGCTGGGTACATCCACGCCCGAATCCCATTGGCACTGGGGGGTGCCGTTTGGCCGCCTCTTTGCCGGTGAGCCGGATGAATGGGGGACGACTCGGCCGGCGGGGGACTTGCTGCCGGCATCAAAGGGGATACCGGCACCTGTTGAGGGAAGCCTAGACCCCAGGTCTTAACAAAGGACTAATTGGCAGCCCCGCGGCCAGCTTCGCGCGGACGGAGTAAACGCACCGGCAACCAGACAAAGCCTGCAGGATCCTAGCTCCGCAGGCGGATCAGCCCCTCCTGCGCCACCGACGCAACCAGCTTCCCCTCGCGCGTGAACATCATGCCCCGGTTGAAGCCGCGTGCGCCTCCGGCACAGGGGCTGTCATGCGAATAGAGAAGCCAGTCATCGACCCTGAACGGATGATGGAACCACATGGCATGGTCGAGGCTCGCCGACTGCAGGCGCCCCGAATACCAGCTGACGCCGTGCGGGATGAGACACGTGTCCAGCAGCGTCATGTCCGAGGCGTAGGCAAGCACGCACTGGTGCAGCGCCAGGTCGTCGGGCATCGTACCCTTCGCCTTGAGCCAGACATCATGGTACGGCGGCCCTTTCTTCGGATTGATGAGGTCGTCATCCTCCTCGAGTGGTCGCACGTCGATGGGACCGGGCTTCATGAAGTGCTCGCGCACGGCCTCGGGCAGCTGGTGCGCCAGTCGCCGCCGGCGCACATCCTCCGGCTCGAGCGTTTCCGGACCCGGAACCTGTGGCATGTCGAACTGGTGCTCGAGGCCCGGTTCGGGCACGTGGAACGAGGCCGCAAGGTTGAAGATCTGCTGCCCATGCTGGATGGCGACGACCCGCCGGGTCGTGAAGCTCTTTCCGTCACGCGACCGGTCGACCTCATAGAGGATCGGCACCCGCGGATCGCCCGGCCGGATGAAATAGGCATGCAGCGAATGGCAGACCCGCTGTTCAACAGTTCGTGAGGCAGCCACCAGCGCCTGCCCGAGCACCTGCCCCCCGAAGACCCGCTGCCAGCGATCTTTTGGGCTGATTCCGCGAAAAATATTGACCTCGATCTGCTCCAGATCGAGCAACTCCAGCACTTCCTGGATCGTGCCATTCATGGGTCAGACGCTGCCTGTTTGTCGCAATTGGGCCTGAATTGTGGTTTCACACTGTTACGGGCTGATGGCGAAGCCGCGCAAGTGCGCGAATTCGCCCGCATGACAAGGGGCAGGAATGAACTGGCAGCAACACCTGACGGCCGCCCGGGACCAGGCCTCCTGGTTCGCAGGTGCGATCGACGAGGCCGTCAATGGCTACATCATCGGCGGCTGGCAGGGCGTCGTCTCCTTCGCCCTCGCCATCCTGTTCATGTTCCTGCTGACAAGCCTCATCGCGCCGAGGCGCTGAGCGCCCCGCTACTCAAGGCGCTGCCCGACCAGCTTGAGCTTCAGGAAGGCCGCGATCGCGGCATTCTGCGCGTCGCGGTTCGACTTCTTCTGGAAGCCATGCCCTTCGTCCTTGGCCAGCATGTACCAGGCCTCGGCCCCGTTCCCGCGAATGGCCTTCAGCATCTGGCTGGCCTCGCTGGCCGGAACGCGCGGATCATTGGCGCCCTGGATGACCAGCATCGGGCGCTTGATGCGCGCGACATTGGTCAGCGGCGAGATGCGCTGCAGGAACTCGCGCATCTTGGCATCGCGCTCGTCGCCATATTCCACCCGCCGCAGGTCACGCCGGTACCCGCTCGTGTTGTTGAGGAACGTGACGAAGTTCGAAATGCCGACAATGCTGACGCCCGCAATCAGCCGGCTGTTGTACTCGATCATCGACGCATAGGACATGAACCCGCCATAGGACCCGCCATAGACCCCGACGCGCCTCACCTCGAACGCAGGCTGCGTCGCGATCCAGTCCAGCGTCGCCCCGATGTCGCGCACCGAGTCCATTCGCCGGAAACCGTTGTCCAGCTCGACATAGTACTTCCCGTAGCCGGTCGACCCGCGGACATTGGGCGCGACCACTGCAATGTTCAGCTCCTGCACCATGTACTGGATGAAGGCGTTGAAATTGGGCCTGAACTGCGACTCCGGACCACCATGGATCACGACCAGCACCGGAACCTTGCCGGTCACACCCGTGGGCTTGTAGACGAAGGCCGGGATCTTGCGCTTCTTCCCGTCGACGCTGTCGAACGTCTCGTAGGACACCAGCTCCGGGGTGACGAACTGTGACTTGTCCAGCCCGCCAAGCTCGCTGTCGGTCCACTGAACCGCCGCCTTCTTGCCGATGTCCCAGACAAACGCATCACGCCCCGCCGTGCCGTTGAGCGTGAAGCCGAGCCGGCGGCTGTCGGGGCTGAAGCGGAAGTCCTCGATTTCGCCGGGCGCAATCCGCGGCCCGGGCGTACGGCGGAACTTCTTGGTGTCCATCAGGAACAGGCGTGAATAGCCGTTGTCGTTGATGGTGAACGCGAGCATCCGGCCATTCGGCGCAATCTGCAGCCCGTCCACATCGAAATCGAGGTCCTCGGTCAGCACCTCCTCGTCATCGGTCTTCAGGTCATAGCGCACGATCCGGCGGAACTCGCTGTCCTCGTCCGACACATAGAACAGCGCCCCATTGTCAGGCGCGAACAGCGGCGAACTGCGGAAGATCTTCACCGGTGACGGACGCACCTGCACCTTGCGTCCGTTCATCACGTCCACCAGCCAGATCTCGCGCTCGCTCACCGAGATGTCGCGCGTGACCGCCAGCGTCAGCCCATCGGGCGAGAAATCCCCCGCCGACCAGCTGCCGTCTTCCTCCAGCACCACGCGGGCCGTCTTGGGATCGTTCACGTCCGCCACAAAGATCCGGTAGCGCGTCGAGTTCGAGCCGACACTCGTCCACGCGATCCACTTGCCATCGCGCGAGAACACGGCGTTGGTGTTGCGCGACTTGCCGTCGGTGATGCGCGTGACCTGCGCATTGCGCGCATTTTGCAGGTAGAGCTGGTAGAGCTCGTCCCCGCCCGTATCGCGCGCAAACAGGATCGTCGGCTGCGGCCACCGGCCGGGCCGGTACATCGCCATGTTGACAGGTTCGTCAAAAAAACTGATCTGCCGGCGCATGCCCATCGGCTGGTCGACACGATGCAGCTGGTTCGTCTCGCCGAAGCGCGTCTGGATCAGGATCGAGCGGCCATCGGGCGCAAAGTCCATCAACCCAGCCCCGCGCGCCGACTGATAGAGCCGCAGCCGCTCCTGCATGGCGGCCGGCACGTCGGGGATGTTCTCCATCACGAGGCTTCCCCGCTCGACGCGTGAGACGTCCTGCGCCGACACGGCTGGCAGGAAAGCAAGGGAGAGCGAAAGGACAAGGCTCGCAGCTAGGCGCTTCATCGTGGGCAAGGCTCCGCTATGCGTTGGATGGCACCACTCTAGCGTTTCCCGATTGCGCGCGTCGACTGCCCGTCATAAGAAAAGCCACACTTTGTTTCCGCCTTTTGCGAAGGGATAAGGGGTCACCTGATGCCTGTGTTCGAAAGTCGCCTGGACCTCGGTTCCGACCAGGCCCGTGCCAACCGCGAAGGCCACCTCAGGCTGCTGGCCGAAATACGCGCGCTTGAAGCCAGGATCAGGGCCAATTCCGGAAAGTCAGCAAGGAAATTCGCCGAACGCGGCCAGCTCCTGCCCCGCGACCGCCTCGACCTTCTCCTCGACCGCGGCGCGCCTTTCCTTGAACTGTCGACCCTCGTGGGCCTGCGCATGCATGACGACGACGGCGCGGAAAACGCCTCCGGCGGCGGCGTTATCACAGGTATCGGCATGGTTTCGGGAACACGATGCGTCGTCAATGTCAGCGATGCCGGCATCAAGGGCGGCGCCGCCACCCCGCTCGGCGTTGACAAGACGCTGCGCGCCCAGGCCATCGCCCTCGAGAACAGGCTCCCTTACATCCAGCTCGTCGAGAGTGCCGGCGCCAACCTGCTGCGCCAGGCCGAGATGTTCGTCCGCGGCGGCCGCACCTTCGCCAACCTCGCACGCCTGTCGAAGGAGGGCATACCCGTGATCGCCGTCGTGCACGGCTCGTCAACGGCGGGCGGTGCCTACCAGCCCGGCCTCAGCGACTACGTCGTCGTCGTGCGCGACCGCTCCAAGATCTTCCTTGCAGGCCCCCCGCTGCTCAAGGCCGCCACCGGCGAGATCGCGACCGACGAGGAACTTGGCGGCGCCGAGCTTCACTACACCGTCTCAGGCCTCGCCGAATACATGGCCGAGGATGACCGCGACGGCGTCCGCCTCGCCCGCGAGATCCTGGAAAAGATCAACTGGGCCAGCAGCCGCCCCGCGCGAAGCTTCCGGCCGCCCGCCTACAACCCTGAAGAAATCCTCTCGCTCGTGCCCCTCGACTACCGCAAGCCCTATGACGTGCGCGAGTTCATTGCCCGCCTCGTCGACGGCTCGGAGTGGCTCGACTTCAAGCCCGACTATGGACCCCAGACCGTCTGCG
>JAGWXR010000108.1 GCA_018969785.1 Alphaproteobacteria bacterium
ACGGAAATGGTGATGCCGGGTGACAACGTGACGATGGACGTGGAGCTGATCGTTCCCATCGCGATGGAAGAGAAGCTGCGCTTCGCCATCCGCGAGGGCGGCCGCACCGTCGGTTCGGGCGTCGTCGTCAAGATCACGAAGTAATGCGTTCGATAGGGGTGTAGCTCAGCTGGTAGAGCATCGGTCTCCAAAACCGAGGGTCGGGGGTTCGAGTCCCTCCGCCCCTGCCAGAACGCAAGGAAGTGGGTCAGGGCCGGCGGCCGGCAGGACGAGGCAGCCTTGATCGCCGGCAATAACCGGCAGTGGCAAAGGACGGAAACAGAAGGCGAAGATGGCGAACGACAAGAACAAGGCAAACCAGGGCGAAGGCAATGGCAAGGCAGTCGAGCCCGCGCCGCAGCCTGCACCGAGCCTTTTCCAGCGCCTGATGAAGGCGCCGCAGTTCTTTGCCGAGGTGCGCCAGGAGGCTCTCAAGGTCACCTGGCCGACCTGGGCCGAGACCCGCGTCACGACGATCGCCGTGTTCATCATGATCTTCACGGCGATCATCTTCTTCGCGATCGTCGATTTCCTGATCAGCACCGCTGTCAAATGGATCCTGGGATAGGCGTCACACATGGCTCAAGCGCATACGCCCACCAAGAAGGAACTGCCGCCCTCGCGCTGGTACATCGTGCACGCCTACTCGAATTTCGAGAAAAAGGTGGCCGAGGAAATCCGCAAGCAGGCGCAGCAGCACGGATTGAACGACCTCTTCCAGGAAGTCCTCGTGCCGACCGAGGAAGTCGTCGAGATCCGCCGTGGCCAGAAGGTCAACGCCGAACGCAAGTTCTTCCCCGGCTACGTCCTCGTGAAGGCGAACCTCACGGACGAGGCCTACCACCTTGTGAAGAACACGCCGAAGGTGACGGGCTTCCTCGGTACGGGCAACAAGCCGATGCCGGTCACGCAGGCTGAGGTGGATCGCATCCTGAACCAGGTGAAGGAAGGCGTCGAACACCCCAAGCCCGCAATCACCTTCGAGGTGGGCGAGCAGGTGCGCGTGGCCGACGGTCCCTTTGCCTCGTTCAACGGGATCATCGAGGAAATCGACGAGGACCGCTCGCGCCTCAAGGTCGCTGTCTCGATTTTCGGCCGGGCAACCCCGGTCGAACTGGATTTCGGTCAGGTGGAAAAGCTCTGACCGGAGTGTCTGCGGGAGGTCCGGACTAGCGCCGGGCCGTTGAACCGCTAAGCCAAAGAGAAGGAGTAAAACTCGTGGCGAAGAAAGTAATGGGGCAGATCAAGCTCCAGGTGGCAGCCGGGGCGGCAAACCCCTCGCCGCCAATCGGCCCCGCGCTCGGTCAGCGCGGTCTGAACATCATGGAATTCTGCAAGACGTTCAACGCGCGCACGCAGCAGATGGAAAAGGGGATGCCGATCCCCGTGATCATCACCTACTACCAGGACAAGTCGTTCTCGCTCGAGCTGAAGACGCCGCCGGCGTCATTCCTGCTCAAGAAGGCGGCCAAGATCGAGGGTGGCTCGAAGAAGCCCGGCCTCGAGTTCAAGGGAACGGTGACGCAGGCCGACCTGCGCAACATCGCCGAGATGAAGATGAAGGACCTGAATGCGAACGACATCGAGGCCGCGATGAAGATCATCGCCGGCTCCGCACGGTCCATGGGCATCGAGGTAAAGGGGTAAGATCATGGCAACGGCAAAGAAGAAGGCCCCCAAGGAGGGCAAGCGCCTCGCTGCAGCCCGCGTCGGCATCGACTCGCGCAAGGTCTATCCGCTGACGGAAGCGGTCGCGATGGTGAAGTCGCGCGCCAAGGCGAAGTTCGACGAGACGATCGAGATCGCGATGAACCTCGGCGTCGATCCTCGCCATGCGGACCAGATGGTTCGCGGCGTGGTCAACCTGCCGAACGGCACCGGCAAGAACCTGCGCGTGGCTGTGTTTGCCAAGGGTCCGAAGGCTGATGAAGCGCGCGCCGCTGGCGCCGACATCGTCGGTGAAAACGATCTGTTCGAGACCGTCAACAGCGGCAAGATCGATTTCGATCGCCTGATCGCGACCCCGGACATGATGGGTCTCGTCGGCCGCCTCGGCAAGGTTCTTGGCCCCCGTGGCCTGATGCCGAACCCGAAGGTCGGCACCGTGACGATGGACGTGACGAAGGCCGTGAAGGATGCCAAGGGCGGCGCGGTCGAGTTCCGCGTCGAGAAGGCCGGCATCATCCACGCCGGCGTCGGCAAGGCGAGCTTCACCGAGGCAGCCCTCGTCGAGAACATCCGCGCTTTCTATGATTCCGTCATGAAGGCCAAGCCGCCGGCAGCCAAGGGGAACTACCTGAAGAAGGTATCGATCTCCTCGACGCAGGGACCCGGCGTGACGGTCGAGCCCGCATCGGTGCTCGCCTAGAAGGGAATTTGAATTCCGGCGGGCGACCGCCGGTGGACAGGGCTGCAAAACGGCCCTGCCTGTCCGAGACCGCAGGTGCACCGGGCCGACAAGTTCAGTCCGGTGCTTAATGGAAACAGCCTGCATAGACAGGGGTTGCGTGCGTGAAACGACCGGGCAACCGGTCGTGAAGTGCCTGAAGCTCTTGGGACAGGAAGTATCAAGCGCAAGGCCTGACGGGCGGGGAAACAATCCCGGCCATCGGGATAACTGAAACAGGCAAAGGAGCCAAAAAGTGGATAGAGCGCAAAAGGCGGAAGTGATCGGCAGCCTCACCGAAAGGTTTGGCCAGGCCGGTGTCGTCGTGGTCGCGCGCTATCAGGGTATGACCGTGGCAGACATGTCAAAGCTGCGGTCGCAGATGAGGGCGGTTGGTGCGAGCTTCAAAGTCTCGAAGAACCGTCTTGCCAAGCGTGCCGCGGAAGCGACAAGCGCAAAGCCGATCGGGGACATCCTTAAGGGTCCCACCGGTATTGCGTTTTCGGAAGATCCGATTTCGGCGCCCAAGGTTGCCGTCGAATACGCCAAGACGAACCCCAAGTTCGTCATCCTTGGCGGTGTCGTCGGAACCCAGTTCATCGATGCCAAGGGTGTGGAGGCGCTGGCCTCGCTCCCGAGCCTCGACGAACTCCGGGCAACGATTGCCGGCATGCTCAAGCAGCCCGCGACGAAGATCGCGCGCATTCTGCAGGCGCCAGGCGGGCAGGTTGCCCGCGTGATCAACGCCTATGCCCAGAAAAGCGAAGCGGCCTGAATTTTCTGAAACCAGGAACTGAAAGCACAAGGAACCAGAAGCAATGTCCAAGTTGGAAAAGATTGTTGAAGAACTCTCGACGCTGACCGTCATGGAAGCGGCCGAGCTGTCGAAGATGCTTGAAGAAAAGTGGGGCGTTTCCGCCGCCGCTCCGGTTGCCGTTGCAGCCGTTGCCGCGCCGGGCGCTGGTGGCGCCGCCGCCGCCGCCGCCGAGAAGACCGAGTTCTCGGTCGTTCTCGAGTCCTCGGGCGACAAGAAGATCAACGTGATCAAGGTGGTGCGCGAGCTCACCGGCCTCGGCCTCAAGGAAGCCAAGGATCTGGTCGAAGGCGCCCCGAAGGAAGTCAAGGCCGACGTGCCGAAGGCCACTGCCGAAGAGTGGAAGAAGAAGCTCGAGGCCGAAGGCGCAAAGGTTGCGTTGAAGTAACGCCGGGGTTTGCGCGGCATGAAGCTGCGGAACCGGCACAAAATGTGAAGCCGATTCCACCGTCCGCGAGTGAAGCGCTTGCGGGCGGTGGGGTCGTTTCCGTCATTTCGGGATGCCCCCAGGCCGGAATGACGACTGGAAGGAACCACGGAGCCCCCTCCGTCAGGTCCCACCTGAAGGCGACAGGCGAGATGAATTTTAGCTCAGGGATGGATCATGGCGTTGTCGTTCACGGACCGCAAAAGGGTACGCAAGAATTTCGGGCGGATCGGCGAAATTGCGCAGCTTCCCAACCTCATCGAGGTGCAGCGCGAGTCATACGCGCAGTTCCTCCAGATGTATGTGAAGCCCGACGCGCGTGAGAACTCGGGTCTCGAGGCGGTCTTCCGCTCGGTGTTCCCCATCACCGATTTCTCGGAAACCTCCCGGCTCGAATATGTGCATTACGAGTTCGAGGACCCGAAATACGACGTCGAGGAATGTCGCCAGCGCGGCATGACGTTCTCTGCGCCGCTCAAGGTCAAGTTGCGCCTGATCGTGTTCGAGGTGGACCAGGAAACCCAGGCCAAGTCGGTCAAGGACATCAAGGAGCAGGATGTCTACATGGGCGACATGCCGCTCATGACCGAACTCGGCACCTTCATCGTCAATGGCACCGAGCGCGTGATCGTCAGCCAGATGCATCGTTCGCCGGGCGTCTTCTTCGACCACGACAAGGGCAAGACCCACGCCAGCGGCAAGTTGCTGTTCGGCGCGCGCGTCATTCCCTATCGCGGGTCGTGGCTCGACTTCGAATTCGACGCCAAGGACATCGTCTTCGTGCGTATTGACCGGCGCCGCAAGCTCCCGGTCACGACGCTGCTTTTCGCCCTCGGCCTCACGGCGGAAGAAATCCTCGGTCACTTCTACCGAAGCGTCAACTACAAGCAGACCAAGGATGGCTGGGTCACGCCGTACGATGCCGATCGCATGCGTAACTTCAAGGCGAACCACGACCTGCGCAATGCCAAGACCGGCGAGGTCGTCCTCGAGGCCGGGCGCAAGCTGCTGCCCAGCAAGGCCCGCAAGCTTGCCGAGGAGGGCCTGCGCCAGCTGCTGGTGCCGGCCGCGGAACTGCTTGGGCGCTATCTGGCCTTCGACATGGTCAATGGCGAGACCGGCGAGATCTATGCCGAGGCCGGCGATGAGATCACGGAAGCCTTGCTGGAAGACCTCGATAACTCCGGGTTCGACGAAGTGGCAGTGCTCGACATCGACCACGTGGCAAACGGCCCGTGGATCCGAAACACGCTGATGGTCGACAAGAACCAGGCGCGCGAGCAGGCACTGATCGACATCTACCGCGTGATGCGTCCGGGCGAGCCGCCGACGCTCGAAACGGCCGAGGCCCTGTTCAACAGCCTCTTCTTCGACAGCGAGCGTTACGACATGTCGTCGGTGGGCCGCGTGAAGATGAACTCGCGCCTCGGTCTCGACGCGCCCGACACGCAGCGCACGCTGCGCCGCGAGGACCTGCTCGCGGTCGTGCGCATCCTCCACGACCTGCGCGACGGCAAGGGCGAAATCGACGACATCGACAATCTCGCCAACCGCCGCGTTCGTTCGGTCGGCGAACTGATGGAAAACCAGTACCGCGTAGGCCTTCTGCGCATGGAGCGCGCGATCAAGGAGCGCATGTCCTCGGTCGAGATCGACACGGTCATGCCCCACGACCTGATCAACGCGAAGCCGGCGGCAGCCGCCGTCCGCGAGTTCTTCGGATCCTCGCAGCTCTCGCAGTTCATGGACCAGACGAACCCGCTGTCCGAGATCACGCACAAGCGCCGCCTTTCGGCCCTCGGGCCGGGCGGTCTCACACGCGAGCGCGCGGGCTTCGAAGTCCGCGACGTGCACCCGACGCACTATGGCCGCATCTGCCCGATCGAAACGCCGGAAGGCCCGAATATCGGCCTGATCAATTCGCTGGCAACCTATTCGCGCGTCAACAAGTACGGCTTCATCGAAAGCCCGTACCGTCGCGTGAAGGACGGCAAGGTGACCAACGAGGTCGTCTACATGCCGGCGATGGAAGAGTGGAAATACGTCATCGCCCAGTCGAACGTGGCGCTCGATGCACGTGGACGCTTCGTGGATGACCTCATCACCTGCCGCAAGGCAGGCGACGTGATCCTTCTGCCGTCCGACCGGGTCGAGTTCATGGACGTCTCGCCACGGCAGATCGTGTCGGTCGCCGCGGCGCTGATCCCGTTCCTCGAGAACGACGACGCCAACCGCGCGCTGATGGGCTCGAACATGCAGCGCCAGGCCGTGCCGCTTCTCGAGTCCGAGGCGCCGTTCGTCGGCACCGGTCTTGAAGGCGTGGTCGCGCGTGACTCTGGCGCCGCCATCGCCGCCCGGCGCTCCGGCGTCGTCGACCAGGTGGACGCCACACGTATCGTCGTGCGCGCAAGCGAGGAAACCGACGCAACAAAGTCGGGCGTCGACATCTATCGCCTGCAGAAGTTCCAGCGCTCGAACCAGTCGACCTGCATCACGCAGCGCCCGCTGGTAAAGGTGGGCGACCGCGTTCAGGCGGGCGACATCGTTGCCGACGGTCCGTCGACCGACCTGGGCGAACTGGCCCTCGGCCGCAACGTGCTCGTCGCGTTCATGCCCTGGAACGGCTACAACTTCGAGGACTCGATCCTCATCTCCGAGCGCATTGTGCGCGATGACGTCTTTACCTCGATCCACATCGAGGAATTCGAGACCATGGCCCGCGACACCAAGCTCGGGCCCGAGGAAATCACGCGTGACATCCCGAATGTCGGCGAAGAGGCCCTCAAGAACCTCGATGAAGCCGGCATCGTCTATATCGGCGCCGAAGTGAACCCTGGCGACATCCTGGTCGGCAAGATCACGCCAAAGGGCGAAAGCCCGATGACGCCGGAAGAAAAATTGCTGCGGGCTATTTTCGGAGAGAAAGCGTCTGATGTGCGTGATACCTCCTTGCGCGTGCCTCCGGGCGTGCAGGGCACGGTGGTGGAAGTACGCGTGTTCAACCGTCACGGAGTTGACAAGGACGAGCGCGCACAGGCGATCGAGCGTGAAGAGATCGAACGTCTGGCCAAAGACCGCGATGACGAATTGGCGATTTTGGATCGCAACGTCTATGCGCGTCTGGGTGATCGTCTCTTGGGTCTCAATGCGATTGCCGGCCCAAAAGGCTTCAAGAAAGACACGAAGTTGGCGCGTGATGTGCTCGACGGCTATCCGCGTTCGCAGTGGTGGACTTTCGCTGTTGCCGATGATGCGGTGATGGCGGACCTTGAAGCCATGCGCAAGCAATATGACGAAGCGAAGAAGCGTCTTGAAAACCGTTTCCTCGACAAGGTCGAAAAGCTGCAACGCGGTGACGAACTGCCTCCGGGCGTGATGAAGATGGTCAAAGTCTTCGTGGCTGTGAAACGCAAGATCCAGCCCGGTGACAAAATGGCCGGTCGTCACGGCAACAAAGGGGTTGTGTCGCGCATTGTGCCGATTGAAGACATGCCGTTCCTCGAAGACGGCACCCATGTCGATGTCGTGCTCAATCCGCTCGGCGTGCCTTCGCGCATGAATGTCGGTCAGATTCTCGAAACCCATCTGGGATGGGCGGCTGCGGGTCTTGGCAAACAAATCGGCGAGGCGGTCGATGCCTATCGCAAGACGCATAATGAAAAGCAGCTTCGTGA
>JAGWXR010000109.1 GCA_018969785.1 Alphaproteobacteria bacterium
GATCGTCATCTGGAAGGTCGGACTGAATTCGAAAAACTGGACCGATCCGCGGCTACGGAGATAGAACTGCCTGTGCAGAAACAGCCGGTTCAAAAACGCAAAAAGTCCGGCCATGGGGGACGAGGACATGCGATACCTCAAACTGCGTACTGACACGGCCCGGCCACGGAGTAAGGACCCCACGAGTGGCTGGGACACACCGGTTAACACCTCGCCAGATTGTTACGGATTTGAAGCAATTCGCCAAGACAGAGAAATCCTTGATTTCCTTACATATTGTTTAGGAAGGATTAGCCATGGCCTTGGCAGCAGCCAGCACTTCTTCAGCATGGCCTGGAACTTTCACTTTGCGCCAGATCCGCGATATTTTGCCCTTTGGATCGATCAGGAACGTGGACCTGTCGATCCCCATGTACTTGCGTCCGTAGAGCGACTTCTCGACCCAACACCCGTATGACTGCACAACCTTGCCGTCGGGATCGGAGCCCAGCACCACGCCAAGTTCATGCTTTGCCTTGAACTTGGCATGAGATTCGACGCTGTCTTTTGAGACCCCGATGACCGCCACGCCCAGCCGGCTGAATTTGGGCAGCAGGGCCGTGAACGCAACCGCCTCCCGGGTGCAGCCCGAGGTGTCATCCTTTGGATAAAAATAAAGGACTATCGGCTTGCCCGTGAGGTCTTTAAGACTGACGCGTTCGCCCCCGTCAGTCGCGAGGCTGAAGGCCGGGGCCTTGTCGCCCACGTTCAGATCCTTGGTCATGCTGAAACTGTCTCCGCAAGTTGCCGGTTCGAGGAAGGAATTGTGGCAGCGCGCGCCGGACGGCCACGCAGGCCCCGTCATACGCTGCAGCCGTTTGGCCGATCAAGGCCAGCATCCTGAAGCCGGAGCCGCAACCGCGTGCTGACCGCCCACGTCCGCAAATGGTCCCTGCGCATCGGAGCGGCCGCGGCTGCGCTCGTCCTGGCGCTGGCAGGCCTGTTTGCGTGGCGCGCCATGAATGGCCCCGTGTCGCTTGGCATCCTGTCGCCGCAGGTCGAGGCGATGCTGAACGCGGGCCTCACGGGCGTGAAGGTCCGCTT
Organism: Alphaproteobacteria bacterium; assembly: GCA_018969785.1. Taxonomy (GTDB): domain Bacteria; phylum Pseudomonadota; class Alphaproteobacteria; order Micropepsales; family Micropepsaceae; genus SZUA-430. The sequence continues at coordinate 1,084 of JAGWXR010000109.1, forward strand.
CGATGACAGCGTGATCGCCTGGTCCGAGGGCCGCAAGCTTGCCCATCTCCAGTTCATTGGTGTTCGTATCGTCGACGATAACGAGGGCGTCATCGCGCGCGTGCCGAAGGCCAATGTGACGCTTTCAGGACCGGCCCTCCTGGAAGGCAGGGCCGCCCCAACCGCGATCGAGCTTGTCGGCGTGTCGGCCAATGTCGTTCGCAGGACCGGCGGCGGCATCCAGCTGGGCCTGCAGGTGGGAATGCAAGGCAAGGCCGCGTCGTCCCCGCAGGCACCCTCCGACGAGACCGTTGCCGCCGACATCCTCAAGGCCATGCTCGATCCCGCACCCTCCGACACGGTGACACGCGCGCTGAAGCGCTTTGCCATCCTCGAGGCACGCCTGTCGGTGTTCGACGAGGAGACGAAATCAAGCTGGATCGCCGACAAGGCCTCTCTCGTCTTCGAGCGCAAGCCCAACGGCGTGATCGTCTCCATCAACGCGCCGGTCAAGCTTTCGGGTTCGAAGACATGGCAGTTCTCTGGATCCGCCCGCTACACCAAGGGCAGCGAGACCGTGACGCTCGAGGCCGACTTCAAGCCCGTGACGCTGAGCCGGCTCGCAGCCAACGGATCCGGCCTTCAGTTCCTCAAGGGCCTCGACATTCCCGTCTCCGGCAACCTCGCCTGCAGCATGACCACCAAGGCCGAACCGCAGCGCTGCAAGTTCTGGCTGAACGCAGGCGAGGGCGACCTCAACCTGCCGGCGCTCAAGCACGAACCCGTTCACTTGCGCGAGGCGGCGCTGACCGCCGAAATGGACCTGTCCACGGGCCGCTACACCCTCTCCGAGATGACCTGGAAGGGAAAGTCCATCCGCGGCCTGATCAGGGGTGAGGGCGCGTTGCTCTTCACCCCGGAGGGCGCCTTGCAGTCGCTCAGCGCGGACTGGTCGGCCGAAAACATCTTCATGGATGCGCCCAATCTCTTCGAGAGGGGGTTCTCGCTCGAAACCGCCCGCTTCCGGGGTACCTTCGATGCGCCGGCACAGACGCTCGTCATCGACGAGGTGTCTGCCCGCAATGGTCCCTTTGAGCTGCAGCTCGCCGGGTCGCTGGTCGATCACCCCGTCTCCATGGGTGTGACCCTTGCCGGCACCGTCAAGGACCTCTCCATTCCCGATCTCAAGATGCTCTGGCCCGCCGGCACCGTTCCCGGCGCCCGCGACTGGATCCTCGCAAACATCCATGAAGGCGCGATCCGTTCTGCCAACATCAAGGTGGATCTCGCGCCCGGCGCCGTGGTCGACGACCGCATCCCCGACGAGATGATGAGCGTCGCGCTCGACCTCGCGGGCCTGCGTCTCACCTATCTGCCGGGCCTGCCCGACATCACCGGCGTCAGTGGCAAGGCGCTGCTTACCGGCGACACGTTCCGTGGCGAACTGGCCTCCGGCAACGTCGGCGCTGTTGTCCTGCGCAAGGGTGGCATCCTGATCAACGAGCTGCACAAGACCGGCGCCGTAGGCAACATCGAGGGGACGGTCGCCGGCCCGACCCGCGACCTCTTGATGCTGCTCGACCTGCCGCGGCTGGGCTATCCCTCGCGCTATGGCATCCCCGCGGCCAAGGCCGGCGGTACGGCCAGCGCCGAATTCGTTTTTGCGATCCCCATGCTGCGCGATGTCCGCACCGAGGACATCGGCATCAAGGTCAACGCCGAGCTGTCCGACATCAGGCTTCCCATCAACGACCGCTTCGCGCTGACCGGCGGCAAGTTCTCGCTCGCCCTCGACACGCAGGGCATGAAGGCGCTGGGCGCCGTCAGGATCAACAACGCACCGGTCGGCTTCCAGTGGCGCGAGGATTTCACGGGCACGGCCGCCAACGGCACGCAGATCGACGTCACCGCCACCATGTCCGACACCGATCGCGGCGTCTTCGGCCTTGACGTGTCCCCCTATCTCGAGGGCCGGACCGAGATCGTGGCGCAGCTGACCGGTCGATCGGGCAAGATCCGCAATGCGACGATCGACGCAAACCTGGTAGGCGCCAGGCTCGCGATCCCGCAGCTCAACTGGGCCAAGCCCGAGGATGCAACCGCACGCCTCAAGGCAAGGGTGGTGATGAAGTCGGCCGACGCCATCGACATCGAAAGCATCGACCTGAACGGCCGCGACGTGAAGGCGCAAGGCCGTATCGCCCTCATCGGCGGCAAGGTGGCACAAGCCGACTTTGCCCATGTCGAGCTGGGTCGCCGCAACGATTTCGCGCTGGCCTACAAGGCCTTGCCTGGCAAGCCTGTCACGGCATCAGTCAAGGGAAAGGCCCTCGACGTCGGCGGCATGTTCGACAGCGACGATGAAGAGCCGGCCCCGCCCTCAGCGGCCGGCAAGAAGCCGCCAAGCCCGCCGCTCGGCATCGCGGTCGATCTCGCGACACTGCACCTGAAGGCAGGCGTGTCGCTGACCGCCGTGCGCTTCGATTATGCCGACGACGGCGACCGGCTCACGCGGTTCTCGCTTGCGGCGCTTGACCAGAATGCGCGCGTCTCGGGCGAACTGTCGACCGGTGCCGACGGCACCCGCAAGTTCCGCCTGGCAAGCAGCGACGCGGGTCGCCTGCTGCGCGGCGTCACGGGCTTCCGCAGCCTGCTCGGCGGCGACCTGCGCGTCGAGGCCGACCTCGCGCCGCTCTCGCAGGGCGTCAGGACCGAAGCCGCCTTCGACGGCCGCATCGTGATGGACGACTTCCGCATCGTCGATCAGCCTTTCTTCGCCCGCCTGCTGTCGGCCGGTTCATTCACCGGCATCGTCGACCTGCTGCGCGGCGAAGGCGTGACCTTCACGCGGCTCGAGCAGACCGTGAAGGGTCGCGCGGGCGTGCTGACGCTGTCCGACGGCCGCGCCTCCGGCCCCTCGATCGGCCTGACGCTTCAGGGAACCTTCAACCGGGACAGCGAAAAGCTGGACCTGAACGGAACCATCGTGCCGCTCTATGGCCTGAACTCGATCTTCGAGGGTGTGCCGCTGGTCGGCGACATTCTCGGCTCGAAGGACGGCGAGGGTATCTTTGCCGTGACCTATGGCGTGAAGGGTAACGTCGACGACCTGAGAGTGTCGGTAAACCCCATCTCGGTCCTCGCGCCCGGCTTCCTGCGAAAGGTCTTCCAGGGGTCCAAGCCCGAGGTTGCCTCGCCCATGCCGCTGCCCATGCCGCGCGAGGGACCCGCCGTGCCGGCTGTAGCCGTGCGGCCAAAGGCCAACTGAACTGCGCGCGTCAGGCCGGCCGGATCAGGACATGCTTCTTGCGGCCAAGCGACAGCTTGATCGCACCATCGCGCAGGTGCGCCCGCCCGATGACCATCTTGTCGTCCGTCACGGGCTCGTCGTTCACCCGCAAGCCCCCGCCGCTGACCTGCCGGCGCGCATCGCCATTCGATGACGTCAGTCCCGCCCGGGTAAACGCAGCCAGAACGCCCATTCCCGCATCGATGTCCGAGGCGGAAACCTCAAGCGTCGGCAGGTTGGCCGATACGCCGGAGCCTTCGAAGGTCTGACGCGCCGTATCGGCAGCCTTTTCCGCCTCAGCCCGTCCGTGGCACAGCGCCGTGGCCTCGCCGGCCAGCACCTTCTTGGCATCATTGCGCTCGGCGCCCTGCAGGGCCTCGAGCCGCGCGATCTCGTCGAGCGGCAGGTCCGTGAAGATGCGCAGGAAGCGCCCGACATCCGCGTCGTCGACATTGCGCCAGTACTGCCAGTAGTCATACGCAGACAGCATGTCCGCCGACAGCCACACCGCGCCAGCTGCCGTCTTGCCCATCTTGGCGCCCGACGCCGTCGTGATCAGCGGCGAGGTCAGCCCGAACAGCTCGACATTGTCCGTGCGCCGCGCAAGGTCGATGCCCGACACGATGTTGCCCCACTGGTCCGAGCCACCCATCTGCAGCCGGCAGCCGAAGCGCCGGTAGAGCTCGACGAAGTCATAGGCCTGCAGGATCATGTAGTTGAATTCGAGGAACGACAGCGGCTGCTCGCGCTCGAGCCGCAGCTTCACGCTGTCCATCGTGATCATGCGGTTGACCGAGAAGTGGCGCCCGATGTCCCGCAGGAACGGAATATAGGGCAACTGGTCCAGCCACTCGGCATTGTCGACCATGATCGCGTCCGTCGGTCCGTCACCGAAGGTCAGGAAGCGCCGGAAGATCTCGCCGAAACGGGCCTTGTGGTGCGCGATCGTCGCCTCGGTCAGCAACTGGCGCGTTTCGTCCTTGCCCGACGGGTCACCGATCTTCGTCGTGCCGCCGCCGATGACCACGATCGGCTTGTGCCCGTTTCGCTGCAGCACCCTGAGCCGCATGATCTGCGTGAGGTTGCCCACATGCATGCTGGGCGCGGTGCAGTCGAAGCCGATATAGCCGGGCACGATCGATCCGGCCATCAACGCATCGAGCGCCTCGGCATTGGTGCTCTGGTGCATGTGTCCGCGCGCGGCGAACTCGTTCATGAAGGCAGACCGCAAGCCGCTCATGGTTCAGGATCCGTTGTTGCTTCCCCGATGGCCCGGTGTCAGGCCGGCTCCTCGACCGGCGGCATGCGCATGTCGAGATAGTCTTCCACGCTCTGGAGCAGGTCAGGCGTATGGTTGTCGAAGAAGTGGTTTGCACCCTCGATCTTGACCTGCGTGATCTTGATGCCGCGCTGCGCGTTCAGCCGGTCCACCAGCTTCTGCACATCGCCTTCCGGAGACACGGTGTCATTGCGCCCGTGGACGATCAGCCCCGAGGCTGGGCAGGGCGCAAGGAAGGAGAAGTCATAGATGTTCGCCGGCGGCGCAACCGAGATGAAGGCATGGATCTCCGGGCGGCGCATGAGAAGCTGCATGCCGATCCAGGCGCCAAACGAGATGCCGGCCACCCAGCAGGTCTGCGCGCCGGGGTTCATCACCTGAAGCCAGTCAAGCGCGGCCGCGGCGTCCGACAATTCGCCGATACCCCCGTCATAGGTGCCCTGGCTGCGGCCCACGCCGCGGAAATTGAACCGCAGCACCGAGCATCCCCGGCGCTGGAACGCATAGAACATCTCGTAGGCGACCCTGTGGTTCATGGTCCCGCCACTGCGCGGGTGGGGATGCAGGATCAGGGCGATCGGCGCCGACTTGTGCTTCTGGTGCTGGTACTTTCCTTCAAGCCGTCCGGAGGGGCCTGCGAAAATCACGTCGGGCATGCGGGTCGTTTGCCTCTTTTCGGTCTATTACTTGAGCCGGTGTGTTGGATTTCCGAAAATGTCGCATGATGTCTCAAGTTATTGTTACGTAAGGGAAAGAGAATTTTCAGCAGACGCTCTCGCCCCGAATACTTGACCATCAGGCTAGGGAAATCTATATGCCCACCGTTGTTTGATGACGGGCGCTTTCTACCACGGTTACCGGGCGAAAAATCAAGAAAATCCGGCGTCCCCGACCCGTCAGGCGCATCAAGGAATGGGAGAACGACGATGAACTTGAGCACGAAAGGCAGATACGCGGTCATGGCCATGGTCGACCTGGCCCGCAGCAGCCAGGGAAAGCCCGTGGCCCTGAACGAGATCGCCCAGCGGCAGGAGATTTCCCTGTCCTACCTCGAGCAGCTGTTCGCCGGCCTGCGCCGCGGCGGCCTCGTGGTCAGCGCCCGCGGCCCCGGCGGCGGCTACCGTTTGGCCCGCCCGGCCGAAGAAACCCGCATCGCCGACATCATGATCGCGGTTGAAGAGCCGCTGCGCGCCACGCGCTGCGACCTCGCCTCGCCCAAGGGCTGCACCGGCCAGAACGGCCGCTGTGTGACACACGACCTCTGGGAAGAGCTCGGCCGCCAGATCCACATCTTCCTGAGCGGTGTGACGCTGGCCGACGTCGTCAACAAGCGCGTCCTTGGCATGAGCCGCCCCATCGAGCAGTCCGTCCACCACCAGCAGACGGCGGCTGAATAGGGCCGCCGGTCGGTCGAAGGATTCATGCGGGTCTATCTGGACTGCAATGCCACATCGCCTCTGAGGCCCGAAGCGCGGGCGGCGATGCTTGCTGCGCTGGAGGCGCCGGCGAACCCCTCGTCGGTGCACGCCGAGGGCCGCCATGCGCGCCACCTCGTGGAAGAGGCGCGCGCAGCCGTGGCAGGCTTCGCGGGTGCCGCGCCCGAGGACGTCACCTTCACCAGCGGCGGCACCGAAGCCAACACCCTGGCGCTTCTCG
>JAGWXR010000110.1 GCA_018969785.1 Alphaproteobacteria bacterium
GGGATCTCGAAGCCCATCAGGCGGGCCGACTGGAACAGGCGCTCGGTGTGCTGCTCGAGCGCAAAGACCTTCTTGTTGTAGACGCGCTGGCCCTCGAAGATGCTCGAGCCGTAGTGAAGGCCGTGGGTGAGCACGTGGATCTTCGCATCGCGCCATGGCACCATCTTGCCATCAAGCCAGATTTGGCCCTCGCGGTCGTCGAACGGGATCAAAGACATTCCAGTGCTCCTTGGTTGGCAACCATTGGTTAAGCCGCCATGCTGCCCTTATCCATGCCAGGCCAGCTTGCAGCAGGCCGCCCTGGCGCTCTATTGTCACCCACATATCTGCCACAAGGACCCTGCATCCTTCCAGCAGGCAATCGATGAAGGCATCCGCCCCACTCCTGTACCTGCGCGAGGAAGAGCTCACCGATGGCGTGGAGCTGTTCTTCTTTGCCGGCCGTGACGTCGGCCGATCGCTCGATGGCGCGCTCGGGCGGCTCGGGCTGGGGCGCGCGCATGCGCGGGCCATCCATTTTATTGCGCGGCACCCGGGCCTGTCCGTTTCCGATCTTCTGGGGATCCTTGCGATCACGAAACAATCGCTCGGGCGGGTGATCAAGGACCTGCATGCCCAGGGCCTGGTCTCGCAGGCCACGGGCCAGAAGGACCGGCGGCAGCGGCTGTTGAACCTGACCGACCGGGGGCGGGAGGTGGCGCGGGAGCTTGCGTCATTGCAGCGCGCCCTCTTTGCGCGGGCGTTCCGGTCCGCGGGCCCTGACGCCGTGGCCGGGTTCCGGCAGGTGCTCAGCGGGCTCATCAACGAAGAGGAGCGGGCGGGTGTCATGCGCCTGATCGCCAAGCGATGAGCCTTGCGAGCGACAGCGATGTGCCCGAGGGCCCCGAGGCCCACCTTCTTGTGGTCGATGATGACACGCGCATCCGCACGCTCCTGCAGCGGTTCCTGTCGGAGAACGGCTACAGGGTGAGCGTCGCCAAGGATGCCGCCGAGGCGCGCCAGCTTCTCGAGAGCCTTGCCTTCGACTTCATCATCCTTGACGTGATGATGCCGGGCGAGGACGGGTTCTCGCTGACCCAGGCCATCCGGGCGCGGTCAAGCGTTCCCATCCTGCTGCTCACGGCGCGCGGTGATTCGGTCGACCGCATCGAGGGGCTCGAGCGCGGGGCCGACGACTATCTTCCCAAGCCCTTCGAGCCGCGGGAACTGCTGCTGCGGGTCGCCACGATCCTGCGCCGCGCGTCGAGGCCGGCGGCGCCGCAGAAGAACATCGTGCAGATGGGTGTCTGCCGCTTCGATGCCGAGCGCGGCGAACTCACGCGCGAGGGCAAGCCGGTGAAGCTGACATCGGCCGAACTGCAGCTGCTTCGGCTCCTGTCGGCGAATGCGGGGCAGACCTTCACGCGTTCCGAGCTGTCGCAGCAGATGGGTGCCGTCCTCGAGCGGACCGTGGACGTGCAGATCACGCGCCTCAGGCGCAAGATCGAGGTCGATCCGCGGCTGCCGCTCTACCTGCAGACCGTCCGCGGCATCGGCTATGTGCTTGTCCCGGACAGGGCAGGTTAGCTGCCATGTCGCCCGGTCTGTTCAGACGATCGCTTCCCCGCGGGCTGTTCCTCCGGTCGCTGCTCATCATCGTGATGCCGGTGATCCTGGTGCAGGCGGTCGTCACCTATCTGCTGTTCGACCGGCAGTGGGATGCGGTGACGCTGCGCATCTCGCGCGCGGTCGCTGCGCAGGTCGTGCTCTTCGTCCAGAGCTACGAGACCAATGGTCCCCAGAGGTTCGAGAGCGAGGCCGTGAAGCTGCGCGAGACCTCGTTTGGCCTCGTTCCCGTCGTGCGTGTCGGCGAGCGCATTCCCCAAACCGATTCACCCGCCTATGACGTGCTGAAGCGCGTTTTCACCAACGAATTGTCCACGCGCATCAACAGGCCCGTGTGGATCGATTCCTACAGCCATCCGGACCATGTCGACATCCGCATCCAGCTTGACGGGGCGGTGATGACGATCCTTGCCGAGAAGAAGCGGGTGATGTCGACAAACACCCATGTGTGGGTGCTGTGGATGATCGCCACGTCATTCGTGTTCCTGGGTATCGCCATCCTTTTCCTTCGCAACCAGATCCGTCCGATCATACGCCTTGCCGATGCGGCCGAGGCGTTCGGCAAGGGCCGCGACGTGCCTGACTTCCGGCCTTCGGGCGCCACCGAGGTGCGGCGTGCGGCGCTTGCCTTCATCGACATGCGCGAGCGCATCTCACGCTTCGTGCAGCAGCGTACCGAGATGCTCGCGGGCGTCAGCCACGACCTGCGCACGCCGCTGACGCGCATGAAGCTCGAGCTGGCGATGATGAAGGACGATCCTTCGGTCATTGCCCTGAGGGGGGACCTCGAGGAAATGGAGCACATGCTCGAGGAGTACCTCGCCTTTGCGCGGGGGCAGGCGGGCGAGGCTGCAAGCGATACCGACCTGCCGCAATTGCTGCGGGACGTATGCGCGAACGCGCAGCGCAAGGCTGATGGCAAGGCGCCGGGCAAGCGGGTGGAAGTCGAGGTGGGCGAGAGGCTGGTCGTGTCGGTCCGGCCCAATGCGCTGAGGCGCTGCGTCGTGAACCTCGTGGAGAATGCCGTGCGCCACGGGACCCACGTGCGCGTGACCACAATCGAGGAGCCCCACGCTGTCGACATTGTTGTCGATGATGACGGGCCGGGCATTCCCGCCGAGCGGCGGGAGGAAGCGTTCCGGCCCTTCCACAGGCTCGACAGCGGTCGCTCGCTGGTGACGGGCGGGGCGGGGCTCGGGCTTGCGATCGCTCGCGACATCGCGCGGGGGCATGGCGGCGAGATCACTCTTGAAGACAGTCCGATGGGCGGACTGCGCGCGGTGGTCCGGCTTCCTGTCTAGGGACCGAAGGGCTCGTCCTCGTCCGTGCCGGGGGTTGCGTCGCGCCGGAGGCCCTGCAGGCTTTCATTCCACTCCTCGATCATGCGCAGCCTGCGGTCGAGGTGGGCCATGGTACGCGCGAGATCACGTCCGTCATCAAGCCAGACGGGCAGCGTGTCCGCCATCAGCAGGCCGATGCCGCGGGTCACGGCGAAGCCGCGCCAGCCCGTGTCCGGCAGGCGTGCGACCTCGGCGATCCAGTTGGCGCTGCGAGCCGCCATGGGCAGGAGGTCCACAAGCAGGACGGGGTCGTCCTTGCCCGCATCGCGGATGGCCTGGAGGACCGGCCTGATCGGCTCGAGATGCTCGAACCAGTAGAGGATCGCGTCAAAGGCGCGGTCGCGGGCCGGCATGTCCGGGTCCACGGCGTGATCCTGCCTCAGGAAGGCGAGGTCGACTTCCTTGCCCATCAGCGAGAGCAGGGCCGGCTTGCCGGGGCAGATCTCGTAGAGCGTTGCAAGCGGGATGGCGGCCTTGCGTGCGGCCTTTGTCAGGCTGAAGCCTGACCAGCCATGCGCCACGATCTCGGCCGTGGCCGCAGCGATGAGCTTCTGCTCCGGTGTTTTCCTCGCCGTCATCGCATCCTTTGCTCCGGATCCGTTGCGGATCGTGCTGCGTGGCCGGTCCTGCTGGCGATCCTGTCCACTAGCCTGCCAGCTCGCGTGCGCGCCGTGTCGCTGCCGTGACGGCCTCGACCACGAGGTTCTCGTTGCGCTGGCCTTCCATCAGGACCTTCAGGGCCGCCTCGGTCGTGCCGCCGGGACTAGTCACCGATATCCGCAGTTGTTCCGGGGAACGGTCGCTTGCTGCGAGGAGCGCGCCGGCGCCTTCGACGGTGCGGCGTGCGAGGATGGCGGCGACGTCCGCCGGCAGGCCCTGGCTGCGCGCTGCAGCGGCGAGGCATTCCACCAGATGGAAGACATAGGCCGGTCCTGATCCCGAGACCGCCGTGACAGCGTCGATCTGTGCTTCATTGTCCAGCCACACAAAGTCGCCGACCGAGCGCATGAGGGCTTCGGCCGCAGTGCAGGCAGAGGCTGGTGTTCCGGGCTTTGCAATGCCGGCCGTGATGGCCCTGCCGACCGAGGCAGGAAGGTTCGGCATGCAGCGCACGAGGGCCGCGGGGGTGCCGAGCCAGGCGTCGAGGCTTGCGAGCGTCGTGCCTGCGGCCACCGACACGAAGAGGGCCGAGGCGGCCAGCCACCGGTAAGCCGGTGCGACGGATGCCATCGCCTGCGGCTTGACGGCGAGCAGGACGATTGCCGGCGGCCGTGCCGACAGGCCTGCGGCATCCGGATGGATGGAGACGCCTGCCGCGTTCATTGCGGTGACGATGTCGGGATGGGGATGGGGGTCGATGAGCACGAGCTGCCCGGGCCCGAGGTGCCTGACGAGGGCGCGGGCGATCGCGCCGCCCATGTTGCCCGCACCGATGATGGCGACGGGCCCTGGAACGGAGTTGACCGTGTGCTGTGCGCCGGTGCTGTTCAGGCTGTTCCCTGACACTGGAATACTGCCGATGCTGCTGCCTCGGCAGCAGATTTGCCAGCCCAGATCACAAATTGGAAGGCCGAATGATAGCGCTCGCAGGCTTCAAGCGCCGCGTCGATCATGCCTTCGCACTGTTCGGGGGTGCCCATGGCGTTGCGCAGCAGCAGGCCGTGGCGGTAGGTGACCTGGCCGCTGTCGGGCCACATCTCGAAGTGGCCGAGCCAGAGCTGTTCGTTGATGATGTTGATCAGGGCGGCGACTTCGCCGCGCTTGTTGCGGGGCGCCTTGACCTCGAGCTGCACTGACACCTGCAGCGTCTCGACATTCGAGCGCCAGTTGAAGGACAGGTGGTGGTCGGTGTTCTGTCCGGGGAACGAAAGGTGCATTTCATCCTCGCCCTGCCGGTCGTACAGCCAGTCATTCTGGGCTGCGAGCTGCTCGACGAGATCCAGGGGATTGTCTCCGGAGGAGGGGGCAACCAGCTGCAATGTGTTCATCTGACGATCTGCCTTTTCGGCCCCCCAGAGTCAGCCCGCCGCCGGGGTGGGCCGGCGGCGGCTGCACTTGAGAGCAATGTAGAAAGGTACGCAGGCAGGTCCTCCGTGTCCGGAATTACGCGTGGTCCACATGTAGTGGTCCGGCGCGAAGCACCTCCCATGAATTGGAGCGTGCACCAAAGGTTGAATCCCGTGCAAGAGTCCTCCGAACGAATGACGCATTCTTCATGTGGACTGTGTCACCGCAGGGAATCCTGCTTGGGGATGTCCTGCGGACAGACGGATTTCCAGGGCTGTGAATCATTTTTTCACGCAGATCCTGGCGCCCTGCTGCAGCATTTTCTGCCTGCGTCGCGCTGCTTCCGAGGGGCATTGTGGCCTCGGATCAGCTATGAATCGCCGGCGGGTGACCTCGCGTGGGCCGGTCTCATGCTGTCACCGTATCAAACTGATTCTGAACGCAAGGGCTGTCGCCAATGCTTCCCTTTCCGGACATCGATCCCGTCCTCATCAAGATCGGCCCCTTTGCCATCCGCTGGTACGCGCTTGCCTATATCGCGGGGCTGCTGGCTGCGTGGTGGTACATCGTCCGGCTCATCCGAACGGATCGCCTGTGGACAGGTTCGCCGTTCGGCGGGAAGCCGCAGGCGACGCCTGACCATATCGGTGACCTGTTCGTGTGGGCTGCCGTCGGCGTGATCCTGGGTGGGCGCATCGGCTATGTGCTGTTCTACGGCCTCGTCTACGAGACCGACCGGTTCCTGGGAGAGCCGTGGCGCATCGTGGCAGCGTGGGAGGGTGGCATGTCGTTCCACGGCGGGGCGATCGGCGTTGTACTCGCGGTGATCCTATTTGCGCGTCGCAACAGGCTCGACATGGTGGCGCTCGGGGATCTCGTGGCGGTGGCTGCGCCGATCGGCTTGTTCCTCGGGCGCATCGCGAACTTCGTCAATGGCGAGCTCTACGGGAAGATCACGGATGTGCCGTGGTCGTTCCAGTTCCCCGCCGCGGCCATTCGTGCACCCGATGGCACCGTGCTCAGCAATCCGGGCCGCCATCCCTCGCAGCTCTACGAGGCCTTCCTCGAGGGGCTTGTCCTGTTCCTCGTCCTGCACTTCATGGTGACACGGTTCGGTGCGTTGCGAAGGCCCGGGCTTGTCATTGCGGTCTTCTGGATCGGCTATGCGCTGTTTCGCATCTTCGTCGAGGTCTTCTTCCGTGACTCAGGCCAGCTTGTGTTCGGAGGCCTCATCACCATGGGTACGCTGCTGTCGGTGATGATGCTGGGCGTGGGCGCGTTCTTCACGTGGTATGCGCTCTACCGGAAGGGACCGGCACTGCAGGCGCCATGAACGAGGTTGAACGCTTCATCAAGGCACAGATACGCGCGAACGGGCCGATGAGCGTCGAGCAGTTCTTCCTGATCGCCGCCAGCGGCCACCCGCAATCTTACTATGCGCGACAGGAACCGTTCGGGCCGGAAGGCGACTTCATCACCGCGCCGGAGATCTCGCAGGTGTTCGGCGAATGCATCGGCTCGTGGTGCGTCGACACCTGGGAGAAGATGGGGGCGCCAGCCTCGTTCCGGCTTGTGGAGCTTGGGCCGGGCAATGGCACGCTGATGTCGGATATCCTGCGCACGGCGCGGATCCGGCCCGGGTTCCTTGCCGGTGTCGAGGTCGAGCTTGTCGAGGCCAGCCCGCGGCTGCGCGATGTTCAGAAGGTGCGGCTTGGCGGCATGGCTCGCGTGACATGGCATGCCAGCGCCGAGATGCTGGCGCCGGGGCTGCCTGCGATCATCGTCTGCAACGAGTTCTTCGATGCCTTGCCGGCGCGCCAGTTCGTGAAGCTGAACGGACGCTGGCGGGAACGGATGGTTGGGCTCGATGCAAACGAACGGCTGGTGTTTGCGCTGGACGAGGAGGCCGATTTCTCGCCGCTCGTACCGGCGGCGATTGCGGGTGCTGCCGATGGCAGCGTGCACGAGATCTCGGCTGCCGCGATGCGCGTGGCGGGGCTCGTGGGCGAACTGCTCCGGTCGAGCAGCGGGGCGCTGCTTGCCATTGACTATGGCCACGAGGGGCCGGCAACCGGGGATACGCTGCAGGCACTGAAGGCCCATGCACCGTGTCCGGTGCTGGCCGCGCCGGGAAGCGCCGACATCACCTTCCACGTGGATTTCGATGCGCTG
>JAGWXR010000009.1 GCA_018969785.1 Alphaproteobacteria bacterium
GACATCGTGCCTCCGCGGACATCCGCGGCACGAGGCGACCCTCAAAGGCATGGCGGCAACCTAGATGCGGAGCGGTCCCTGAGGCCGTTGATCAGGTCCAGCACGTCTTCCGGCGGCAGTGCGCGCCGGTCTCGCGGCACTTGTCGTCCACCGCCCGGCGCACCGAGTTGTAGACGCAGTCAAGGAGAAGGATCTCGTCCCCCGCGCTGAGCGGCATGCCCCTCAGTACGGTGCTCACCGCCTCGGTGAGATTGCTGACAAAGGCGATGTGATCGCCGCGCGCGCCGATGAACTGCCCAAGCCGTGCCGCCGCCTGTCGCAGGCCATTGTCGGGATTGAGCGCCGACGTCGTCCGCCGGAAGAACACATCCGGCTGGCGCTCCATCGTCTCGCGCCAGCGCGTCTGCGCGTCAAGCACCACCTTCGGGCAGGCCCCGAACGAGCCATGGTTGAGGAACACCCCCTCCGGCGCGAGATGCCAGAGGGGCCTGAGCGAACGTCCGAACGTGACCATGCGCGCGATCGGCCGCCCTCAGGCGGCCGCCTTCTCGCGGGCAATCCAGTCATCGATGAGCCGCTCGAGCACCGTCAGGGGCACCGCGCCGTTCTCGAGCACGACCTTGTGGAATGTCTTCAGGTCGAACCGGTTGCCCAGCGCCTGGCGCGCCTTCTCGCGCAGGGCCACGATCTTGAGCTGCCCCACCTTGTAGGCACAGGCCTGGCCCGGCATCGCCATGTAGCGCTCGATCTCGGTCGTCACGTCGGTAACGGCCATGCCCGTCGCACCCGCCATGTAGTCGATCGCCTGTTCGCGCGTCCAACCCTTGGCATGCAGGCCCGTGTCGACCACCAGCCGCGCCGCGCGGAAGATCTCGGCCTGCAGGCGGCCGAGGTCGCCCAGCGGATCGTCCTTGTACATGCCCATCTCCTTGGCCAGCAGCTCGGCATAGAGCGCCCAGCCCTCGGCATAGGATGTGAACAGGGTCTGCTGCCGGATGAAGGGCAGGCCCTTCAGGTTCTGGCCGATGGCGATCTGGAAGTGATGGCCCGGGATGCCCTCGTGATAGGCCAGCGTCTTCATCGACCACTTGGGCGTTTCCTTCGGGTCGCGCAAATTGGCGTAGAACACGCCCGGCCGCGAACCATCCAGCGCCGCACCATTGTAATAGGCGCCAGCGCTGCCTTTCTCGGACGCCGGCGGCACGCGCCGGACCTCGAGCGGCGTTGTGGGAATGGTCGCAAAGTAATCCGGCACCACCTTGGACACTTCTTTCAGCAGCCGGTCATATTCGGCCAGGATCTGAGCGCGGCCATCATCGTTGTCGGGGAACAGGAAACGCGGGTCCTCGCCAAGCTGCGCCGTGCGTTCGGCGACGGTTCCCTTGGTGAGGCCCTGCGAGACCAGGATCGCGTCCATCTCGCGCGTGATGCGTGCCACCTCGTCAAGCCCCAGCTGGTGGATCTGGTCGGCCGTATAGTCGGTCGTCGTGTTCCGTTGCAGCGCCTCGGCATAGTATTTCTTGCCGCCCGGCAGCCGGTCGACACCGTCGGTCTGCTTTTCCGATTCAGGTCGCATCGCCTCGAGTGCTGCCGTCATGCGCGCATAGGCCGGATAGATCTCGCTCCCGACCAGGCGCGCGGTCTCGTCCATCAGGCTCTTCTTCAGGGCCGCATCGATGTCGGACGCCTTGGCCGTATCGATCTTCTCGCCCAGCGTGACGACCAGCGGGTGCTCGGCCGGTTTCGGGGCTACGGTGTCCTTGATGATGGCCAGCGACTTGTCGAGCAGCGAGATCGGCAGGATAACCCCCAACTTGAACTGGCGCTGCGATTCCGCTGTCACCTTGTCGAGGCGCGCGGCCACCTGCGCCACGCGCTTCACATAGTTCTCGGCGGTCAGGCGGTTCTTGATCGTGTGGGTCTGGGTCATGAAATTGATGATCCCGACCTGGCCACCCCACATCGGGCTGATGGCATAGAGCCCGCCGGACGAGCTCCATTCATACTGCTTTCCGTCGAGCAGCCGCCCGTACTGGAACATCAGGATGTCATAGGTGATCTGGTCCTGCAGGCCCAGCGAGGCGCGGTCGAAGGCCTTCAGTTCGGCAAGGTTGCTCTCGGCCCGCAGATAGTTGCGGTCACGCTCCGCAACCCCGTAATCCGACAGCTTGCCTGAGTGATAGTCGAGCATCGTCCCGTCGATGAGGCCGATGGCCGTCAGGAGTTCCGGCGTGTCGAAGAGGAAGCCGATGGCCTGCCGGTCGGCAAGCTGCGTGATCGTGAAGGGCGTGCCCCAGACGATGCGATAACCCGCATAGCCGCCCACGACGATGGCCACCAGCAGCAGCCAGCGCAGAACCCGAAACAAGCCCCTGATCATGATATCCCCCGAAACACAAGTATTCAGGAGGCAAGCCTAGGCCAGCCGGGCAAAGCCGGTCCAGCCCATTCGGGGCCACAATCGGCTGCAAACCGGCTGAAATCAGCCCATCAGGCGATGCGGCCCGAAGGCGCGCATGAAGATGTCGGCGCAGAAACGCGCCCGGCGCTCCATCTCGGCCGGGGACATCTCGGTCCAGAGACCCAGGAGCCCGCGCGCCTCGACCTGCCCGGCAACCAGCGACAGATAGTGCTCGGCCGCCATCACGGGATCGCCGCCCGTGTCCAGTCGGCCCAGCCGTTCTTCCCGCGCCATCCACTGCGCAAGAGCCTCGACCATCTGCTTCGGCCCTGCTTCGTAATAGGCACGCCCGATGTCCGGGAACTGCTGGCTTGCGCCGATCATCATCCGGTAATAGCCGATCTCGTGCTCGCCGCAGGCGTGCTGGTAGTACTGGCGCGCGATGTCGGCCAGCATGTCACGGGGATGGCGCTCGAGCGCCGAGGCATTCAGCGGCGCACGCATCACGGCCGCCCGGTCGGCGATCATGGCCTTGAACAGGTCTTCCTTGCTGCCGAACTGGTTGTAGAGCGTCTGCTTCGACACATTGGCCGCCGTCGCGATGACATCCATCGACACGTCATAGCCATGGGTGCGGAACATCTCCGCGGCCGCCTCGAGGATGCGTGCCCGCGCGGACAGCAATTGGGACGGTGTCAGCTGTGCTGCAGTCGAAGATTGTCGGCTCATCGCGCCCACTCATCGTTATGGTCTTCGTTTCCCCGGTCCCGGCGGTCACGGGTGAAGTGATTCGCCGGTTACAACCATGCTGGCGAATCAGGGCTGGACTGAGAAGTCCAATTCAGGGGCGTGTTAACAAAATGTAAACGTGAGGATCGCAGCCTGAACGCTGGACAGGCGCGCGGTCCAATGCCTCAGCCCGGTCGGCCGAGCGCCCGCATGAAGACATCCGTGCAGAACGCAGCCCTCTCGTCGGCATCGATGCCGCCGGTCCCCGCCTCGACCCCGAGCAGGCCCTTCAGCAGCAACGAGCCATACAGCATCGACAGGAAGTGCTCCGCCGCCAGCCGGGGCTGCGGCACCACAAGCGCGCCCTGCTCGTGCTGCCGCTCCATCCACTGCGAGAGCGCCGCCAGCGTCGGCTCCGGACCCGCCGCGTAGAGATCCGCCCCGATGCCGGGAAACCGCTGCGAGGCCGATACCATCATGCGCAGGAAACCCGTGCCACGGGCTGACAGCACGAGCGCATGGTACTGCCGCGCGAATTCGCCAAGCACCTCGCGGGGCGGACGCTGGCCGGCCGCCTCGAGCAGCGGCGCGCGAAGCGCCTGCGAGCGCAACGAGATGATGGACCTGAACAGGTCCTCCTTCGAGCCGAAATGGTTGTAGAGCGACTGCTTTGAGACATTTGCAGCCTGCGCAATGGCGTCCATCGGCACGTCATAGCCGTTCTCGCGGAACAGCACGCTGGCAGCCTCGATGATCCGTTCGCGGATCGACGGCGCGGTCGCGCTGGCGGGCAGGGGGCTTGCCGTCTTGCTCATGGATCAGGGCTCCACGGTTGGGCCGGCGGCGGGGGCCGGCCGGCTGAGTAGCGGCGTTGCAAGCAGCGCAACGCCATAGATCGCCGCGATGATGAGGAAACAGTCAACGAAGGCCAGCACCAGGGCCTCGCGCCGCACGAAAAGGGACAGGGTCTTCAGGGCGGCAAGCTCGGGATCACCGGTGATCTGCGTGCTGTAGCGCGCGGCAAGGCCGGACAGCCAGCCCTCGGCCGCGGCGCGGCCGGATGTGACCTGGCTGCTCAGTTGCTGGTAGTGGAACGCGGTGCGCTCGGCCAGTTGCGTGTTCAGAACCGCAAGCCCCAGCGCACCACCCAGGTTGCGCAGCAGGTTGTAGAGCCCCGAGGCATCCTTGATCGTTTGGTGGTCGAGCCGCCCAAGCGCGACGACATTGGCCGGCACCATGCAGAACATCAGCCCGGCGCCGCGCATGATCTGCGGCAGCAGCATGTCGTTGAACCCCCACTGCGACGTCAGGTGCGAGAACTGCAGGCAGGAACTGGCCATGAGCAGAAGCCCGATCGTCAGCGGCAGGCGCGGATCGAAGCGCCGGGACAGCATGCCGGCAATGGGCGCGCTGATGAACTGGCACAGGCCTGTGACGAACAGCATTTCGCCGATCTCGAGGCTCGTGTAGCCGCGCACGCGGCCGAGGAACACGGGCAGCAGGTACTGGATGCCATAGAGTCCGATGCCCAGCACAAGCCCGAACAG
Organism: Alphaproteobacteria bacterium; assembly: GCA_018969785.1. Classification (GTDB taxonomy): domain Bacteria; phylum Pseudomonadota; class Alphaproteobacteria; order Micropepsales; family Micropepsaceae; genus SZUA-430. The sequence goes on from JAGWXR010000009.1 coordinate 4,678, forward strand.
GGCGCCGAGCGTGAAGTTGCGGTTCCGGAAGACCGTCAGGTTGACGATCGGGTTGCTCGCGCTGAGGACGCGGGCAAAGAACCCGGCGCCCGCAAACACGGCGACGCCCGCAAAGATGCGGATGGCGGGATCCTCGAACCAGTCGCGGCGCGATCCCTCCTCGAGCACGAACTCGGTTGACCCCAGGAAGGCAGCCATCAGCGCAAGGCCTGCCGCATCGAAGCCCTTCAGGAGCGTCCAGTCAGGCTTGTCGACATCCACCAGCGACCAGACGACGGCGGAAATCACGATGCCGACCGGCAGGTTGATGAGGAACAGCCAGTGCCACGAGAACGCATCCGTCAAGACGCCGCCCAGCGTGGGCCCGATGGTCGGCGCCAGTGTTGCGATCAGGCCCACGATCGCGCTCACGCCCGCCGCGCGGCCCTGCCCGAACATCATGTAGGAGCCCGCGACGACGGTCGGTATCATGGCCCCGCCCAGGAAGCCCTGCAGCGCGCGGAAGACGATCATCTCCTCGATCGAGGTGGCCGTGGCGCACAGCAGGCTCATCAGCGTGAACGAGGCTGCAGACGCAACGAACAGGATGCGTGTCGACATGAGGCGCGAGAGGAAACCGGACAACGGGATCATGACAACCTCCGCGATCAGGTAGGATGTCTGGACCCAGCTGATTTCCTCCGGCGAGGCCGAAAGTCCGGCCTGGATCTGCGCCAGCGAGGCCGACACGATCTGGATGTCGAGGATGGCCATGAACATGCCGAACGCCATCGCGAAGAAGCCGATGAGGGAGCGCAGCGTGATCGGCGGCAGCGCGTCGGCGGGCGGTGCCGCAGCGCCTGTCACGGCGCGGCCTTCGACGGCCCCGGGCGCAGGTCGACGGTCACGCCCACCGACATGCCGGCCCTCAGCCGCGAGAGCTGGTCGACGGCCCCCTCAAGCCGGATGCGCACGGGAATGCGCTGCACGATCTTCGTGAAGTTACCCGAGGCATTCTCGGGCGGGAGCAGGCTGAAAAGCGATCCGCTCGCCGGTGCAAGGCTTTCGATCTCGCCCACATAGGCCTCGTCCGGAAGCGCATCGACGTGGATCGCAGCCCTCTGGCCGACGGCCATCGCCTCGATCTGCGTTTCCTTGAAATTGGCGACGACATAGACCGCAGGCAGCGGCACGACCACCATCACCTGATAGCCGGCGCGCACGAATTGCCCGGTCTGTACCGTCCTGTTGCCGACAACGCCGTCGAACGGTGCCCGTATCGTTGCGTTGGTCAGATCCGCCTGCGCCAGCGCGAGCTGCGCCTCGGCCTGCTTGAGGTCGGCCTCGGCCTGGCCAAGCGTGCTTGCAAGCACGTCCACCTGGTCGCGCTCGGCCTGGAGTGCGGCCACCGCACGCGCCACCGCGGCCTGGCCGCGGGCAATGTCCGCATCGGCAAGGTCCTGGCGCTGACGGCTCACGATGCCGCGGGCGGCCAACGCCTCGTAGCGGCGCGCATCGGCGCGTGCGCGATCCGCGTCGGCCCGTGCAGACTGCAACCCGGCCGCAGCCTGGTCGATCATCGCCTGCTGCAGCTTCAGCCGCGCGCGCGCATTGGCCACCGCGGCCTTGCGCGCCTCGACGGCGGCCGCCGCCTGGTCGGCCTTGGGCTTGATGTCCGAGGCGTCGAGTTCGAGCAGCACGTCCCCCGCCTTGACGGGCTGGTTGTCCTTGACCCGGATCGTGCTGACATAGCCGGGCAGCTTCGTGACGATGGCGGCGATGTCGGCCTGCACATAGGCGTCCTCGGTCGACACCTCGAAGCGCCAGACGAGCAGCCACATGGCCCCGAGGTAGACGAGCACCACGCCGGCAAGGGCGCCAATGGCAGGCAGGATTCTCTTGCGCATGGCCGCCGCCTGAAATTGGACTGAAGAGTCCAAACGCTAATCCAGAATGGACCAAAAGCACAAGAATTTTGGACCAAGCAGTCTAAAGATGGGTTAAAATATTGATTTATATGAGATTATCGAGGGTCTTCAGCACCGCCCCCACAAGCGCCCGTGTGGGTTCGATACCCACCGAGAGCCGCACGAAGCCCGGCGGCACGGCGTCACCCCAGCGATCGCGCCGCTCGGCGCAGGTGCGCACGCCGCCGAAACTCGTCGACGGCTGGACCAGCGGGCAATCCGCCATGAACCGGTCTGCCGCCGCGCCGTCGGCGAGCGTCAGCGTCAGCATCGAGCCGAACGTCGCCATCTGCCGCCCCGCGGTGGCGTGGCCGGGGTGGCTGGGCAGGCCCGGATAGCGAAGGTCCACAAGCGCCCTGTGCCCCGCAAGCCGGTTGGCAAGTTCCGCCGCCGACGCGCACATGCGCGCATGGCGCACCTCGAGCGTCTCCAGCCCGCGAAACACCTGCCAGGCCTCGAACGGCCCCGGGACGGCGCCGGAATAGCGCCGCCAGTCCCGCAGCGCCTGGCAGAAGGCCGGATCCCGCGACGAGACATGCCCCATCAGCGCATCCGAATGCCCGTTGATCGCCTTCGTGTCGGCATTGACGACCACATCGGCGCCAAGCGCCAGCGGGCGCTGTCCGAGCGGCGTCATCGTCGTGTTGTCGGCCACCAGCAGCGCGCCCGCCTTGCGCGTGGCCGCCGCCACCGCCGCGATGTCGCAGATATCGAGCCCTGGATTGGATGGCGTCTCGACGAACACAAGCCGGTAGCCCGCGAACGACCCCTCAAGGAACCGCGCCGTGGGCCGCAGGTCGCAGGCGACGCCCAACTGTCCCAGGTAGCGCTCCGCCAGCACGCGTGTCGTGTAGTACCCGTCCGAGGGCAGCAGCACCCGGTCGCCCGCCTTGAGGCTTGCAAACATCACCGCCGCGATGGCCGCCATTCCCGAGGGAAACAGCACCGTCTCGGCTTCCTCGAGAAACCCGAGCGCCTCCTCGAGCGCCTCCCATGTCGGGTTGTGGAACCGTCCATACTGGTAGGTCGCCTGCGCCGGCATGCCCGGCAGGTGATAGACCGCCGCTGGAACGATCGGCGGGATCACGCTGTCGCCCGGCGCGAGCCGCCGGCCGTAATGATGCAGCAGTTCTGCGAGGCGCGTGTCGGTCGTGTCTTTGCTCATGAGCGCAGGCTAGACCGTGAGGCCCGTAGGCGGGAAGGGGCTAAACGCTGCCCATCTTGCGGCGGGGATCATAGGGATGGGAACTCTCCCACCGCTTGACCATGTCGGCGAGTTCCGCATCCGCGCTCTCGGGCAGCACGATCTGGAGCGTGACAAGCTGGTCGCCCGGCGCATGGATCGCATGCGCGGGAACACCCTTGCCCTTGAGCCGCAGCACCTGGCCCGAACTTGAGCCGCCGGGAATGGTCATCGCCACCGCGCCCTGCAGCGTCGGCACGCTGACCTTGGCGCCGTGGATGGCCTCGCCAAGCGTAACCGGCAGGTTGAGGTGGATGTCGTTGCCCTCGCGCCGGAAAAAAGGATGCGGCTCGACCGAGATCACGACCGTGGCATCGCCGGCCTCGCCGAGGCCCGAGAGCCTGATCGTATGGCCGTCCTTGACGCCGATGGGAACGCGCACGTCGAAGCGCCGCCCGTCGGGAAGCTTGACCCGGCGCGTGCCGCCCAGCACGGCCTCCTCGAAGGTGATCTGAAGGTCGAAATGGCTGCTTGCATCACTCTCCGGGCTGCGGCGCGCGGAACCTTCCTGCCGGTCGCCGAAGAACTCGGCAAACAGGTCCTCGACCCGGCTCTCGGTCTTGGCGCCTGCGCCACCGGCGTTTCCGCCGAACGCGCGCTCGAAGGCGCTGCGGAACGAGGCGGACGGACCCTCGCCGTGCCCATCCTGCGCCGGCGAGGCGCCAGGCGGTGGCTCGCTCGGCCGCGCCGACGCGCGGGGCCTGTAGACCGGTTCGGGTTCGGCTTCGGGCTGCGGCGGGGGACGGTATCCCGCGCGCGGATTGCCGTGGGCGTCGATCTCGCCACGGTCATAAGCCCGGCGCTTGCGTGCGTCGCCGAGGATCTCGTAGGCGATGGACAGGTCCTTGAAGCGGCGGCCCTTGTCCGATGCACCCTCGGGCGTGTCCGGATGGAACCGCTTGGCCAGGCGCCGGAACGCGTGCTTGACCTCGTCTTCCCCGGCAGTCCTGGAAACTCCGAGAACGGAATAGGGATCGTACATGCCGCGCGCCGTCGTTGCGTCGATGAAAAAACAGCGGAACAGCGGGTCTTCTATCACAGGTCCCGCATCACATGCATGCGTTACTGTGCTGCGCGTGTTAAAACTTGGACAGGCGAAACGCGGGGGATTAACCGGGTTTCTTCGCCTTGCCGATGGGTTCCCGCACGAGGGATTCCCCAATGGCGCGTTCGGCCGGGGCCAGCCGCGCCGACAGTCGCGCCAGTTCCTCGATGGCCAGCGGGTGGCCCTGCGTCGAGGCATGGCGCAGCCAGCGATAGGCCTCGATCATGTCCTGGATGGTGCCTTCGCCCCGCGCATGCATGAGCCCAACCCTGAGTTGTGCATCCGCGACCCCGCGTGCCGCCGCATCGAACCAGATCGACAGGGCATTCTTCCGGTCACCCGCATTGTAGGCGGCAAGCCCCGCATAGACCGAAGTCGCGTCGGCCGGCGCCATCTTCGCGATCAGGTCAGGCGAGATGGGATCGCCGGGCGACATGCCGGCAGCTTTCGGTGTTGACGGCGCCACGCTGGCCGCCGTGCTGGCGGGAGCAGGCGGCAACGCGGGGGCAGGCGACGATGTGCCACCGAACAGGTCATCGAGGATCCCCTGCCGCCCCTTCGGCATCACAGGGCCCGCAGACGCAGGGGGCTGCACGACAGCGGGCGCAGCCTCGGCCACGGGCGCCGGCTGGACGGGAGCCTCGACCACTTCGCCCTGCGCGTTCAGTTCAAGCCCCATCTCGCGCAGCTTCTCCTGCGCCGGCGCATAGCCGTTGCGGGCGGCGCGCTCGAGGAGCCCCCGCGCACGCACCTTGTCCACAGGAACGCCGTTGCCGGTGTCATACATCGCCGCAAGCTTCCATTGCGCCAGCGAAAGCCCCGCCGATGCTGCGCGCGCATACCACGCAGCCGCCGCCTGCGGATTGCGCTCGACGCCGTCGCCGGCGAGATACATGTCACCGAGATTGGCCATGGCGGTAACAAGGCCTTTCTCGGCGGCCTCCATGTAGAGCTTGAAGGCCCGCTTGCTGTCCTTGGCGACACCCTTTCCCTGGCGCAGCAGCTGCGCCACGTTGCGCATCGCGGCCAGGTCATTCTCGTTCGCAAGGTCATTCCAGATCCGATAGGCCGTCTCGAAGTCGCCGGCGTCATAGGCGGCCACGCCCTCGTCGAAGCGCGAGGCCTTCTCGGCCACGGTGGCCGTGGCGCAGGCGCCAAGCGCGAGAAAGGCGACCAGAAGGATAAAATGGCGCATGACGGGTCTCGCAGAACACGGGCAGGCGGGGCACGAACAGGGCGTGCGCCACCTTTCGCCAACCTGTATACTACCGCCAACCGACACAGCGCAGCGCCAATCGCATGCATGACGACCACACCAAACAGGACGACGCGGCCGGAATTGAGGCCGTGGAGGACCCTTTCGTCCATTTCGGCGATTGGCTGGCCAAGGCATCTGCCCAGGAACCCAACGACCCGAACGCCGTGGCCCTGTCGACGGTGGACCCGGACGGCATGCCGAACGTGCGCATGGTCCTGCTCAAGGGGTTCGACCGCGAGGGCTTCGTCTTCTACACGAACTACGAGAGTGCGAAGGGCCGCGAACTGCTCTCGGCCCGCAAGGCCGCCATGTGCTTTCACTGGAAGTCCCTGCGCCGCCAGGTCCGGGTACGCGGCACCATCAGCGAGGTCACCGCGCAGGAAGCCGACGAGTACTTCGCCTCGCGCCCCAAGGACAGCCAGATCGGCGCCTGGGCGTCGCGCCAGTCACGCCCGCTGAAGACGCGTTTCGAGCTCGAGAAGGAGATCGCCGTCTTCGCCGCACGCTACGCGCTCGGACGTGTTCCAAGGCCGCCCCACTGGTCGGGCTTCCGCCTCACACCCGTCGAGATCGAATTCTGGCGTGACCGTCCCTTTCGCCTGCACGACCGGCTGGTTTACCGGCGAAAGGACCCGGCCGCAGCCTGGCACACGGAGAAACTGTTTCCATGACGCAGGCGGCACGGGCAGGAACGATGGTGTCGGGCGAGGCAGCCATGCGCCTCAAGAAGCTTGCAACCTATGCGGCCGTCACGGCTGCCGCGCTGATGATCGGGCTCAAGGTATGGGCGTGGGTGGTGACCGGATCGGTGGCGATGCTGTCGTCACTCGTCGACTCCGCGCTCGACCTCGTGGCGTCCGGCCTCAACCTGCTTGCCGTGCGCCACGCGCTCACGCCGGCCGACGAGGAACACCGCTTCGGCCACGGCAAGGCCGAGGCGCTGGCCGGCCTGGGGCAGGCGACGTTCGTCGGCGGATCGGCAGCCTTCCTTCTGCTTGAATCACTCGACCGTCTGATCGTGCCGCGCCCTGTCGTCGAGACCTCGCTGGGCCTTGCCGTGATGATCGGGTCGACCCTGATCACGGTGGCACTGGTGATGTTCCAGCGTTACGTGATCGCGCGGACGCGCTCCCTGGCAATCGGGGCCGACCAGCTTCACTACACGACCGACATCGCCACCAACGCCGGCGTCATCCTCGCGCTGATCCTCACGGGCTGGTTCGGCTGGACCCTGGCGGATCCGCTCGTGGGCCTCGCCATTGCGGCCACGATTGCGTGGGGCGCATTCCAGATCGTGTCTGGCGCCTACCACGAACTCATGGACCGTGAGTTCGACGAGCCGGACCGCATGCGCATCAAGGCGATCGTGTCGGCCCACAGGGAAGTTGTCAGTCTTCACGATCTCAGGACGCGCAGGGCAGGGCACAACGCCTTCATCCAGCTCCACCTCGAACTGCCGCCGGGCATGACCCTCGCCGAAGCCCATCGGATCAGTGACGAGGTCGAGGCTGAAATCCAGCGTGCCTTCCCCGACGCCGAGGTGCTCACCCATCTCGACCCCGCCGGCGCCGAAACGATCAAGCCCCTCGACCGCAAATAGGCCTGAGGGGCGCCGCCGCGACAGTGGAAGCCTGCCAGTCGGTCTGCTATGACGCGGCAGGAAACCGGGATCCTCTCCATGAAGCGACAAGCCCTCCTGTCGGCCACCTTCATCGCAGCCACGCTGGCCGGTGTTTCGCAGGTCATGGCCTTTGGCGTCGAACCCGGCGAGAACAACCTCGGTTCCGAACACGAGAAGATCACCAGGTCCGCGCTGAAGGATCTGGGGCCAGAGACCCTGCGCCAGCTGGCGGGTTCAAGGGACTTCGCGGGGGCTGTCGGATTTCCCGACAAGGATGCCACGGGACTTGCCGTGCGGCCCGAGGCCCACTGCGAGGGCGGCGATCACGTTCAGGAGATCGCCGGCGGTTCGCGCACGAGGCAGGCCGCACAGGACGCGCTCGAGGCCTGCCGTACCTTTATCCGGTCGAACATCGAAAAGGCCGTGGAACTGTCAGGCGCCCTTGCAAGCCCGGCGGGGCAGGATGCAGCGCTTGATTGCCGCTTCGGCAGCGACGGCCAGTCGGCCAAGTGCCAGGTCCTGTTTCACCTCGGGCTTGCGCTGCACGCGACACAGGACTTCTACGCCAACTCGAACTGGGTCGATCGTCCCGGCAAGGGACCGGTCTCGCTCGAAAACCCGCCGGGCCTCGACCAGTCCGGTCCGGCACCGTGGCTGGACCTGAGGCGCAACGAACTCCTTCCCGAAGGCCTTGTCACGGCCTGCGCGCCGAACCGGGCCCTGCTGGGCCTCGCGCTCGGCTGCGATGATGATGTGCTGGCCGAGGTCGCTGGTTCGGGCCGTATTTCGCCCCGCAGCCTGAGCAAGGCGACAGGCCCGATCGGCCGCGGCACCGGTGGCACGGGAACGACGCCGCGCGGCGCGATCAACGGCAACTTCTCGCGCGCCGTGACGGCCGCGGTCGCCGACACGGCCGACAAGTGGGCCTATTTCGGTGAAAGACTGGACGCGGTCCATGGTGCGGACGCCGCCACCCGCATCCTCTGCGCCCTGCGACGGGATGGGTTCGATCCCCAGGCCTGTGACGATCAGTTTCGCGTGGCGCAGGTTTGCCGCGCACGGGCGACAAAGCCTGACCGCATGCTGCCGCTTGAGGGCGTCTTCGAACCCGGCATCGATCCCTCGCCGGCGGAACTGGAGGAAGCCGCCCGCCAGTTGCCGCGCCTCAAGCCTTTCTGCCAGATCGAAGAGGCCGACGTGACGCGCTTCTTCGCCAACGATGGAAGCACCCCGGACGAGGGCAAGGCCGCCGCCGAACGGGCGGCACGCGAGAGCCTGGGCTTCTGGGGCGTCTGTCGCAGCGCGCTGAAGGACCACCTCGGCCCGTTCACGCAAGCCACGCGTGCCAAGCCCGACTCGCGCGACAAGTTCCTCGGGCTTTACGCAGGCTGCATCCTCGACGCGGCCCTGAGGCGGGGCCAGCCCTGAGGCTGGCCCTCGACGCAAGCGAACTTACTCGCGCCAGGCCCGGTTGAAGCTGTCACGCAGGGGTTGCGTGAGATAGGCAAGTGCGGTCCGCTCGCCCGTCTTGATCATCACCGCCGCCGGCATGCCCGGCTGCAATGTCTGCTTGCCCAGGCGGTGCATTTCACTGTCCGGCACATCGACATGCGCCACGAAGTACGTCGCGCTCGAGCGCGGGTCCTGCAGCGAGTCTGCCGAAATATAAGCCACCCGCCCATAGAGCATGGGCAGGTCCCTCTGGTTCAGGCTGGTGAAACGGACCTCGGTTGGCAGGCCTATCGACACCGAGTCAACGTCGGAGGGCCGGATCTGTACTTCAATCATCAGCCGGTCATCGCGCGGCACGATCTCGAGGATTGTCTCGCCGGGACGTACCACGGCGCCAATCGTCGACATGCGCGGTGCCAGCACATAGCCTGATGTCGGCGCCCGGACAGTCATGCGCTCATAGGCCTGCTCGGCGGCGCGATACTGCTCGCGCAGGTTCGGGAGCCGGGCCTGCACGTCGCGCAATTCGCCCTGGACCGTCGCCATCAGCTGGTTCTTGGCCTGCATCAGCTTGAGTTCGCTTTCCATGAGCGAACTGCGCGTGCGCGCAATCATCGCCGAGGTGCGTTCCACCCCGCCGCTCAGCTGGGAGATATCGCGATTGAGCGAGAACACGCGCGTACGGGTCGTGTAGCCCTTCTTGTAGAGTTCCTCGACGACGTCGAGTTCCTTGCGCGACAGTTCAATCTGGTCCCGCGCCGCACGGCGGTCGGCCTCCAGCGCGCTCAGCTCACCCTTGAGCTGCTCGTACTGCGACTGGATCATCGACAGCTGGCCCTGAAGTTCCTGCCGGCGCGCGATGAAGAGCTGGGCCTGGCCCTCTAGGAGGTTCTTGACCGCCGGCATGCGACCTGCCGCGTCCTTCAGTTCCTGCGGGAACGTGGGTTCCGCCGCTTCCGCGATCTCGGCCTGCATGCGCGCCTCGGTGGCGAGGCCGAGGAAATAGGAATCCCGGCCACGCGTATACCGCTCAAGCGCGTCCGCGTCATCGAGTTCCAGGAGAACATCGCCTTCCTTCACATGCTGGCCGTCCTCCACCTTGATGGCGCGCACCGCGCCCCCGGTCGGGTGCTGGACCTGCTTGCGCTTCGAGGCGACCACGACCTGTCCATTGGCGACGACCGCGCTTGCGATCGGTACCGTCGTGCTCCAGATGCCGAAGCCGCCGACAGCCAGCCCGATCAGGGCAAAGCCGTAAATCATCGCCCGCTTCGTGTTCGTCGGCAGGCTCGGGATGCTGTTGGGCCAGTTCGGCCGTCTAGGACTGGGCTTTGCTATTTGCATGACGGTTCTCGATTGAGGTCACCTTGGACGGGTTGGGTGATGCACCGGTGCGTGCATCGGCAGCGGCCTTGTTGAGGTTGGCAAGTACTTCATCGCGCGGCCCGAACGACACCATCTGCCCGGCCTTCATGACGGCAAGCTTGTCGACCACCGGCAGGATGCCGGGACGGTGCGTGATGATGATGACGGTACGCTTCTGCTGCTTGAGGATTTCGACGGCCCGGCGCAGGTCCGCCTCTCCGGCGGCATCGAGATTGGCGTTGGGCTCGTCAAGCACCACCACCTTCGTGTTGCCGAAGACGGCGCGCGCGAGGGCCACCCTCTGGCGCTGTCCACCCGACAGGAGCTTGCCGCGCTCGCCGATCACCGTGTCGTAGGCGTTCGGCAGCGTCAGCACGAAATCATGTGCACTGGCGATCTTTGCGGCCTCGATGATGGCCGGCGAATCGGGTGAGCCATAGCGCGAGATGTTTTCCGCGACCGTGCCCTCCATCAGTTCCACGTCCTGCGCCAGGTAGCCGACCTGCGGGCCAAGCTCGGCCGGCGACCAGTCGGACACATCGACCCCGTCCAGCCTTACATTGCCGGCCGATGGCTTCACTGCGCCGATCATCAGGCGCGCGAGCGTCGTCTTTCCCGAACCCGTGGCGCCGATGATCCCGAGAACCTCTCCCGGCGCGACTTCCAGGGATACACCGCGCAGCGCAGGCTCCTTCGAGCCCGGGAAGCGCATCCAGACGTCCTCGAGCGTGAACTTCCCCGCCGCGGGTGGCAGTTCGGTGCGTGCGGTATCGTGCACGCCCTTGAGGACGGCGTTCAGCCGCGCATAGGACTGCCGGACCTGCACGAAGCGCTTCCACTGTCCGATCGAAGCTTCGATCGGTGCCAGCGCGCGGCCCATGATGATCGAAGTGGCGACAATGGCACCCGCCGAGATCTGGTTCTCCAGCGCCAGGTAGGCGCCAAGCGCGAGGCAGAGGATCTGAAGCAACTGGCGCGCGAACTTCGCCGCCGCACTCAGGCGCGAAGCCCTGTCGCTGGCGACGGCCTGCCAGGCGAGGCTCGCCTCGTGGTGTTCCTCCCACCGGCGCTGCACATTCTTGACCATGCCCATCGAGCGGGCGGACTCGGCATTGTTCTGGAGCGTGCTGACGAAGAACTCCGAGTCGCGGTGTGCCTGTGCAGCCTCGTTCAGCGGCTTGCCGGTGGCGATCTCGCTGAGATACGCGATCCCGATGATGACGATGGCACCAGCCAGCGCCAGCAGCCCGAGGGCCGGGTGCAGCAGGAAGATCACGAAAAGGAAGATTGGCGTCCACGGCGCGTCGAATAGGGCGATCAGCGCGGGGCTGGCAAGGAAAGAGCGGATGCTGTCCAGGTCGCGAAGGCCATGCGCACTCGACATGTCGGTGGGCTCCTTGCCCATCGAGATGCCGAAGGTCAGGTCGCGCAGCTCGTTGTCAAGTTGCGAGCTTGCGCGCACCAGAAGGTCTGACCGCGCGATTTCGACGAGTGACTGGACGAGAAGCACGCCAACCGACAGCAGCGTGAGGAACAGAAGCGTGTCCTCGCTCTGCGACGTGAGGACACGGTCATAGACCTGCAGCATGAACAGCGGGCTGTTCAGCATGGCGAGGTTCACGAACAGGCTGAACACACCCGCGCTGATGAAAACGTTGCGCGACCGGTGGAGGAAATTGCCGATGATGCTCGCGTTGGCCTTGTTCACGGACGATCTCCCCGAATTGTGATGCAGGTCGCGCGCGCTGGGCCTGCCATGCTGGCCACGGGCCTGTCCGCGGCGGGGCGCATCATAATGGGTGAGGGCGGCAGGGGCATGGGCTTGTGAATCCGTGGTCGAACTTTTATTCCGACCTTGTCAAAAATATCCGGTCGGAGAGCCTTGCCGCAACGGTATGCTTCGTTTGAGGTAACTGCACCGGGGTTCAGCGGGCTTCGTCACACCTATTAGGTATTAATCCCTTGGGCGTACAACGAAAAACGGGGGCCTGAAGCCCCCGTTCCGTTAACCCTGCCGATGTGCAGCCGGATCAGAACCCGTAGCGCAGGAACACCGAACCCACGTTCTCCTCGTAGTCGGAGGTATTCAGGTTCGAGTCGCGCACGACGCGCCGGACTTCCACGCCCGCCTTCAGGTTGGTGTCGATCTCGACATTGGTCGACAGCTTCAGTGTGTGGCGGTCATCCGCGCGCGTGCCGGGGCCCGGCAAGCTCGCCTCGTTGTCGTAGTCGCGCCGCTGGTACGAGTAGGACAGCTTCACATGTCCCTTCTGCCCGAACAGTTCGATCGGATACTGCGCGGCAGCGCGACCCACGAAACCGTCATAGTCGAACGCATCGCCGTCCGTGTCTTCGCTCGTGAACCCGCCGCCGACCGACACGTAGCCCTTGTTGGCGCGATCGAAATAGTAGTTCACATCTGCGCCAGCCTGTTGCGTGTTTGCGTCGCGCGCATTGTCGAGGCGGTTGTAGTTCTTCGAGAAGAACCGGTAGTAGCCGGAGATGTAGAAATCTTCCGTGATGAACGTGGAGAACGTCGGCGAAATCATGTGCTGCTCGAGGAAGAACGAGTCATCCAGCAGCGAGTTCGTGTAGGAATACTCGATGCCGTACTTGATGCCGCCCGACCGGATCCACGCCGACGCGCTGGGATTGTGGGACTGCCAGTTGAAGGTCGTCAGGTCGTCATAGAGGCTCTGGTAGAAATTGTAGCCAATCTCGACCCGCGCATCCTTTTCATCGACGAGCTTGTAGCCGGTGTCCACTTCAAGGACGAGGGCGACGTCGCCCTTCATGCTGTTCGCATCGCTCTGCTCGAGGGCGACGTTGTCAGAGTACTCGAGGCCACCCTCGACATTCAGCCACCAGGCCTTCTGGTCGGCCTGCACCAGTCCGGGCGTCGCCACGAACAGGGCGGCGCCCGCAAGGAGGAAACTTCGTGAGAGTCGCTTGAGTGGACGCATCTTGTTTCTTTCTGTTGCCGGTCGCGGCGGGGAAATGGCGACATGGCGCTTCAGGGTACAAAGGCGAAGGCGACCCACTCCGGATCACCTCTCACGCGAGATTAAGTTCTGCATTACCCATATGTAAAGTTCTGCGCGAGCAGGCCGCACTATAGATTTGCACAGTGGTAGGAATGACACGCTGGCGGGATGCACTGCAGCAAGACAATCGACGGTCCTGAAGCACAAAAGACCATGGGCCACGGCCGGACTACCAGACGTGCATTGCAATAGTCCCGAGCTGCAACCACGAGGGTTGCAATTTACTTCCCGACCGGATCGATGACGCCGAATCCGAACACGGGATCACGACCGGGTTCACCCAGGTCCGTGGCAGTTTCAGCCAGTTCTTTCTCCGCACGAATCGCTTGCGCCCGGTCAGGGCGCTGCAGGCGTCGCGCCAGTTCCGCGGCAATCACGGGCGCCGCGTAGGATGTCCCCGAAACAGTCTCGGTATGGCCGTCGGGTCCGGCGACAGTTGTGTCGACGCCCGGGGCGGCGAAATCGACATAATCGCCCTGGTTCGCATAGATGTAGACGCGGTTCCGGTCGTCGACGGCCGTCACGCCGATGACGCCATCATAGGCTGCCGGATACTGCGCTTCTGCATTCGGGCCTTCGTTTCCCACCGCCGCCACAAGTTTGTGTCCCCGGTTCACCAGTCGGGCCGTCACGGCCTCAAGCACCGGGTTGGGCGGGCCGGCAAGGCTGAGATTGATCACGGGGATCCGGTTGCGGGCAAGCCAGTCGAGCGCACGCGCGATGGCGTCGACGGAGGCAACTTCCTCGCCGTCCTGCAGTTCAGAGAACACGCTGGCGACAAAGAGGCGGGCACCGGGTGCGGCCTCGGCGATACGTGAGGCGACGGCGGTGCCGTGGGTGTCGGCGGTCGAGCTTGCGAGCCCGAACGAACGCGTCTCGACCTGCACCGCCCCGAGCATGGGATGCTTGTCATTCACGGGCGCATCAACAAGCCCGATCCGCGCCGATGTGCGGCGGTAAGACAGGCCCCGTCCGCCGGCCGGTACTGGTTGCGCAATCGTTGCCCCGCCGCGCGCAGGGACATAGATGTGATTGAAGCTCGCGATACCCTTGGGGTCGATCCGGCGAAGCCGCGCAAGCGCTGTTTCCGCATCCTGCTTCTGCGGCAGTGCCACCCGATAACCACGCAGGCCAAGCCCGGTCATCTGGAACGACTGCAGGATCCTGTAGCCTCCACGCACGAGCTTTGCCTTCGTCGCCCTTGATGCGCTGATCAAAAGCAGTTCGCCCTCGCGGATGCGCTCGCCACGCTTGTTCTCGGCAATCTCGAGCATCCGCTCCGCGCGCTCGACGCGTGATTCCGTGGAGGAGGGCACGATAATCGCCTGGCCCGTTGCCGGCGGGACGGCGGCGGCGTCAGGAGCGACCGCGGCGGCACCCGCCCGCAGAACCACAGGCTCTGGCTTCACTCCAGCCTTCGGTTCTTCTCTGCGGCTTGAGCCTGAAGTGCCCGAAGACGAGCGTGCCTCCGGCGAACCTTCGCTCCTGCCCTTGCCGTCCTTGCTGTCGTCCCGGGACTTGTCGTCCCGTCCGCTCTTGTCATCGTCGCGGGACTTGTCGTCATTTCGCGACTTGTCGTCATCACGTTTCTTGTCGTCATCGCGTGACTTGTCATCATCGCGCGACCTGTCATCGTCATCCCTCGAGCCGTCTTCACTTGAGCCAGAGCGCGCCGCGCTGCTGCGATCGTCGTCACGGTCACCGTCGGAATCCCGGTCGTCATCCCTGTCGCTGTCGCTGTTGCGACCATTGTCATCGCGATCATCGCTGTCGTGGGCGTCGTCGACTTCAGGGGCTTCGTCATCGGAATGCTGCGACGGCCCGGAACCGGCGTGCGAGGGCAATGCCGGCGCCAGGGCGACAAGCGCGCAGGCAGCAGCCAAGGCCCTCAGGCCGAAAAGCAGGGTCGTCAGGGTGAATGGTGCCCGCATTAATGCCTTCTTGGTTTCGAACCGTTCGAGAATCTTACCCCTCAATAGGGTTTTACAAAGGTCTGGCTTGCTGCTCAAATGGGATTTGTATGGAATAAATGCCTCTCCCGTTCGTTGTAACACCGACGAAACAAATGAGCGAAATCGATCCTGTAGAGTTGCGAAAGGGGTTAACAATGCTGCTGCCGCGCCTGCGGCGGTTTGGCATTGCCCTTACGGGTTCGAACGACGAGGGGGACGACATCGTACACGCAGCGATTGAGAGGGCGCTTTCCAGATCTGCCCAGTGGCAGCCGGGAACGCGGCTTGACAGCTGGATGTTCAGGATCATGCAGAACATCTGGAAGGACAAGCGGCGACGTCAGCGCACCGATCGCGAGAAGCAGTCCCTGGACATGGCTGCGACAGACTTGGCCATCGACGGCCAGCGTGTCACCGAAACATCCCTGATGCTGACCCGGGCCCGGGAACAATTCGCCCGTTTGTCCGATGATCACAGGATGGTGCTAGCCCTGGTTGTGATCGATGGGCATTCTTATCAGGAAGCAGCGGATATTCTCGAAATACCTGTCGGAACCCTGATGAGCAGATTGTATCGTGCACGAGAAACACTACGTGAAATGATTGAGACATCCCCGAACAGGCAGGCTTTGGTTAGAACACGATGACATTCCTCTCTGACGAAACCCTGATGGCCTATGCAGACGGCGAGCTTGACGCCGCCGAGGCAGCGCGCGTGCGCGCCCTCGTGCAGGCGAACGACACGCTGCAGGAGCGCCTGCGCCGCCTGCGCGCGACCGACGACCTTCTGAAGGCCTCCGTGTCGACGCAACTCGATGTGCCGGAGCGCTTCGCCGCGCTGCTCGGCGATGGTCCTGCGCCGACGGCTTCAGCTCCGGCCGGTGGCGCGCAAGTCATGCCGCTGCGCGCGCGCGGCTGGTCACGCCGTCACTGGTTGCCGATGGGTGCCGGCATCGCCGCCGCCCTGCTGATCGTGGTGGCTGGAAACATCACAACGTCGGATCGCATGCCCTGGCTCGAACAGGTTGATGACGGGATTGCGCTCGCAGGTCCCGTCCTCGCGCTGATGGCAGATACACCGTCGGGCCAGATGGCCCGCGCGGGCGGCCTTGACGTCAAGCCGATCGTGAGTTTCGTGTCGTCGGACGGGCGCATGTGCCGCGAGGCACACGTGCAGGACAGCGAGATGGCATCACGCATCCTCGTATGCCGCGATGTGGCCGACAACGAATGGTGCGTCGAAGCCTTCGCCCGCGTGAAACCGGTCGTCAACCGCCTCGCCTACCAGGCGGCCAGCGGCATTCCGAACGATCCGGTGATCGACGCCGCGTATGGACGCCTTGGCCGGCAGTCTATCCTCGACCGTGAGGCCGAGGCCCGCGCCATCCGCACGGGTTGGACCTCGCGCTAGGCAAGGCTTTCCGGATTGTCTCGACGGATCGCGCGTGCCCGACTAGGTTATGGCATGCCACATCCCCCGGGGTCCTGAACGCATGCGCCTGATGCTCGCCCTCACATCCGCCCTGCTTGCTGCGGCTCTCGTCATGGGGGCTCCCGCGCGCGCCGACGACGCACCCGTTGCCGACAAGGGGCTAAAGAACCTCGGTCGCGGGGTCGAGCGCATCGAGCTGAAGGACGTGGACGGCAAGTCGGTGCGCCTGAAGGACTTCGACGGCAAGCCCCACGTGCTGTTCTTCGGCTTTACGCGCTGCCCGGTCGTGTGTCCCGTGACGGTCTGGGAGCTCGACGCCGCGCTCGAGGCCATAGGCAAGGATGCCAGGGATGTGAGCATCGTCTTCATCTCGCTCGATCCGGCACGCGATACGCCCGCCGTGATGAAGAACTACTTTTCAGGCTTCAAGGGCCGCGTGAACGCGCTGTCTGCGCCGCTTCCCGTGGTTACGCGCTTGGCACGGGCCTATGACGTGCGCTTCGAGCGGGTGGACACCGGCAAGGGCGATTACTCCATCGATCACACGGCACATGCCTTCTTGGTAAATGCCGACGGCCGGGTCGTCGACACGATTGCCTTCGGGGCCTCCCGCGAACTCAGCGTCTCCCGGCTCAAGTCGCTTATCGAGGCCGACAAGCGGCGCAATTAGGCCCGATTGCCGGGGCCTGCCGACCCCTCGGCTGCCGACGGATACGATGTTTCCAGTTCCAAATGTGAAGCCTGGACATCTTTGGCTATGATGCCGGCACGAGGTAACCATTCGTGCCGATCTATTCCTACGAAGCCGCAGGCAAGGACGGAAAGCCGACGCACGGCACCATAGAGGCGCCGTCGCGCAGCGTGGCTGTCGAGCGCCTGCTCCAGCAGGGGCGCACGCCCCTGCAACTGTCCGAGCAGCCGCTCGGGCGCAGCCCTGCGCGCCTGTCGGCGTGGCTGCCGTCCTGGGGCAGCATGGCCCGGGCGCGGGGTCGCGGGACATTGCTGCGCGAACTCGCCGTTTTGCTGAAGGCGGGCCTGAACGTGGAGCGGTCACTCACGACCATGGCCGCACTCGCCTCGACCCCTGACACCCGCACGACCATCGACGCCATGCTCGAAAGCCTGCGCGGCGGCGAGACGCTGTCAGCCGCGATGGCGCGCGCCGGCGAGGTCTTCCCCGAGCCCATGCGAAGGCTGGTGGCCGCCGGCGAGGCCAGCGGCCGCCTGCCGGAAGTCATGATCCGCATCGCCGACGCCGAGGAACGATCGCGCCAGCTCTCCGACAAGCTGGTCTCCGCCATGATCTACCCGGCACTGCTCATGGTGACCATGCTGGGCGTGCTGACGCTGATTTTCACCAGCGTGCTCCCGCAACTCGAGCCGGTACTCGCCGGCGGTGGCGCAGCCATCCCCTGGCCCGCGGCGATGCTGCTCGCCGTGTCGCATTTCATGAATGCCTTTGGGTCCGCTCTCGCGCTCGTCCTGCTGGCGGCGCTGGCGGCAAGCCTCTATCTCCTGCGCCAGCCCTCAACCCAGTTATCCCTCGACCGCCATTCGATCAGGGCCAGATACCTCCTGGGAATTCCCCTCCATTACCAGACGGCACAGTTCTTCCGGAACCTCGCCATGCTCGTCGATGGCGGCATGCCGCTCAACCGCGCGCTCGAACTCGCGCAGCAGGCCCTCTCGAACCGCTTCATGCGCCAGGCCCTTGATGCCGTGATCAATGACGTGCGCCAGGGCCGAACCCTGCGCAGCGCACTCGAGCAGGCGGCCATCTTTCCTCGTCTCGCCATCGAATTCGTCGCGGTCGGCGAGGAGACCGGCCGCATCGCCCCGATGCTGCAGGAAGCCGCCGATATCTTCGAGCGCGACGTGCAGACCCGCATCGACCGTCTCTCCGCACTGCTGCTGCCTGTGATGACGATCTTCCTCGGCCTCGTGGTTGCCGCCATCATGACGGGCGTCGTCAGTGGCATCTTCGCTGCCAACGACCTGGCGATCGGGCCATGAAAAGCGCCAGCGCCGGTTACTCGCTCCTTGAGCTTCTCGTCGTCATCGCGATCCTTGCCATCGTGATGACAGCAGGCCTTCCCTATGCGGCAAGGGCACTGGACAGCCTGACCATCGAGAGCGATGGCCGCCTCGCAGCCGCGCGGATCCGCGAGTTGCGCTCCGAGGCGATGGACCTTCAGCGCGACATCACCCTGTCGCTGTCAGGCGGCCCGCGCGCCAGCCTCGCGTCCTCCGATGGACGGACGATCGAGCTCTCGCGCGGGACCACGGCCTCGATCGAGGGCACGGGGCCATCGCCTGCCATCGTCATTGGCTGGGACGGATCGGTCTCCGGGCGCCTCGTCCTCACCAACGGACGCAAGACGCTGCGGCTTCTCCAGCGTGCCCCGCATGCGCCAGTCATCATCGAGGCCGCGCCATGACCCCGCGTGGCCAGCAGGGCTTCACGCTCGTCGAGGCGCTGGTCGCCTTTGCAATCCTCGCGCTCGTCCTGCTCGCGTCCTTGCGCACGGCAGGCACGGGCCTGCGCGCGATCGATGCCGCGGCAGCCAACGAGGCCGCTGTCCTGGCCGCCCAATCCGAAATGGACCGCATCCTCGCCCTCGGGCGGCTGCCCGCCGAGCGCAGGGGCCGGATCGAGGGGACACCCTATAGCTGGGAGGTAGAGGTCCTGCCCGCAAACCCGGCCTGGAGGCGCCAGCCGCTCGCCCGAAAGCCCGCCCATCTCAGGCTGACCCTGTCCTGGCCCTCGCGCACAGGAACCGCGCGCATCAGCCTCGAGCGCGTGATCTTCCCCGGCCCGGCGAGGACGCCATGACCCGGCAGCGCGAGGCAGGCTACACCCTGGCCGAACTGCTCGTCGTGCTCGCACTGCTCGGCATCATGGCGCTCGTCATGGCCGACGGGATGCGCTTCGGCGGTCGCGTGTGGGAAGCATCCGCGCGAAAGGCCGAGGCGATCGAGACAATGTCCGGCGGCCAGACCCTGCTGCGTACCGTCCTTGAGCGCGTGGTCCCGCGCGACCTGGATCCCGGTGTACCCGGCGACCCGGACCTGTTCCGTGCCTCGCCGACACGCATGAGCTTCCTCGCCCTCGCGCCATCCGCGATCGATGCAGGCGGCGTGAGCCGGTTTGAGCTTGATGTCAGGAACACCGCAGCGGGCCAGGAACTGGTTCTGTCGTGGACGCCGCTGGCCGGGAACCCCGCGCGCCAGCAGCGCATCGCCGTCTCGCGCGCGACCGCGATCACCTTCGCCTATGCCCGCCGCGACCAGGACGGCTCCCTCGTCTGGCGCAACGACTGGTCCGACCAGTCAGGCGCACCAGACCTGGTCCTTGTCCGTGTCAGGGGACCGCAACCCTGGCCCGACCTTCTGGTCCGTCCGCGGATCTCGCGCGACCCGGCCTGCATCTACGATCCGGTCTCCTTCGGGTGCCGCCATGCGTGAAACTGCACCCACGGCCAGCACACGCGAAAGCGGCATGGCCCTCGTGGCGGTGCTGGGCTTCCTCGCGGCCCTGTCACTGCTGCTGATCGGCATCGTGCTCGCCTCGCGGGGCGCCGTCGACGCAACAAGCCGGCATCTTCTGCGCACCCAGGCCCAGCTGGCCATCGACAGTGCTCTCGACTTCGCCGCCAGCGCCATCGCCGGCGCGAAAGAAGATCCAGCGGCGCTTCTGGAAAAGGCCGAGGTGTTCGAGCTCGGCGGCTTTCGCGTGAAGGTTTCGGCGCGCCCCGAGCGCGGCAAGGTCGACCTGAACTTCGCCGATGCAAGCCTTCTCGCAAGCGTGTTCCGCGCCGGCGGCGCCACGCCCGACCAGGCGGATGCCATCGCTGCCTCTGTCGAGGACTGGCGTGACGGTGATGAGCTCGTCCGGCCCAACGGCGCCGAGCGCCGGCAATACGAAGCGGCCGGCCGTGCCTATGCGCCCGCCAACAGGTTCTTCCGCTCGGTCGCGCAGGCCCGCTTCGTGCTGGGCATGACAAGGGAGGTCTTCGATTGCGTCATGGGCGACCTCACGGTCCTGACCCAGGCACCAGGCCTCGAGGTCAGGCACGCATCCCCCGCGCTCCAGCGCGAGCTGGGTATCGACCCGCAGTCCCTGGAATCCCCCACCGCAACCTTGACCACCGCCGAACTCGTCACGCCGGGCGATGTCTATGAAATCACCGTCGAACTCGAGGACACCACACGGCGCATCCGTCGGGGCGAGCGCATCGCCGTGCGGATCACGGGCAACCCCGAGGATCCCTACTGGATCATCGGCGTCGAGCCCTTGTTCCCGGCGCGGGAGGGCGCCGCCGCTTCCTGCCCGCGGCCCGGAAGGTCCAGCTGATGGACACGCTGGCGCCCACCACCCTGTTTCTTATCCTTGCCGCACCCTTCGTCGGCAGCTTTCTCTGCGTGCTGGCGCTGCGCCTGCCGGCGGGACAGGATGTGGTGCGGGGACGCTCGCGCTGCCCCTCGTGCCACCAGGCCCTCGCCGTGCGCGACCTCGTGCCGGTCTTTTCCTGGCTCGTGGCGCGCGGTCGCTGCCGCTTCTGCGACGCAAGGATCGATCCGATCTACCCCATCATGGAACTGGCAGCACTTGGCGTCGTGCTCTGGGCCATGCTGGTGGTGGATGAGGGCGTGCTGCTGGTCACCGTGCTCCTCGGTTGGGCCTTGCTCGCCCTTGCGGCGATGGACGTGCGCAGCCTGTTCCTTTCCGATGCCCTGACACTGCCCCTGATCCCGGCAGGCCTTGCGGCCTGCCTCTGGCTCGAGCCAGACGCAATCTGGGAACACGCACTCGCAAGCCTCGCTGCGGCAGGCATCCTTGCAGGCCTCGCACGCGCATACCGGCATGCGCGGGGCAGGGACGGCCTCGGCTATGGCGACGTGAAGCTCTTTGCGGCCGCCGGCGCATGGACCGGCGCGATGGGCCTCGGGACAGTCCTCCTCTGGGCGGTCGTGGTAAATGTGCTGCTGCTCGTGGCCGAACGCCTCGCAGGCCAGCAGGTTTCCGCCGAAACAAGGGTGCCGATCGGCACAGGTCTTGCAGTGGGTCTGTGGTTGACATGGCTCTACGGACCGTTGTCGATACTCTGAAACAGGATCGCGGACGCCACCGATGAGCAGCGAAGCAACGGCAAGGACAGTACCAGCGCCCGGCCCAGGCGACCGGTTGCTTGCGCATCTGCTTGCTGCCGGCAAGCTGGACGAGGATGGAGCCGAGCGTGCCCGCCGCGCCGCCGCGCAGAGCACGCTGAGCCTCTCGCGCATCCTGCTTGAGCTTGGCCTCGTGCCCGAGCGCGACCTGATCCTGGCCTTCGAGGCGGCATTGGGCATTCCGCAGGCCTCACCCGACGAGTGGCCTCTCGAGCCTGTGCTGCCCGACCAGGTGACCGAACGCTTCCTGCGCGACAACGCCGTTATCCTGCTTGCCGCCGATGCCGGCACCGTGACCATCGCCACCACCGATCCGCTCAACGCCTTCGTGATCTCGGCCATTGGCCTGTCGACCGGTCGCAAGGTGCGGGTGAAGGCGGCCCCTGCATCCGATATCGAGCAGGGCCTGCGCCGCCTGTACGAGTTTGACGAGCAGGGCGCGCTCGCAGCCGCGGCCACGCTCGGGGCAGGAGAGGGCACCGAGACCGATCTTGCACGCCTGCGCGAAAGCGCGAGCGAAGCGCCCGTCATCCGCTTCGTGAACAGCCTCATCTCGCGCGCCGTCGAGGCCGGTGCCTCGGACATCCACATCGAGCCCTTCGAGCGCCGCCTGCGCATCCGCGTGCGCATCGATGGCGTACTGAAGGAAGAAGAACCCGCCGCGATTGAACTCGCACCTGCGATCATCTCGCGCCTCAAGATCATGAGCGGCCTCAACATCGCCGAGCGCCGCCTGCCGCAGGACGGCGCGGTGAAGATGCCGGTCCGCGGACGCGAGGTCGACTTCCGCATCGCGACCGCACCCGTTGCCCACGGCGAATGCGCCGTGATCCGCATCCTCGACAAGTCCTCCGTGCCACTCGACCTGAAGACCCTCGGCTTTGACGCGGACGCGCACGCGCGGATCGAAAGCCTGTTGCGCCGTCCCAACGGCATCATCCTCGTGACGGGTCCGACCGGAAGCGGCAAGACCACGACGCTCTATGCGGCGCTTTCGCGCCTGAATGCGGCTGAGCGCAAGATCCTCTCGGTCGAGGATCCCGTCGAGTACCGCATCCCGGGCGTGAACCAGATACAGGTCAAGCCCGAGATCGGCCTGACCTTCGCCCATGTCCTGCGCTCCGTGCTCCGGCACGATCCGGACGTGATCCTCGTCGGCGAGATACGCGATGCCGAAACAGCGCGCATTGCCGTGCAGGCTGCGCTGACCGGCCACACGGTCCTGTCGACCGTCCACACCAACAGCGCCGCCGCCGCCCTCACGCGCCTGACGGACATGGGCGTGGAGGAGTACTTGCTGACCTCGACCATCTCGGGAATCGTTTCGCAGCGTCTCGTGCGCACGCTCTGCCGCGCCTGCAGGGCGCCCGTGCCCCTGCGGGCAGAGTGGCGTGACGAGTTCGCGGCCGCAGGCCTTCCAACGACAGCCGGTACCACCCTCTTCGCGGCGACCGGTTGCCCGGCCTGTAGTGGCACCGGCTACCGTGGTCGCACGGTCATTGCAGAAATCCTCGTGCCGGGCGAAGATGTGCGCCGTCTCGTCCTCGGGAAGGCGGGGGCTTCCGCCATCCAGGCCGCGGCGGTTGCGCACGGCATGGAAACGCTGCGCCGCAATGGCCTGCGAAAGGTCCTTGAGGGCGAAACGACGATCGAGGAAGTCTCGCGCGTCGCGCAGCAGGAGGAATGAACACGACATGGCCCAGAAGCGATCCGTTGTCCCGCCACCCGGCCTCGCGCAGGCAGGCTACTCGCTGCTTGAACTGCTCGTCGTGCTCGCGATCCTCGCCCTCGTGATCGCAATCGCGGCGCCGCGCGTGATCGGCTATCTGTCGACATCGAAGGTCAAGGTCGCCCAGATCCAGATTCAGAACATCGTCACCGCGCTCGACATGTATCGCATGGACAACGCTGCCTATCCGACCGAGCAGCAGGGGTTGAAGGCGCTGGTCGAGCGGCCCGAGGGCGCGCAATCCTGGAACGGTCCGTATCTGACCCGCGGCGACGGCATCGTCGATCCATGGGGGCGGCCCTATGTATACCGCACGCCGGGCCTGCACGGCGAAGTCGATGTCAGCTCGCTGGGCGCCGACGGCAAGGACGGCGGCGAGGGCGAGGACAGGGACGTCGGCTCCTGGTAGGTCTCAGGGCACCGTTTTCGGATCAATCTTCAGCTTCAGCGCCAGATCCCGGGCCTGCTTGCGTATCTGCGGCAGCCACTCGGCGTCCTTCGGGCTATCCTTGATGAGCTCGACCCACATGTCGAGTGCAGCCTTTGGTTCGCCCGTTTGCGAAAGGCGCAGGCCCTTGTAGTAGAGGGCCCGTGGATCCTGCGCATTCATGGCGAGCACGCGATTGAACGCATCAAGCGCCTCGTCGCCAACCTTTCCCGAGGCGGCCTCCACCAGCGTCTCGCCGTAAAGTGCAAGCAGTTGCATGTCCTTTGGTGCAAGCCCGACGGCACGCTTCAGCGCAGCAATGGCCTTGTCGGGCTTGCCGGCACGCATCTGCGCCCAACCCATCGCCTTGAGCGCCTCGACATCATCCGGATTGGCTTCGAGGTGGCTCTCGAGCTTCGCCAGCATCCCATCGAACTCGGAGACGACAGCCTTCGAGAGCGCCTCCTGTTCGACCTTCTGGCTGTAGGGGCGCCCCGGCAGTGAAGGGCTTCCCAGGTCCAGATAGAGCCCGATCGACAGGGCAAGGCACACAAGCGCGCCGGTGACCGTGAAGGCAAGCGGCAGTCGCCCCTCATGGGCGGCATCGCTGGCCTTCTGCGTCCCGAGGATCCGCCGCTTGATCTCGATGCGTGCCGCGTCAGCCTCGGCTTCCGAGATGATCCCCCGCGCGAGATCCGCGTCCACCTCGGCCAGCTGGCTGCGATAGACCGACAGGCTCGTCTGCGCCTCTGGCGCTTGGCCCTGGGCTGACAGGAGGGGCCACATGACATACATGATCGCAAGCACCGACAGGATCGCGATTGCACCCCAGAGGATCATCGGCTGTCATCCTTCAGGATGGCTTCGAGGCGCTGCTCTTCGTCGGGCGACAGCTTTCCGGCCGCCGCCTCGCCGGCAACGCGCGCCCGGCGCAGGTAGACGGCTGCGATGCCAAGCGCAATCGCCAGCAGGGCAAACGGTCCGATCCAGATCAGGGCCGTGTCGACGCCCAGCGGCGGGCGCAGGAGGACGTACTGGCCGTAACGCGCCACGACGAACGCGCGCACCTGTTCATCGGTCTCGCCGGCCATGATCCGCTCGCGGACGATGAGCCGGATATCCTTGGCAAGCGGCGCGTCGGAATCGTCGACGGACTGGTTCTGGCAGACGACGCAGCGCAGCTCCTTGGTGATCCCGCGGGCGCGCTTTTCCTTTGCAGGATCCGGCAGGATCTCGTCCGGTTCCATCGCCGCAAGGGCCAGCGTGACCGAGAGCCCGCAGGCAACGAGCCAGGATAGCGCCTTCAGCAAAAGCCTCATGGTTCGGCCTCCAGCGTCCTCACAAGCGGCTTGAGCGTGTTTTCCCACGCATAATCGTCGATGGGCCCCACGAACTTGTAGCGGATCTTGCCCTTGCGATCGATCACGAAGGTCTCGGGTGCGCCCGTGACGCCAAGGTCGATCGCCGTGCGCCCCTTCGCATCGTCGCCGATCAGCGTATACGGGTCACCAAGTTCGGCGATCCATGCCTTCAGTTCCTCCGGCTTGTCCTTCCAGGCCAGGCCATGAATCGGAACGGCCTTTTCCGTGGCAAGCCGCAGCAGCACCGGATGCTCGACGCGGCAGGCGATGCACCATGACGCAAAGATGTTCAGAAGCGAGACCTTGCCCTTGAATTGCGCATTGTCGAAGCGGATATCGGGCCTGTCTGGGACAGGCAGGTCTATGGCAGGTAATGGCTTGTCGATCAGGACAGAGCGGATCTCGGACGGGTTGCGGGTCAGGCCAATGGCGAAATAGCCGACAAGGCCGAGGAAGATCGCCAGCGGCAGGAACAGCAATGCCCGCTTCATGCTGGCCTCGCCGCCGTTTGCGCGCGGCTGGCGCGGATCGGTGCGCCGACCCGCAGCCGCCGGTCGCTCAGCGAGAGTGTCCCGCCCAGCACCATGATCAGGCATCCGCCCCAGATCCACATGATGAGCGGATGATTGTAGGCGCGCACCGCCCAAGAGCCGTCCTCGTAGGGGCGCCCAAGAGACACATACAGCGTTCCGATGAGGCCGGGCCTGATGCCTGCCTCGGTCGTTTCACTGCCAGGGTTGGGATAGGTGCGCTTCTCCGACAGGATCCTGTCCACCAGCACGCCGTCGCGGCGAAGCTCGAAGCGCGCCGCCTTGGACGTGTAGTTTGGACCCTGCTCGTCGTCGACGGACAGGAGCTTCAACTCGTAGCCCGCAATCTCGAGGCTCTGGCCGGGTTTGAGCTTTGCCACCGTCTCGGCACTGTTGTGGGCAGACACCGCAATGCCAATCGCCGTGATGGCGATGCCGGCATGGGCGACCGATGTTCCCCATGTGGCACGCGGCAGGTTTGACAGGCGCGCCCACAGGCCCTCGGCTGAACGGCCCGGAGCCAGCGCCTTCTCGAGGATTGTTGTCATCGACCCGACCAGCAGCCAGGCCGAAATCACGAGGGCCAGTGCCGACCAGGGCTCCTGCTGCATGACGATGGCCGACGCACCTGCGCCTGCCGCGGCAACGCCTGCAGCCCGCAGCCTGTACAGCGCAGCCCTGAGATTGCCGCGCTTCCAGGCCAGGATCGGCCCCAGCGCCATGAATACCATCAGCCCCAGCATCATCGGCACGAAGAAGAAGTTGAACACCGGAGCACCGGCCGAGACATCCGTGCCGAAGGTCTCGCGTGCGATGAGCGAGATGAACGTGCCCAGGAAAACTCCGCCCGTGATCGACACAAGGAACACATTGTTCAGCACGAGGCTGGCCTCGCGGCTGACAGGCGAGAACAGGTTGGCCATCTTCAGGTCAGACGCGCGAAGCGCATAGAGCGTCAGGGCGCCACCCGTCGTGGCGATCAGGATGCCGAGGATGAACACGCCGCGTTCCGGGTCGACGGCGAAGGAATGGACGCTTGTCACCACGCCCGACCGCACGAGGAACGTGCCGATGAGACTGAGCGAGAACGTCAGGATGGCAAGCAGGATCGTCCACCGCTTGAGCGCGTCCCGCTTCTCGACCACGATCGCCGAATGGATCAGGGCCGTGCCCGCAAGCCATGGCATGAGCGAAACGTTCTCGACCGGATCCCAGAACCACCAGCCGCCCCACCCGAGTTCGTAATAGGCCCACGCCGAACCCAGCATGATCCCCATCGTCAGGAAGCACCAGGCTGCGAGTGTCCACGGCCTGACCCATCGCGCCCACGCGGGTTCCACCTTGCCTTCGATAAGCGCGGCGATGGCAAACGAGAACGCGATGGAGAAGCCGACATACCCCATGTAGAGGAACGGCGGGTGCGTCGCGAGGCCGGGATCCTGCAGCAGCGGATTGAGGCCGCTTCCATTAACCGGCGAAGGATCCAGTCTCTCGAACGGGTTCGACGTGAACAGGATGAAAGCGATGAACATCGCCCCGATCAGGCCCTGGACGGCGAGCGTGCGCGCAAGCAGGCTTGGCGGCAGATTGCGCCCGAAGATCGCAACTGCACCCCCGAACACGCCGAGGATCAGCACCCACAGCAGCATCGAGCCTTCATGGTTCCCCCAAACGCCGGAGAGCTTGTAGATCATCGGCTTGTCCGAATGCGAATTGTTTGCAACCAGCGAGACTGAGAAGTCCGACACCGCAAACACGAGCGCGAGGCAACCAAAGGCGGCCAGCAGAAAGACAAGTTGGGCGATCGCCGCCGTCCGCCCGACGCCCATCAGTGCAAGGCTTCGCTGCGACGCGCCGACATGTGGCACCGTCGACTGGACGAGGGACAGCACGAAAGCGAGGATGAGGCAGAAATGTCCGATCTCGGCAATCATGGGGCGGACCTCGTTGCGGCTGCGCGCAGGACCTGATTCATGGAGGCATCTTGTAGCCCGGCCCGGGCAGCGCGACCATGCTGCGTGGTGACGCTTCAGCGAAACTGCAGCGCAACCACGTACATTTCAGCCGAATCCGCCCGGCTGGCTGGGGGCTTGAAGTGCAGGACCCGGCCAAAGCGCTGCTTGAGCGTTTCGAGCAGGGCCCTCTCGGTCCCCCCGCGCAGCACCTTGCAGAGGAACGTCCCGCCGGGTTTCAGCACCTCGCAGGCAAAGGCCAGCGCGCACTCGCAAAGCCCCATCACGCGCAGGTGATCCGTCTCTCGGTGGCCTGTCGCAGGCGACGCCATGTCGGAAACGACAACGTCAACCGGACCGTTGAGGCAGGCCTTGATCCGGTCCGGGGCATCATCGGCCATGAAGTCGATCTGGAGGAGGCTCGCACCGTCAATGGGCTCCATCGGCTGGATGTCGGCACCGACCACATTGCCGGCCCCGCATCGCTCGACCAGCACCTGCGTCCACCCGCCCGGCGCAGCCCCCAGGTCAACCGCCGTGCTGCCGCGCTTGAGGAAATGGAACTTGTCGTCCATTTCCCTGAGCTTGTAGGCCGCCCGCGAGCGATAGCCCTCTGACTTGGCCGCGCGCACGTAGGGATCATTCAGCTGCCGCTCGAGCCACGCACGCGAGGACTTCGTCCGGTGCTTGCCCGTCTTCAGTCGCTCCCTGAGCGCACGCGATGCGCCCGGCTTGGTGGGAGGTGTCATTCGCCGGTACCCCCTTCGGAGGAAGAACGTCCGCGCCGCCTGCGTCCGCCGCGCCGCCGCCGGCGGCGCTTTGCTGGCGCAAGCACATCAGCGCCCTCCATCAGCGCCAGCAGCATGCCCTCGCGCAACCCACGATCGGCCACGCGCAGTCGCGGCGGCGTCCAGCGCCGGAAGATGGCCTCGAAGATGGCAAGGCCCGGAACGACCAGCTCGGCCCGCTCATGTCCCACGCAGGGATGTGCCGCCCGCTGGTCGAGCGACAGGACCTTCAGGTCGTCGATGACCCGGGACAGGTCGTGCTGGGCGATCCATGTTCCATCGACCTTCGCACGCTCGTAGCGCTCGAGCCCGAGGAATATGCCTGCAATGGTGGTCACCGTTCCCGACGTCCCGAGCATGTGGAAGCTGCCCGACGGGTGTCCACCCGGCGGGATGGCATGGGGCAGGGCGGCAAGCTGGGCTGTTACCTCTGCAAGCATCTCGTCATAGGCGCCAGGGCCATCGATGCGACCCTGGAAGCGCTCGCCCAGCGTGACGACCCCAAGGGGGATCGAGCCCCAGCGCAGGATGCGGGGACGCTTTCTTGCATCGCGCAGGTCGAGCCAGATGAGTTCGGTCGAGCCACCGCCGATGTCGAACACCAGGGCGCCCTTGTCATTCCGGTCGAGGAGCGGCGTGACGCCACGTGCGGCGAGCCGCGCCTCCTCCGACGGCGGGATGATGTCGAAGTGCAGCCCCGTTTCAGCCGCAACGCGCTTGATGAAAGTCGGACCGTTTCGGGCCATGCGGCAGGCCTGCGTCGCAATCGCACGTGCACTTGTCACGCCGCGCTTGCGCATTTTCGACGCGCAGATGCGGATTGCCTCGATCGCGCGCGCCATGGCGGCTTCCGAAAGCTCGCCGGATTGCGCAAGGCCTTCGCCAAGACGGACTGTGCGTGAAAAGGAGTCGAGAACCTTGAACCCCGCCGTATCGGGCTTTGCGATCAGGAGCCGGCAATTGTTCGTACCAAGGTCGAGCGCAGCATAGATATGCCCCGGCCTCTCCTCTTGCCGGACTGCATCATCTGCATACGGATCATCAGGCACCTCGGTGCCTGCGCCGTCCTGCTGCGCCCCACGCGTAGACTGCGTCACGGGGCCAAATCCATTTGTTCGCCTGGTGCGTTCTCGCCATGGGGCAACCGCACTCAAGGCATCTGTTTCAGTTCACTGACCAGTCTAGGCGGGAAGGCGTCGCACTTCAAGGGAATGCGCACGCCTTGCGCGCGCGAAACCGCAAGGCGTCAGCGCGTGAAGGCGCGCCCGGGGACGATTTCCCCCTCCGGGCCCAGCCGGCCGACATAGCAACGGTTAAAGTAACCGCAATTGGTGTAGTACATCGCCATCCGGTTTCCGCGGCGGTCTACCCAGTAGCAGAGCTCGATCCCGAAGCCGACCTTGGGGATCGTCTGGCACAGGTCGCCATCATCGGTAATCCGCCATGTCCCGAACTCGACGAAGCCCAGATCCTCCATGGGCGCGTGCGGCGTGGGCGAGGCAATCCGCTGGAAATGCGCCTCGAGCCGTCCGTTCGCCATGTAATAGACCTGCCAGTAGAATTCGCGCCGTGTCCCTTCGTTCGCCGGCGCCGAGCCGTCGGCGAAACCCTCGGTCCCCCGGAACGTATGGTTCACGAGCCAGTCCCGGATGCTGCCGCGTCGGCCGATGACCGTGACGCGTTCGGCAGGCCAGTCCGCGCGGGACTTCGGCTGTTCGGGCAGCTTTTCATCCTTGGGCTGGGATATGGCGCTTCCGGCAACCAGCAAGCCGGCCGCGATGACTGACCCGAAAGCTACTGACCAAAGCCGCCAGCGCATGACAAACCCCTGAGTTTGGAACCGCACGAGTGGACCAGAAAACGGCCGACCATGCAAAGGCGTTTGCTGCAATTCCGGATTTGCGCGCTTTACCGTAAGCTCGGTTCGACTCAGGGGCGAAGGGGAACACATGGATTTTCCGCCACAGTTGCAGAGCGTGATAGGCCTTGCCGTGTTTGTGGGCATTGCCTGGCTCCTGTCCGAGAACCGCAAGGCCTTCCCCACCACCACCGTCATCGTCGGCATTGGCTTGCAGATCCTGCTGGCAACAGCCCTGCTGGGCTTGCCCTTCATGCGCGACGCACTCCTGGCCCTGAACGGCGTTGTCGACGCGATCCAGGCGGCCACGGCCAAGGGCTCGTCCTTCGTGTTCGGCTATGTCGGAGGCGGCGACAAGCCCTTTGCGGTCAGCAACCCGGGCGCTGTCGTCACCATGGCCTTCACGGTTCTGCCCATCGTGATTGTCATGTCGGCCCTTTCGGCCCTGCTCTGGCACTGGGGTATCCTGTCGCTCGTGGTCAGGGGTTTTGCCTTCGCGCTCGAGCGCACGATGAAGATCGGCGGCGCGCTCGGGCTCGGCTGCGCCTCGAACATCTTCCTCGGCATGATCGAGGCCCCGCTCCTGATCAGGCCCTATCTCGAGCGCCTGACGCGCAGCGAGCTCTTCACGCTCTTCACCTGTGGCCTCGCCAATGTTGCCGGCACGGTGCTGGTCCTTTACGCGACCGTCCTCGGCCCCGTGGTGCCCGGCGCGGTCGGCCACATCATCGTCGCCTCGCTTCTGTCGCTGCCAGCCTCCATCGTGCTCTCCAAGATCATGATCCCGGGCAATGAGACGACGCCCGCCAACAGGGGCGAGGCGATCCTCTATCGCTCGTCGATGGACGCCGTCTCCACGGGCGCCGAGGATGGCATGAAGATCTACCTCAGCATCCTGGCCATGCTGCTCGTGATGATTTCACTGGTGGCGCTGGCGAACATCATCATCGGCAATGTCGAGTTCGCCGGCGCGCCCCTGTCCTTCGAGCGCATCGTAGGCTGGGCCTTCGCGCCGATCGCCTGGCTGATCGGCGTGCCCGCTGCCGACGCGGCGCTGGCCGGCAGCCTGATGGGCACCAAGACGATCCTGAACGAGATGATCGCCTATCTCAATCTCGCCGCCCTCCCGGAAGACGCGCTGAGCGATCGCTCGAAGCTGCTGATGGTCTATGCGCTCTGCGGTTTTGCAAACCTGAGCTCGGTCGGCATGATGATCGGATCGATCAGCGCGCTTGTTCCCTCGCGCCGCAACGAGGTGGTGGAACTGTCGCTCAAATCCCTTATCCCCGGCACGCTTTCGACCTGCATGACGGCCGCCGTCATCGGCCTTCTGCCAGCATGAGCCGGGACGCCCGCATCGCGCCCGTTCCTCAATCTTGCCGTATTGTCGGGGCAGGCTGCAGGCGACCGGAAAGGTGAGATAAGGGGGACCCTCGATGTCGAAGTCGCTCGCAAGGCTCCAGTCCTGGCTGCTGTGGGTTGCAGGCATCATGGCGATCCTCGGGTCGATCGGCCTGGGCAGCGTCCAGCTCGAAATCGCCTTCCTCAGGATGAATGTCCTGATGGTCGTGGTCGGGCTTTTCTGCCTCGCCTCGGCCTTCATCGTCTCCGAGCGGGCCTCGATCGACCAGGCATCGGCCTCGCTGTCCCGTCGCATCCGCATCTGGGCCCTGATCGTGATGGGGATCGCAAGCTTTGCATCGCTGGTCCCCTTCATCGGTCTTGCGGCAACCCTGATGAATTTCCGCGTCGACCTCGTCGCGCTTGGCGTCGGCTTTGGCTGCCTCTTCTTTGCTTATGTGGGGACCAGGATCTGAGCGGCCCCAACGGCCGAAAGCCGCGTGACAGGAATATGAAGAAAGGATTGCTTTCCGCCCCTCGGGCCAATGTGCTTAATGCCGCATTAGCCATCGTGCCCTATTTTCCTA
>JAGWXR010000111.1 GCA_018969785.1 Alphaproteobacteria bacterium
GCGATGTACCTGCTGCTCGCGCCGAGCGACGAGGCCTATGCCCGCTCGCAGGAAGCCGAGGAAGGTGCCTGATCCTCAGGCACTGGCCGTCAGCGCGCCCACCACCATCGCAAGCGCGGCTGCGCATGACAGCGGCCAGCGCAGATGCATGAACCACGCCGGTGCAAGCCCCCGCTTGGCCGCAGCACGGTCCGCGACCAGGAACAGGGCAAGGCCTCCCGCACACAGCGCGTGCCCCAGGGGCACGGGCACCAGCAGCGCCGTAAAGCCGAGCAGCTGCGGCAACACCCCGACCGCGAGCATCAAGGCAACCTCCCGCGCTGGAAGCGCCGGGCGCGCGAGGGCAAGGCCCCAATGGATGCCCCCCAGGAACGAGAGGATCGTGGCGCCATAGGCCAGCAGGGCAGGGTTCGCCACCGCCCGAAGGTCGTCCCCACCAGCCAGCGAAGCGACCGCAAGCCCGGCAAAGGGCACAAGCCCCAGGAAGCCCAGGCGAAGGGCGGTGCTGCGCGTCGGATCGGAAGGGGTCATGGCGGGCTCAGGTTTGTGTAGGGTGCCGTAACGTCGCCCGGGGCCGCGTGGATCACGCTCCCTGACCCGTAACGATCGCCGCCCCGCAGCTGACCCGGATGGCCTTACGCTGCGTATAGGCTTCATGCAACAGCCAAACATGCCCGCGCAGGCCTGGACCCCCACCCGAGCAGCCGGCCTGGCGCGGCTCGAGGCCTTCCTGCCGCGCGCCGGGCGCAGCTACGAGCGCGACCGCAATGTCGACCGCGGACCCGCCGACCGCTCCAACGTCTCGGGCCTCTCGCCATGGCTGCGCCGTCGCATGATCACCGAGACCGAGGTCATCACCGCCGTTCTTGCACGCCACCCCTTCGAGGCCGCGCAGAAGTTCATCCAGGAAGTCTTCTGGCGAACCTACTGGAAAGGCTGGCTCGAGCAGCGCCCGGATGTGCTGCTGCGCTTCGAGGTCGAACGCGCGCGCGCCGCGGCACAGGCCGAGGCAAGTCCCGACCTGCGCAAGCGCCTCCAGGCCGCGACCGCGGGCCAGACCGGCATCGACGCTTTCGATGCCTGGGTGGACGAACTCGTCACCACGGGCTGGCTGCACAACCACGCACGCATGTGGTTCGCCTCGATCTGGATCTTCACCCTGAAGCTTCCCTGGCAGCTGGGTGCCGCCTTCATGTTCAGCCATCTGGTTGATGCAGACCCTGCCTCGAACACGCTGTCCTGGCGCTGGGTCGCGGGCCTCCACACGCGCGGCAAGCACTACCTCGCACGGGCCGACAACATTCGTGACAACACGCAAGGACGCTTCGACCCCCGGGGCCGGCTCGATGAGCAGGCCATGCCCATGTCGGAAGACGGACCACCACCCGCGATCCGCCCGCTGCCACCGGCAGGCAGCCTCTCCACGCGCCGCGTGGGCCTCATCCTGCACGAGGATGACCTTCACCCTGAAAGCCTCCCGCTCGGGGCCGACATCGCCGCCGTCGCCGTGCTGGCGCAACCGCCTCTGGGCGACCCGGAGGGCCCCGCCGCACGCTTTGAACGCGGCGCCGCCAATGACGCCTGCAACCGCGCGGCAAAGGCCTTTGGTGTTCCAGCCGAGCCCCTTGAGGTGGACGGGATCGGGCACTGGGCCCGCTCGCTGGGCGTGACCGAGGTTGCCACGCCCTTTGCACCGCTCGGCCGCGCTGCAACCGCACTGGGGCAGGCATCTTCAGGGCTCGAGCGCGCGGGCATTCGCCTCGTGCAGATTCGCCGCGGCTTCGACCAGCGTGCCTGGCCGCACGCGACGGCTGGCTTCTTTCGCTTCCGCGAGCAGATCCCCCGGCTTGTGGCGGAACTTTCAGGGACATGATCGAAGTCGTCTGGTTCAAGCGCGACCTCAGGGTCCACGACCACGCGCCGCTCGCTGCAGCTGCAGCGACAGGCCGCCCCGTCCTGCCGCTTTACATCATCGAGCCCTTCCTGTGGCGCCAGCCGGAAATGTCGGCGCGCCACTACGCCTTCCTGCAGGAGAGCCTGGAAGACCTCGACGCCGCGCTCCAGGCCCGTGGCGCGCGCCTTGTGGTGAAGCATGGCGAGGCGATCGAGGTTCTGGCGAACCTTCATGCGCGCATCGGGATTGCCGGCCTGCATGCACACGAAGAGACAGGCCTGCTCTGGACCTACGAGCGTGACCGCGTCGTGCGCCGTTGGGCAAGGCGTGCCGGCATCCCCTTCATCGAGCACCGCCAGCACGGCGTCTGGCGCGCGCAGCGCACGCGCGACGGCTGGGCCGCAAGGTGGGACGCCATGATGCGTGCCCCGGTCATCCCCGCGCCTGAAAGCCTGCGTCATGCCGACATCGAGGGCGATGACGCGCCTGACGCCCCGGGCCTCGGCCTTTCCGATGATCCCTGCCCCGAACGCCAGCGCGGAGGACGCATCGAGGCCATCGGTCTCCTGAAGACGTTTCTCTCGGAGCGCGGGCGGACCTATCGCCGTGCCATGTCCTCGCCGCTCGAGGGCGCATCCGCCTGCTCGCGCATCAGCGCGCATCTGGCGCTGGGCTGCCTGTCGATGCGCGAGACATGGCAGGCCGCCACGCGTGCCCGACGGCGCTGGCGGGAAGAGGGCGACCCGGCCTATGCCCAGTCCATCGCATCCTTCGGCTCCCGCCTGCACTGGCACTGCCACTTCATCCAGAAGCTCGAGGACGAACCGCAGATCGAGCGCCAGGCCCTGCACGTCGCGTGCGAAGGCCTGCGGCCCGTCACCGGCGAGCACGCCGCCATCGTGAAGGCCTGGGAAGAGGGCCAGACGGGCTTTCCCTTTGTTGATGCCTGCATGCGCTCGCTCGCGGGGACAGGATGGCTGAACTTCCGCATGCGCAGCATGGTGATGGCTTTCTCGAGCTATCACCTCTGGCAGGACTGGCGCATGCCGGCACGGGTCCTCGCCCGGCGCTTCACCGATTTCGAGCCCGGGATCCACTACCCGCAGGTCCAGATGCAGTCAGGCGTCACCGGCGTCAACACGGCGCGGATCTACAATCCCGTCAAGCAGTCGCGCGACCAGGACCCCGACGGCATCTTCATCCGAAGATGGGTCCCCGAGATCGCAGCCCTGCCGACCCCTCTCCTGCACGAGCCGTGGACGGCGCCCGCCGATCTTCTCGCCAGTCACGGGATCACCCTCAGCCGTGACTATCCCGCCCCGATTGTCGACCACATGCAGGCCGCCGCCCGTGCGCGCGAGGCGATCTACGCAGTGCGCAAGGGCCCGGCGTATCGCGCCACTGCCGATGTCATCCAGTCGAAGCACGGCAGCCGCAAGTCGGGCCTCCCCCCGACCGGGCGCCGGCCCGCAAGGCGCAAGGCTACCGCGCAGACAGAGTTCGATTTCTGACGGCGCCGCCCTGTGGCTCTCATGCAGTCACAGGGGCACGATCCCCGCAAATCACGCCGGATACCGGTGAGGCTTGAGTTGATCACACCCTCCGTGCGATGGATGCATGTCCAAGGGAGGCGTCGATGGTGACCGATGGCGTGGTGGGTGCGGGCGCGCGCCCGCAAGTCGACGATGCA
Source organism: Alphaproteobacteria bacterium (assembly GCA_018969785.1). Lineage (GTDB taxonomy): Bacteria > Pseudomonadota > Alphaproteobacteria > Micropepsales > Micropepsaceae > SZUA-430. The sequence goes on from JAGWXR010000111.1 coordinate 3,585, forward strand.
GGCTTCTTCCGGACACTGGCGACCGTAATGGCCATCGTTCAGGTCGCAGGCTTCGCCGTGCACTTCGCGCTGGGTCGCTCAAGCTTCAGCGCACCGCTCGTCATCCATGCACACGCGATTGTCTTCATGGGTTGGGTTGCGATCTTCGTGATCCAGCCATGGCTCGTGAAAGCCGGTGCCATGGGGTACCATCGCATGCTGGGACGGGTCGCAGCAGTCTGGGCGATAGGCTTGCTGGTTATGGGCCTTCTTGTCACCTGGACGACGGTGCATGCGGGGCGGACGCCATTCTTCTTTCAGCCCCAGCACTTCCTGGTCGCCAACCCGTTGACCCTGCTGGGCGCGCTCGGACTTCTCGCGGCAGCCATCATCCTGCGCAAGCACCACGACTGGCATCCGCGCCTGCAGATCGGAAGCTTCGTGCTCCTGATGGGTCCGGGCTTCGGGCGCTTGCTGCCCATGCCGTTCCTGACGCCTTATGCGTTCGAGATCGCCTCGCTCGCCGCACTCGTCTTCGTGGCGGTCGCAGCCTGTCGGGACGCATGGGTGGGCAATCGGGTCCATCCGGCGTGGGCCTGGGTGGTGATCGTCCTGCTTGGATCGCTGCTTCTCGCAAGGATCGTGGCGGACGCACCCCTCGGTCAGGCACTCTATGACGCGGCCGTCTCCGGGACGGCGGCGGCCGGAAGCGACGGCATGGCATTTCCGCCGCCGCCTGCGGGTATCTAGGCCTTCACCGCCGCAGCCTTGATCGCCGCAGCCTGCGCGAGCGCAGCCTCATGGGCGGCTTCGGCTTGCAGCATCACGGCGTGGCTTCGCGCCGTGAGATAGTCCATCACGGCAAACAGCACGCCCGAGATGACAAAGGCCATGTGGATGATGACCAGCCACATGAGGTTCTCCTTGTCGATCTCCTTGAGGTCCATGAAGGCCTTGAGGAGATGGATGCCCGAGATCGCCACGATCGATCCGATGAGCTTCAGCTTCAGCCCGCTGAAGTCGACCTTGCCCATCCAGTCGGGCCGGTCCTCGCTGTTGCCTGTATCGATCTTCGAGACGAAGTTCTCATAGCCCGCAAAGATCACCATCAAGAGCAGGTTGCCCGCCAGGACGAGGTCGATCAGCGTCAGGACGCCCAGGATCACCTTGGCCTCGCTGACCTCAAGCACTGTCGGCGCAAACAGGATCAGTTCCTGCGCGAACTTCACCAGCAGGACGGCCAGCGTGAGCACGAGCCCGACATAGAACGGAGCCATGATCCAGCGGCTGCGGAACATGCCTTCTTCGAGATATTTGTCGAGCGCCATCGTGTCCCCATGAAACTGCGTGCAGTAAGGTGGGGGCTGTTTAGCGGATGCGCGCCCATGGCGCAATCATGGGGGCAGGGCGCACGCGCCCAAACCACGGCACAAGACCGTTGAATGGCGCTGAAATGGCTGCGGGCAAGGGATGGCCCGACCGACCCCTTGCCCGCCGACAGTCACGTACGCCGGGTATCAGCGGCGCCGGCAGACCCGGTTGGCCGCCTGGTAGCCACCGGACCTCAGGCACTCGCCCTTGGTTGACCACCAGACATGGCTGTCGCGTGCGCAGCACCAGCGTTCATTCCAGTTGCCGTCGTTCCAGCCACCACCCGGATAGCCGCCGGGATACCCGCCACCCGGATAGCCGCCCGGATACCCGCCCCAGTATCCGCCGGGATAGGGGTGGAACCCGCCGCTCTTGCGGCATTCCTTGTTGGTGGTTCTCTCACCGCGTGTCTGGTAGCACTCGCCGACCGTCGTCCAGAAGATCCGGTAGCCACCCCGCTCATGGCGGCGGCAGCACGTCCGTGCGCTCCAGTCCTCGCGCGGGCCGTCATAATCATAATGGTACTGCACCGGCAGGAATGCGCCGGGCGCGCGCGAGACCTGCGAATCGGCACGCGCAGGCGAGGCCAGCAGCAAGGCCCCCGACAGCAACGCAAGGCAGAACGACATGATGGGACGCAACATGGGATAGCCCTCCACTCTGAGGTTTCCCGTGTAAGGGATCGAACCTGAACGCACGCTGAATGGATTTCAGGCCTCTCTGGTCTGCGCCTCCGCCACCCGGCTCACCAGCACCTTGTCGATGCGCCGGCCGTCGAGGTCCACGACCTCGAAGCGGAAGGTTCCGTCGTCGAAGGTCTCGCCGACCTCGGGCAGTCGGTTGAGCAGGCCAAGCACGAGGCCCGCGACCGTCTTGTAGTCGCCGCGCCGGCTCGCGGGGAACCCGGTGGCATCCGTGAATTCGTCGATCGGCATCCAGCCCGACACCAGCCAGCTGCCGTCGTTGCGCCTGACGATGGCAGGCTCGTCGCTTCCCGTCTCCTGGAACGCGCCGGTGATCGCCTCGAGGAAGTCACCCGACGTGATGATCCCTTCGAAGTGCCCATACTCGTCGAACACCAGCGCCATGTGCACCGTCGAGGCGCGGATGGCCTTCAGCACATCCAGCGCCCGGCTGTTGTCGGTCACGATCGGCGCCTTGTTGACGAGGAGCCGCAGGTCGGTCGCCGGATCCGCCGAAAGCGCGGCGGCGATATCCTTGACCAGCACGACGCCGACGACAGCATCGGCATCACCGTCCTGAACGGGCAGGCGGCTGCGCCGCGTGGATCGCAACAGCGCGCGGATCTCGTCGATCTCGTCATCAAGCCGCAGCAGCTCCACGTCCCGCCGCGGCGTCATCAGCGCGCGCGCCGTGCGGTCGGCCAGCCGCATGACGCCCGCGATCATCGCGCGCTCCTCGGTCTCCAGCACGCCCGCACTCTCGGCCTCGGCGATGATGGTCTTGACCTCTTCCTCGGTGACGGCTTCATCCTGTCCCTCGCGGCTCCCCGCAAGTTTCAGGAGTGCCGTGCCCGACGCGTTGAGTACCCAGACGAACGGTGCAGCAATGCGCGAAAGTGCAAGCATCGCCGGCGCCACGCGCGCGGCGATCCGTTCGGGATCCCGCAGCGCGAACTGCTTGGGCACAAGCTCGCCCACCACCAGCGACAGATAGGTGATGACAAGCACCACGCTCCCTACGCCCAGCGCATCGGCCGCGGCCGGCGAAAGCCCCTGCGCCTCCAGCCATGTCGTCAGGCGCAAGCCCAGCGTCGCCCCCGAGAACGCGCCCGAGAGCACGCCCACGAGCGTGATGCCGATCTGCACGGTAGAGAGAAACCGCCCGGGATCCTCGGCAAGGCGCTGCGCCATGCGCGCGCCCTTCGAGCCTTGGTCAGCCAGCACCTTCAGGCGGGCAGGGCGGGAGGATACGACCGCCATCTCGGACATCGCCAGCAGGCCATTGACGATCGTCAGGACCAGGACAACGGCAATCTCGATATACAAGCCACGCACGCAAGCATGCCGTCCCGCGCCCAAGGTCGGGAGGCTTCGACGCTTCCTTCAGG